>NZ_JBJQJO010000003.1:0-342653 GCF_046487395.1 Escherichia sp. WS1450
CCTGGCTGTACGAAAGAGTACACTGCTGCAAATCGACACGCTTATCCGGCAACTGACAGAAATCTCAGCACTGACGGAAAGTATTGGCGGTAAAGCCGCCCCGGACTGGGCCATGAAACAGGATTTTCGCTGTGGCTGCTGGCTGAAGGAGAAACAGGAAACCGCAATGAAAGCCATTACCCGGAATCTTGACCGCGAAATCTGGCGTAACCTGATGCAGCGTTCCGGGATGCTTTCCTTAATGGATGCACAGGCACGTGATACATGGTACAGGTCACTGGAATATGATAATTTTCCGGAAATCAGTGAAGCGAACATTCTGAGCACATTTGAACAACTGCACCAGAATAAGGATGAAGTGTTTGAGCGGGGGGTGATCAACCTCTTCAAAGGGCTGAGCTGGGATTACAAAACCAACTCACCCTGTAAATTTGGCAGTAAAATTATCGTCAACAATCTGGTGAGGTGGGACCAGTGGGGATTTCATCTTATCAGTGGAATGCAGGCAGATCGCCTGGCTGACCTGGAAAGAATGTTGCATCTGCTCAGCGGTAAACCGATCCCCGACAACCGGGGAATATCACCATTAATCTGGATGACCACATACAGTCCGTTCAGGGTAAAGGACGCTATGAAGATGAGATGTTCATCATTAAATACTTTAAGAAGGGAGCTGCACACATCACTTTCAAAAGGCTGGAGCTGATTGACAGAATTAACGATATAATAGCCAGGCACTTTCCTTCTGTGCTCTCAGCCTGACCCCGAGTTTGATTCCCTTTCGATATCAAAAGGGACTGCGGGTACAAAAGAGGGTACATCTTTCACCAAACCAAACAAAATAAACCAATATCAACACGATAGAAGCATTCTTCGATTCCGAGTCCGGCACCACTAATTCTTAAGAACCCGCCCACAAGGCGGGTTTTTGCTTTTGGATCTTTATATAAAATAAACTTGGGAGCATAACGCCATCAGGTCTTAAACACTCCCGAATCATCAATAAACATCCCCCGCTAACAAAACACAGTTCAGTTCACATAACATCCCTGTTATCCCACACATATCTGCTGGCCGAACGACGCCAGTGCGCATACGGAGGCAAGAGCAGCCCTGCACATGGCAGCGCTTGTGGTAACCTGGTTTAATCCGGTGATAGAGGCGTTTTACATGCATCTGCCAGCAGCCGGAAAAACCAAAAAAGTGGCGCTGGTTGACTGTATGCGTAAATTGCTGACCATCCTGAACGCAATGCTCAGAAAGAACGAAGAGTGAAATGAATCGTAGCATCATGTTGCTCCATAATTTTTACGTTCAAGACAGTTGATTATCGGCGCATATGACTCAAAAAGAGCCTGATGATTGCCTCTTTTCCATAGGCTCTTTCTCTGAAGTGAAGGAAGGCCCGGAAGAAAGCACTCGCTGGCATACGTGACTCCAGCTCAACCGGAGATAATCACCATTGTTATTTTTCTATTTAATAATAATCTCCTGAAAAATAGATATAGCAAAAATACAATCCGGCCAGATTTAATTCCGCATTCATTACCAGAAATAATCAACACCACAACTATCATATCATTCAATAGTCACCGCTAAAATTTTATTATTTTCCTCTTCTTTACATAGAAATTGTCAACCTGTTTATTATGCCGCACTTAAATAGTTAATCACAAAACAACATCACCATTATTTGCGTGTTTTATTTATTAATAACATAGTCATACGTTCTTTTTTTACAAGGAAATAATCAATTGATAAATTGTTTTTGTTCTTAATAGTCAAGTAGGAAACATTTTAATAAATGATAAAAATCCTAAATTCCTTGTTCATAATGTAGGGGTGTGTTAAATAGGTGGGCAAAATTTGGTTCCCCTTCTCGCCTGTAATATTGCAGCATCTTCGCACCTCCATGAGACATTGCGACTTAATAAGAAGGTGATAAGTCCTGCATATAAGCATGGACTGACCATGGTTTTATATTCATTAAAAATTTTGTTACAACCCATTGATTTAGCATAAATAAATTATAGTGGGTTCGGGTTTGTTGTGACTGTGGCATTATTTCCGTGCAAAGGAGCTGATATGTCTGAAAGACATTTACCTGATGACCAGAGCAGTACTATCGATCCATATCTAATTACCTCTGTTCGCCAGACTCTGGCAGAACAAGGCGCAGCATTACAAAACTTGTCTAAACAACTGGATTCCGGGCAGTACCAGCGTGTCCTTAATTTGATAATGAACTGTAAAGGGCACGTTATTCTTTCGGGAATGGGTAAATCAGGGCATGTCGGTCGTAAAATGTCAGCGACGCTGGCCTCTACGGGTACGCCTAGTTTCTTTATTCATCCTGCAGAAGCTTTCCATGGCGATCTGGGCATGATTACGCCTTACGATCTTCTGATCCTTATTTCTGCCAGCGGTGAAACGGATGAAATCCTCAAGCTAGTTCCTTCACTGAAAAATTTCGGCAACCGAATTATCGCCATTACCAATAATGGAAATTCCACGCTGGCGAAAAATGCTGATGCCGTGCTGGAACTCCACATGGCGAATGAAACCTGCCCGAATAATCTTGCACCAACAACGTCTACCACGCTGACGATGGCGATCGGCGATGCGCTGGCGATTGCCATGATCCACCAACGCAAATTTATGCCGAATGATTTTGCGCGCTATCACCCGGGCGGTTCATTAGGTCGTCGCCTGCTGACCCGCGTTGCTGATGTCATGCAGCATGATGTTCCTGCGGTACAGCTGGATGCGTCATTTAAAACCGTGATTCAACGTATCACCAGCGGATGCCAGGGAATGGTGATGGTAGAAGACGCAGAAGGTGGGCTAGCGGGCATTATCACCGACGGTGACCTGCGTCGCTTTATGGAAAAAGAGGATTCTCTGACATCCGCCACGGCTGCGCAGATGATGACACGTGAACCGCTGACGCTACCGGAAGACACCATGATCATTGAAGCGGAAGAAAAAATGCAAAAGCACCGCGTCTCAACGTTATTGGTGACCAACAAGGCAAATAAAGTCACTGGCCTTGTGCGCATTTTCGACTAATTAAGCAACGGGGTGCGAGAGGTTAGTCTCTCATTGAGTTTGCGCCCCACTGAAACTTTGATAATCGTTACATGTTGATAAAAGTGAAGTCTGCCGTATCCTGGATGCGTGCTCGTCTGTCTGCCATCTCACTGGCAGATATCCAAAAACACCTGGCGAAAATCATCATTCTGGCACCGATGGCGGTGCTGCTGATCTATCTGGCTATCTTCAGCCAGCCTCGCTATATGAGCGAGTCGAAAGTCGCCATTAAACGCTCGGATGATTTAAACAGCGGCAGCCTGAATTTTGGTCTGCTTCTGGGTGCCTCTAACCCCAGTTCCGCAGAAGATGCGTTGTATCTGAAAGAGTACATCAACTCGCCGGATATGCTGGCGGCGCTGGATAAGCAACTAAATTTTCGTGAAGCGTTTAGCCACAGCGGGCTCGATTTTCTTAATCATCTTAGCAAGGATGAAACCGCAGAAGGCTTCCTGAAGTACTACAAGGACCGTATCAACGTCTCGTATGACGATAAAACCGGATTACTGAATATTCAGACGCAGGGCTTTAGCCCGGAGTTTGCGCTTAAGTTTAACCAGACCGTGCTGAAAGAGTCAGAGCGCTTTATCAATGAGATGTCACATCGCATCGCGCGTGACCAGCTTGCCTTTGCAGAAACGGAGATGGAAAAGGCACGCCAGCGTCTGGACGCCAGCAAAGCGGAATTGCTCTCTTATCAGGACAACAACAACGTTCTGGATCCACAGGCACAGGCACAGGCGGCGAGCACGTTAGTGAATACGCTGATGGGCCAGAAGATCCAGATGGAAGCGGACCTGCGGAACTTGCTGACGTATCTGCGTGAGGACGCCCCGCAAGTTGTGAGTGCGCGTAATGCGATTCAGTCATTGCAGGCACAAATTGACGAAGAAAAAAGCAAAATCACAGCGCCGCAGGGTGACAAGCTAAACCGTATGGCGGTGGATTTTGAAGAAATCAAATCAAAAGTAGAGTTCAACACCGAGCTGTACAAACTGACCCTGACCTCCATTGAAAAGACCCGTGTAGAAGCGGCTCGTAAGCTCAAGGTGCTGTCAGTGATCAGTTCGCCACAGTTGCCGCAGGAATCGTCTTTTCCAAATATCCCTTATTTGATCGCCTGCTGGTTACTGGTGTGCTGCCTGCTGTTCGGCACCCTGAAACTGTTGCTGGCTGTTATTGAAGATCACCGAGACTAACGCTGTCGCTGAATGAGTTTGTGATGAAATTATTTAAATCAATTTTACTGATTGCCGCCTGTCACGCGGCGCAGGCCAGCGCGGCCATTGATATTAACGCTGACCCAAACCTTACAGGAGCCGCGCCGCTTACCGGTATTCTGAACGGGCAACAGTCGGATACGCAAAACATGAGCGGCTTCGACAATACCCCGCCGCCCGCACCGCCGGTGGTAATGAGCCGTATGTTTGGTGCTCAACTTTTCAACGGCACCAGCGCGGATAGCGGTGCGACGGTAGGATTCAACCCTGACTATATTCTGAATCCGGGTGATAGCATTCAGGTTCGCTTGTGGGGTGCGTTCACCTTTGATGGTGCATTACAGATTGATCCCAAAGGTAATATTTTTCTGCCAAACGTTGGTCCGGTGAAAGTTGCCGGGGTTAGCAATAGTCAGTTGAACACTCTGGTTACATCAAAAGTGAAGGAAGTGTACCAGTCCAACGTCAACGTCTACGCCTCCTTATTACAGGCGCAGCCAGTAAAAGTGTACGTGACCGGATTTGTGCGTAATCCTGGTCTGTATGGCGGTGTGACGTCTGATTCGTTACTCAATTATCTGATCAAGGCTGGCGGCGTTGATCCAGAGCGCGGAAGTTACGTTGATATTGTGGTCAAGCGCGGTAACCGCGTGCGCTCCAACGTCAACCTGTACGACTTCCTGCTGAACGGTAAACTGGGGCTTTCGCAGTTCGCCGATGGTGACACCATCATCGTCGGGCCGCGTCAGCATACTTTCAGCGTTCAGGGCGATGTCTTTAACAGCTACGACTTTGAGTTCCGCGAAAGCAGCATTCCCGTAACGGAAGCGTTGAGCTGGGCGCGCCCTAAGCCTGGCGCGACTCACATTACGATTATGCGTAAACAGGGACTGCAAAAACGTAGCGAATACTATCCGATCAGTTCTGCGCCAGGCCGTATGTTGCAAAATGGCGATACCTTAATCGTCAGCACTGACCGCTATGCAGGCACCATTCAGGTGCGGGTTGAAGGCGCGCACTCCGGTGAACACGCCATGGTGCTGCCTTATGGCTCTACCATGCGTGCGGTTCTGGAAAAAGTCCGTCCGAACAGCATGTCGCAGATGAACGCGGTTCAGCTTTATCGCCCATCAGTGGCCCAGCGTCAGAAAGAGATGCTGAATCTCTCGCTGCAAAAGCTGGAGGAAGCATCTCTTTCCGCCCAGTCCTCCACCAAAGAAGAAGCCAGCCTGCGAATGCAGGAAGCGCAACTGATCAGCCGCTTTGTGGCGAAAGCGCGCACCGTGGTTCCGAAAGGTGAAGTGATCCTCAACGAGTCCAATATTGATTCTGTTCTGCTGGAAGATGGCGACGTCATCAATATTCCGGAGAAAACGTCGCTGGTTATGGTTCACGGCGAGGTGCTGTTCCCGAACGCGGTGAGCTGGCAGAAGGGAATGACCACCGAGGATTACATCGAGAAATGTGGTGGCCTGACGCAAAAATCGGGTAACGCCAGAATTATCGTCATTCGTCAGAACGGTGCTGCGGTCAACGCGGAAGATGTGGATTCACTCAAGCCGGGCGATGAGATTATGGTTCTGCCGAAATATGAATCGAAAAACATTGAAGTTACCCGTGGTATTTCCACCATCCTCTATCAGCTGGCGGTGGGTGCAAAAGTGATTCTGTCTTTGTAAGGAGTTGAGATGAGCAAAGCAGTTATTGTCATTCCGGCTCGCTATGGCTCCTCGCGCCTGCCGGGTAAGCCACTGCTCGATATTGTTGGTAAACCGATGATCCAGCATGTTTACGAGCGTGCGTTACAGGTGGCGGGCGTCGCAGAAGTTTGGGTGGCAACAGACGATCAGCGTGTTGAAAAGGCCGTGCAGGCATTTGGCGGGAAAGCCATCATGACGCGCAACGATCATGAATCCGGCACCGATCGGCTGGTCGAGGTGATGTATAAAGTCGAGGCAGATATCTACATTAACCTGCAGGGCGACGAACCAATGATTCGCCCGCGGGATGTAGAAACGCTGCTACAAGGAATGCGTGATGATCCCGCGTTGCCAGTGGCAACTCTATGCCACGCGATTTCTGCCGAAGAAGCGACCGAGCCAAGCACGGTAAAAGTGGTGGTAAATACCCGCCAGGATGCGCTTTATTTCAGCCGCTCACCGATTCCGTATCCGCGTAATGCTGAAAAAGCGCGCTACCTGAAACACGTCGGTATTTACGCTTATCGTCGCGATGTGCTGCAAAACTACAGCCAGTTACCGGAGTCCATGCCGGAGCAGGCGGAATCACTGGAGCAGCTAAGGTTGATGAACGCGGGGATCAACATCCGCACATTTGAGGTTGCCGCAACCGGTCCGGGCGTCGACACCCCAGCATGCCTGGAAAAAGTGCGCGCCCTGATGGCACAGGAACTGGCTGAAAACGCATGATTGGCATTTACTCGCCTGGCATCTGGCGTATTCCGCATCTGGAGAAATTTCTGGCGCAACCGTGCCAGAAACTTTCTCTGCTGCGCCCTGTTCCGCAAGAAGTTGATGCTATCGCCGTGTGGGGACATCGTCCCAGCGCGGCGAAACCAGTCGCCATCGCCAAAGCAGCGGGAAAACCCGTCATTCGTCTGGAAGATGGATTTGTGCGTTCGCTGGATCTTGGCGTCAATGGCGAGCCGCCGCTTTCTCTGGTGGTGGATGATTGTGGCATTTACTACGATGCCAGCAAGCCTTCAGCACTGGAGAAACTGGTACAGGATAAAGCCGGAAATACAGCTCTGATAAGCCAGGCCAGAGAAGCGATGCACACCATCGTGACCGGGGATTTGTCGAAATATAACCTGGCACCTGCGTTTGTGGCGGATGAATCAGAACGTTCAGACATCGTTCTGGTTGTCGATCAGACATTTAATGATATGTCAGTGACGTATGGCAATGCTGGCCCGCATGAGTTTGCTGCCATGCTGGAAGCCGCGATGGCGGAAAATCCTCAAGCCGAAATTTGGGTGAAGGTGCACCCAGATGTACTGGAAGGAAAGAAAACAGGTTATTTAGCCGATCTGCGTGCCACGCAACGAGTATGTTTGATTGCCGAGAATGTCAGTCCGCAGTCGCTATTGCGACACGTTTCCCAGGTTTACGTCGTGACATCCCAATACGGCTTTGAAGCCTTGCTGGCAGGAAAACCAGTAACATGTTTCGGCCAGCCCTGGTATGCAGGTTGGGGCTTAACCGACGATCGTCATCCACAGTCCGCTTTGTTATCTGCCCGACGCGGTTCTGCCACGCTGGAGGAACTTTTTGCCGCTGCATACCTGCGTTACTGTCGCTATATCGATCCGCAAACGGGAGAAGTAAGCGATCTATTTACCGTGCTGCAATGGCTGCAATTACAACGTCGACATCTGCAACAGCGTAATGGTTATTTATGGGCGCCAGGCTTAACGCTGTGGAAGTCAGCGATCCTGAAACCTTTCTTGCAAACGGCAACAAACCGGCTGAGTTTTTCACGTCGCTGTACTGCGGCGAGCGCCTGCGTGGTATGGGGTGTAAAGGGAGAACAGCAATGGCGAGCCGAAGCGCAGCGAAAATCACTGCCGTTATGGCGAATGGAAGATGGTTTTCTGCGTTCATCCGGACTTGGCTCTGACCTGCTGCCGCCGCTATCGCTGGTGCTGGATAAACGCGGTATTTACTATGACGCCACGCGCCCCAGCGATCTGGAAGTGCTGCTGAATCATAGCCAGCTAACGCTGGCGCAGAAGATGCGAGCTGAAAAATTACGCCAGCGACTGGTTGAAAGCAAACTGAGTAAGTACAACCTGGGAGCCGATTTCTCTCTACCAGCCGAAGCCAAAGATAAAAAAGTTATCCTGGTGCCGGGTCAGGTAGAGGACGATGCCTCTATTAAAACAGGCACTGTCTCGATTAAGAGCAACCTTGAGTTATTACGCACAGTACGCGAGCGTAATCCGCACGCCTACATTGTTTATAAACCGCACCCGGATGTACTGGTGGGGAATCGCAAGGGCGATATTCCGGCAGAACTAATTGCTGAACTCGCTGATTATCAGGCACTGGACGCAGATATTATTCAATGCATTCAGCGCGCAGATGAAGTGCACACCATGACATCATTGTCCGGGTTTGAAGCGTTATTACATGGCAAGCAAGTTCATTGTTACGGCCTGCCCTTCTATGCCGGTTGGGGTTTAACCGTTGATGAACATCACTGCCCGCGCCGCGAGCAAAAATTAACGTTAGCAGATTTGATCTATCAGGCGTTGATTGTTTATCCAACCTATATCCACCCAACACGGCTACAACCTATTACGGTAGAAGAAGCTGCGGAATATTTAATCAAGACGCCGCGCAAGCCGATGTTTATTACCCGAAAAAAAGCGGGGCGGGTAATACGCTATTACCGCAAATTAATTATTTTCTGCAAGGTCAGATTTGGCTAAACAATTTCATAGTTGACTATTACGCAAATTATTTATGCAAGGTAATGCACTAACCGTTTTATTATCCGGTAAAAAATATCTGCTATTGCAGGGGCCGATGGGACCTTTTTTCAATGACGTCGCCGAATGGTTAGAGTCATTAGGACGTAACGCTGTGAATGTTGTATTCAACGGTGGGGATCGTTTTTACTGCCGCCATCGACAATACCTGGCTTACTACCAAACGCCGAAAGAGTTCCCCGGATGGTTACGGGATCTCCACCGGCAATATGACTTTGATACCATCCTCTGCTTTGGTGACTGCCGCCCATTGCACAAAGAAGCAAAACGTTGGGCAAAGTCGAAAGGGATCCGCTTTCTGGCATTTGAGGAAGGATATTTACGCCCGCAATTTATTACCGTTGAAGAAGGCGGAGTAAACGCATATTCATCGCTACCGCGTGATCCGGATTTTTATCGTAAATTACCAGATATGCCTACGCCGCACGTTGAGAACTTAAAACCTTCAACGATGAAACGTATAGGTCATGCGATGTGGTATTACCTGATGGGCTGGCATTACCGCCATGAGTTCCCTCGCTACCGCCACCATAAATCGTTTTCCCCCTGGTATGAAGCACGTTGCTGGGTTCGTGCATACTGGCGCAAGCAACTTTACAAGGTAACACAGCGTAAGGTATTACCGAGGTTAATGAATGAGCTGGACCAGCGTTATTATCTTGCCGTTTTGCAGGTGTATAACGATAGCCAGATTCGTAACCACAGCAATTATAACGATGTGCGTGACTATATTAATGAAGTCATGAACTCATTTTCACGTAAAGCGCCGAAAGAAAGTTATTTGGTGATCAAACATCATCCGATGGATCGTGGTCACAGACTCTATCGACCATTAATTAAGCGGTTGAGTAAGGAATATGGCTTAGGCGAGCGCGTCATTTATGTGCACGATCTCCCGATGCCGGAATTATTACGCCATGCTAAAGCGGTGGTGACAATTAACAGTACGGCGGGGATATCTGCACTGATTCATAACAAACCACTCAAAGTGATGGGCAATGCCCTGTACGACATCAAGGGCTTGACGTATCAAGGGCATTTGCACCAGTTCTGGCAGGCCGATTTTAAACCGGATATGAAACTGTTTAAGAAGTTTCGAGGGTATTTATTGATGAAGACGCAGGTTAATGCAGTTTATTATGGGGGAAGGTTTTTTGAAAACAGAATGATGGTGGAAAATAAAACACATCTCGCAATAAAAAACAGATAATAGCCCATGTATTATCTAGTTTGTGTGATTCATAGACATCGTTTCACTATAATGCCTTACTATGAACAGGGAAATTCAGCAGCGGCTACAGTGGGTAAAACTCTATGAAACGTCTGGTGACGCGGGGTTCGTATGCCGTCGCTGCGGTATTTCCCGCCCCACATTGCGTAAATGGTGGCGCAGATATCTGGCTCAGGGCATCGCTGGTCTGGAAAGCCATAGCCGTCGCCCTAAACATTCACCATCAACGAAAACCGGCGTTGGCGAAGTCGCTCTGATTCTGGAGTTACGTTCCCTGCGAAATTTGGGTGCAAGGAGGATTCAGAGCGAGTTAAAACGACTTCATGCAATCTCACTGGCAGTGGCAACGATCCACAAAGTTCTTTGCCAGAATAAGGTTAAACCTGTCGTTAAATTCCGGCGTAAAGCAGATTTTATTCGCTACGAACGCCCTGTTCCCGGTGATCGGGTCCAGATGGATACCTGTAAAATTGGCCCCGGTTTGTATCAGTACACATCTGTTGATGACTGCACTCGCTACAGAGTCCTGAGACTCTACTCTCGTCGCACGGCTGCAAACACACTGGATTTTATCGATTGTGTTATTGAAGAAATGCCTTTCCCGATACAGCGCTTACAGACAGACCGGGGAAGAGAGTTTTTTGCCGTTAAGGTGCAGGAAAAATTGAAAGAATACAGCATCAAGTTTCGTCCAAATAAGCCAGCCTCACCTCATCTTAATGGCAAAGTTGAACGTTCTCAAAAGACAGACAAAGCCGAGTTTTACGCTACCGTAGACCTCTCAACTGATGACCTGAAAGAACTGCTGGCAGAATGGCAGCATTACTATAACTGGGAACGCCCTCATAGCGCTCACAACGGTAAAACTCCGATGGAGCGCTACTTCGAACTTGCAGAGCAAACACCATACTCTGATGCCGTTCACGCAAGCTATCAGCCCAATGAAGAGCATATACAGGAACAGAATTACAAACTTGAAATTGAACTGAGAAAATTGAAACGATGTCTATGAATCACACATCTAGTTAAATACAAACCCCACAATAAATCATATAAATGCATCTATTATTACATATCTTAATCTACATACAATTATAAATATTTATTTCAATGGTCTTGCTCTCTTTTATAATCACTATCCTATATAACTATTAAAATATAATTACTCATATAAAACAGCAGCAATGAAGATGTTTTAACATACCATTCAAATAAAACACTTTTCTCAAATGCAATGTGAATTTAACCGATAAAAATGGATAGGTAAATTAACACCAAACTAGTCATCTGAAAATTATCGATACGCATTTGGTTATTAGTATTTTAAATAACCTATGTCATAAATATCCCACCAGTATCTTTGGCGGGATATTTTATAATTGACCAAAATTATTTTTATTTCGCAAAATAATGTTATTTATTGAACTGTAAAATACTCATCTAAAAATATTGCTTTCAGATTGTTTTTTTTCATCCACCCTTTAATGTCGGAAAGATATTCGCTGGAATTTTCCATTATTATAATAAATATTCTATTTTTTTCATTTTTTTCTTTGCTTTTTAGAAAAGACTCTATTTTATTTGGCTTGCAGGACCACACAGGGCTATTTACGTTCAACTGTGGATAAACTTCAAATATTTTAGAAATAGAAAAAGATGGTCTATCAACACCTGTGTAATACAACTTTGTTTTTGAATTAACCGTATTTATTATTGCAACATCGCCAGAAATAAAATTAATTTTATTTTTTTCACCAACTAAATACTGACATGCTTTTGTTTGTTTAGGATTTGTTTTTAAGCGATATTCAAAACCGAGCCTTATTAAAATATTTTCAAATATATCATATGTGATTTCATCATATGATGAATCCTTATAATGTACTAAATAATTACATAACAAATATATTAAAAAAGATTTAAACTTTAGCTCCTTCTCGTATTTTTCATCATCTGATTGATGAGCAAACTCACGATAAAGAGATATTATTTCCTCCCCTGAACGAACATCATATGTAAAACCCTTCCCCGTATAAATACTGTTCCCAAGTACAAATGTCAATTTATTTAAAATAAGAGATTCCAAACCCACCGTAGAGTTTATGACCACATTAAACTCTGAAGCTTTAAGCAAGGAGTGTAGGTTAATATCTGAGTTAATTATGCATCCAGCCGGATAATCAATTTGCCTTTTTTTATTCTCAGGATGAGGGCGAATAACAAGAGAAAAACCTAATTTTTTTGCGACGGGCATTAGTTCATTAATCACTTGTCGCATTTTTTTAAATTTAGGTGAATTTATAATTATATTGGAATCACCTTCTATTTGTTCACAAAAAAGAATAAAACCTTTATTTTTAATTTTTAATTTTTGGAATATTCTTTGCTTATCTGAAATGATCAAATCATTAGTGTTAACAATCGTTTCATTAGCATCAGAAAAGTTTTTTATATAATTATCAGCGAAATGAAATTTATTGTTTGGCGGTATGTCGATGTAACTTCCCGCAAGATAGCTTTTAAAATTAACACCTTGATAATCCACAAGATAAGTAGATGGCAGAAGCCCTCTTTCTACAAAGAGAACCGGAACATCTATAATCTTTGCAACAATTTTAGGAATGAATATCATATGAGGTCCATTTCCATTCCAACTTACCAAAAAATCTGGTCGTATTTTCTCACAAAGATTCAACAATGTCTCAATCAAAAGAATACAATATTTTATTGATTTAGAAAATTTATCTTTCTCATAATGCTCTGGAAACATTCTCTTATGAGTTAAAATATCAACTCCAATATTTACTCCTCGATAGCTCATTTTTGCGATAGGAAGTTCATGATTTTCCCTATACCACTCTTCTGCCAGATCTCTATTTTTTTTGGTAAACATTTCTTTTAGTGAATGTGTTATAAAGTCATGCTGCATGAAAAAATTTTTATGAGCGCTTTCGACCTTCACAATCTCACTAAAAACTCCTTGTCTTCTTAATTCCATTGCAATATGCAGATTTATATCCATTAATAATCTGGCATCCATACCGAAAATTAAAGCTTTTTTACGGGAAGGCGTTTTACTTTCATTAACTGGTGTTTTTCTTATGCTATTTTCCTGTTTTATACAAATATTATCTCTAGGTAGTTCTAATATTTCCCTCCATTTTATAGCCACACTTTCGAAACTATATTCATCTTTAGCTAATTGCAGTGCATTTTCTTCTAACTGTATTCTTTTCTCGTTATGAGTAAGTATATCATAAAGCGCAGAAGTGAAATCATGCCATTGATCTGCAATAATGGCATGAACACCATTTTTAATATTAATACCATCACAACCCAAGGTGGTTGTTACCATTGCTTTTCCATAAGAAAGAGCCTCAACGGATTTTATTTTCATACCTGCGCCGTTGAGTATTGGGCAGATTACAACTTTTGCTGAATTATAACATTCTGATAGATCTGGAACACGACCAAGACGATTAATATGATTTCCTTTAATTTTTTTTATAGCTGCGCAATTGCTTACATCTCCTGCTACAGCGATCAACGGCATTTTTCCAAGTAGTTTCGAAAGCTGCGGTATAACATTCGCATTGAACTTCATGAATCCTTCTATATTGAATGGTGAACTAGAACCCACAAACAAAATATCATATTTATGTTTAGAGTCTCTATTTACACATGTTTTAACGTTATGAAATCCGGGTATGAACACTGTATTTTTGATGCCAAATCTACGCTTGAATTCCTTTTCTTCATTTGGATTAATTGCTATTACTGTATCAAATTTATTAATACATTTTCTCTCACTTTTTTCAAATTTAGCGAGATCAAATCTATCGTTTGGTTTTATCTTTAGGGCTCCTTTCATTATCTCTGTAGCAAAATCGTGTGTATCAACTATTGTTTTCCCCTTGTAACCTCGTGGAATTACATCGGATATTTTCAAATAATTAACAATTACATAATCGGGTGACTTAGTTTTTATATATTTCCTTACAACTTTTTTAAATGTATATGGACAAGTCTCTTGCGTACAAATCCTGTCCGTCCCAAAAAGACTCTCATCTATCTTTTTTAATGCCGAAAAAACATTATCTTTTGAGAATTTAGGATGCCTTTTTACAATTACATCAGATAACTTATAAGCTTTTAAAACATCTTTCTTTACATCAATGCTTTTCCGTTCTTTTTGATTTGAGTTAAGTATTGCTAGTGATATTTTACAATTTAATGATTCCAGCAGTTTGATTGTTTGATGAATTCTGTTTTGATTCCCTTTAAATGCTGGATATGGGATTTCCGGGGTTACTATTAAAATATTCTTCACTCTTTACCTCTAGGAAACAAACTCGACATTTATAGTAGAAAATAGCATTTCAATTAGCACATCAAACGCGCTGAACAAATAACAAGTTGCCCCATTAACTATTTATATAATTTTTATTGTTACAAACAAAAAACTCAGTCATTTCTTGTAGTTTTATCATCAAGAGAAGATAAATTATATATTTTTATTAAGTCAACTTTCAGGCGCATGATTAAAAAACATATGAATATGTTAATATAAAATAAGTTTTCCTTCTATATACTCCTCTATCCCCTCCTGAACATCCTCATAAAAACTAACCGCATTATCGTCCTTAAACACAATGGCCACATCACAAAACTCTTTCAATGAATTCAAACTATGTGAAACCATCAAAAAACTAGACTCTTTATGCCTTTCATTAAACAATTGAGCGCATTTTTCTTTAAACCTGGCATCACCGACTGCGGTTACTTCATCGACGATATAATAATCAAACTTAAATGCCATGCTTAAACCGAAGCCTAAACGCGATCGCATACCGGATGAGTAAGTTTTAATCGGCATATCGAAGTACTTACCGAGTTCGGCAAATTCTTCAACAAACTCAACTTTCTCTTTCAGCTCTTCTTGCTTCGCGTATAACCGCGCAACAAATTTTACGTTTTCGCGTCCGGTTAAACTTCCCTGAAATCCACCTGCAAGACCGACTGGCCATGATATTGTCTTATTGGTGATGATCTTTCCACTGTCGGGGCGGTCAATGCCGCCAATCATTCTCAGTAACGTTGATTTACCCGCTCCGTTGCGACCAATAAAGGCGACACTTTTTCCTGAAGGGATTTCAATATTTAAATCCTTAAAGACATAGTGTCGACCCGTTGGCGTGCGATAGGACTTCGTCAAATTCTCAATCTTAATCATGATGTCAGCATTGCCTCTTCACGCGTTCGGTATAACGCCAGACCGATGAACAGGGTGACCAGAGTGAACATTGCCAGGTAGTTCAGACTCACGCCTTCGCTGATATAGCCAGGCATAACTGCCTCGCGGCTTAACTCTACGACATGCACTAATGGATTCCAGAGTAGATATGACCAGTATTGCTTCGGAATCGAGTGTAGAGGGAACATGATGCAGGAGATGAAATACAGCGGCTTAAGCAGTATCGGCAGGACCTTTTGCATTTCAGGGAAGGTTTTACCAACGACCATGAATATTAAGCCAACGCCACATGAAAGAATGATTAACAAACTCCAGGTAAGCACAAGTTGTAAAAAGTTTGTTATTTCGAAATATTCGCCTACCATCCAGACGATAAGCATAAGCAATATATAAACAGCAACGTAAATCAGTGTCTCAAGCAATGCACGCGCAATGATCGTATCGATGGGTTTTACTGGTCGATAATTAAACAACCCCTGATTCGCTTCAATAGCACCTACAGAACGATTGCTGATACTGCTAAAGATAAAAAAGGGAATCAGGCCATTAAGTAAAAACACCGGGAATGAGATGTCTGGCATCGTGCGGTGCATAATGTAACCAAAAATGCCCAACAGTATCAGCAAATGCGCAGAGGGTTCGAGAATCGCCCACAAATATCCCAGACGGAACTTACCAAAGCGTGTTCGTATTTCTCGTAGAAATAATGCCTCTACGGTGACTTTCTGGACTTCAAATCCACTTCTTGCCATTTGATGATGTGATCCTAATCTCTTCAGGTACGCTACCGCCCTTGGCTTAACAGCTACCAATACACTGGAGGTAATGCTTATTTGTAACTGGATAAAATTTACTCAGACGGTTTGACCTTTTTAATAGCCGCAAAAAATTTCAGCAGAAATTATTTCCGCAGGGATAAATAGATCTATTTCCGTCTCGTTTCTTCTAATCCATTCTTCAGGCATGAATGTATTCGGTCTTCTGGTAATTTCAGAAAACTGGCCATTTCAGAATGTTGAGTTAATTTCTCAGGAAATTATTTCTACCTCTTTTTGCTTAACCAACATGGCTTGAAAAAGACGTAAAGCAGCATGCGCTCTGGATTACTCCGGAACACACTTATTCAAAACGGGCTGCTAATTTCGCAAGAAATTATTTTTTACTATTACTGTTAACTACTTGATTATAATACCACCTATGAATTTTATGCGTAACAACACCTGCAATCTGCCTCAAACCAGAACGCATGTGATTGATTACCAATAAATTGTTTAGCGAGAAACTATTCCCCTATTTAAAATTCACTCATGTACTTCTTATTTATATCTACAGCACCCTCTTCACAGCCATATTTGTGATTTATATCACATTTAAATGGTGTTATTTAAGTCGCATCAATAATCCCGGAAGTAATTATTTTCGTCGATTAAAATATACATCTTGATTATTTTGTGTATCTATTTTAACCAGCGTTACAGCCAGCATTATCCCTCGGTAGATATACCTGAGCAGACTTTTCCTAAAATCGACGAATAGTTTCTTGGGAAATTATTATACTATTTGAAATTCCCTCTCTGATTATCTCCAGGAATTTTACTAATTTCTAGGCTACACAAAATACAGATCACACAAGAATTATCCTATATGTTTTGACCTATCAATTGCTACCTAATGATTCATTGCATCTATTAATAATCATGATGTATTGCCACACGTAAGCATATTTATAGGACGCAGGGCTGTTTCAGGAGAGAACTCGTATCTGTCGTTTTGCAGAACATTCAGTGATGGCGGGAGTGGGATATTTCTTATTGCAAAAATATTTAACTCGGTGAGTGGATAAGAAGATTATACACTCACCTTTCGGACTGAATTTCACAGGTAAGGAATTTACTGGAACACTTATCCTCTTATCAACTCCAACCGCTGCACATTCACCATCCCTGGCTTCTCACCCGCACTAACATCAATTTGTGTCACCCGCAGCGCATACTTTTCATCCAGCGCGTTTAACCAGTTCAGCAGGTCATGAAACACCACAGGTTCTATCCAGACCTGAATATTCTCCCCGCGCTCAGCTATCCGCTTGATGACCACTGAGTGCGCGGAAGCACTGTCACTGATGACCCTCGATACCTGTGCAGGCGTGGTTGTGGCGGATTTTCGCGCCGCAATAATATCCGGCGCGGCGCTCTTCAGTCGGGTGTTCATCGTCACCAGCTGCTGCAACATCGTCTCCTGTTGCTCAATCCGTTCGCTCAAAGGCTGCCAGATGAGAACGTAATATCCGGCGCTAAACAGGAACACCACCGCTGCCAGTAATATGCCCTTTTCACGCGGAGAACGCCCCGCCAGGTGTTGTGTCAGCCAGTGTTCGCCACGGCTTAACTGGCGTTCACGCCATTGCTGAAAATAGTGAATAAATTTATCGCGTAACATGTTATTTCCTCCGCAACGTTACGCCGCCGGAAACCACATCACCCTCTTTCTGTAACGCGTCCTGTTGCACAACATAATCTGCCGCCAGTGCGCTACGCAGTTTGTCGAAACTGGCAAAGTTCGCGGCCCGCAACTGAAGGTGGAGCGTCTGGCGTTTTTGATCAAAGGTGAAACCACGCATTTCGATGTCGGTAAGTGACGCTGATTTCAGGGTACTGGCGATCGCTGACAATTCTGCGAGCAGCCGGGTATCGTCGGCCTGCGGGCGATATTTTTTCAGCGCCATCGTCACCTGGGAACGCAAATTCACAATCCGCTTCTGCTCCGGGAACAGTGTTAAGAACTTTTTTTCCGCCTGGGTGCGGCTTTGCGCCACCTGTTCGCTGACGCTCCATAACGTCACGCCCCGTTCCACTGCCAGCGCAACCAGAATCAGCAATATCGGCAGAATCATCACCCGCCAGCGCGCCCACTGTTTTCGGTAGCTGACCCGAGGCTGCCACGGCCCTGTTAGCAGATTCCCGTCCGGTTCGCCATAAGTGGTAATGGCGGGCAGAGCCGTAACGGTCAGACGTTCAGCGTCTGGGCCAGCCCATGCAGATAGCTCTTCCGGCGCGATTCCGACTACGGTCAGCGAAATCGGTGACGCCTGCTCATTGAGCTGGGCGCGGAACATGACCGGGGCCAGCGTCCGCCCGGCGCTCCATCCCCGGCATTCATCGATGCGGCAGATAACCCGTTGCGCATCGCCAGCCATAAACCCACAAGGAATGGACATCCAGTCCGGCGCGACGGTAGCGCGGGTGATGCCGTTTGCCTGCAACCACTGCGCAATGTTGCGCATATGCTGCTGGTGAATCACAGCTACGGTTGCCAGTTGCTGGTCGACTTTCAACGGGGCGAAATGCAGTTCATCGATATCCTGGTTCAGCTCTTCTTCCAGCAAGGCGGGCAGAATAGTCGGTATCTGCTTGCGGGGGATATCAGGCAGTTCAACCTGCCAGACGCTGATCCATTCGCCGGGAATGTAGAATCGAATCGCATCAGTTTGCAGCCATTGCTGGAGCTGTTCGTTGTCAACGTCAGACCAGATGCCGTGCTCCACGTCGGTGGTACGGTGCTGCCAACGGATGGGATCGGAGGCGCAAAGCGGGATAAAAATCTCAAGCATGGAACTCACTCACTTTCTCCTGTCTGATGCCAGAGAACAGAAAAGTGTTGTGGGCCCATGCGGACAATTAACGAGTTCATCGTCAGTTCAATCTCATTCACGGTGATATCTGAACGCAGCCAGAAGTAATTGCTGTCCACGCTCAGGACGGTTTTTAGCTGTTTTTTAGTACGCTCATCGACGTCAGCAAGTAGCGGCTGTGCAAGAAACTGATCGACATCTTCCCAGCCCTTCGCCGGACGTTGTTGTAATAACGCCCGCGCCTGAACAGGGCTTAACCACGGGTCAAACAGCGCCTCAAGAATCACACTTTGCGCGACGTCCAGGGTATTAATGTTGATTTGCTGGCGGGTCATCGGCAGCGCACAGACCAGCGGTTTCAGTTTTTGATAAAGCCCGGCGTCCATTCCCTGTACCACGCGCATCTCACTGATATCAGCCAGCGGTTGATTAGCGGCGTAGAACGGCACCGAACGGGCGAGATACTCGCTGTCTTCACGCCCCAGACGCGTCTGCACGCTGCGGTCTTCGTCAATAAACTCCCACAGGCTTTCGGCTATCAGTTCGGCCCGATAAGCAGGCACATTGAGGCGCGAGATCAGGGCAATCAGTTGTTGTACCGCGAGCGGACGCGACGCCGTCGTCGGCTGAGCGAGGGCATTCAGGTTAAAGCAGGCCTGTGCGTCACGCAGAGTGACGGCGATTTGCCCCTGCGGCAGTGGGAAAAAACGAGGGCCAGAAGCCCACGGTTGTGCCAGATGCACGCGCTTTTCATTTTTCAGGCTCAGACTGAGTGCGCTCAACGCCAGGCTTTCTGCACTGGCGCTGTACCACAGCGCCTGCTGGTACTCCTGCTGGCTGCGCGTTCGCCCAAGTTGTTGCTGCATCCGCCCGGAAAGCGTGATGGTTACCAGCATCATGACCGCCAGCAATACCAGCACCACGACCAGTGCCATTCCGCGTTTTGGTGGTGAGGTGATCATGATAATTGCGGCCCGCGTAACAACCAGATGCGTTCAATTTCGCCCCATTGCGGCGAATGCAGGGTTATGCGTACCGCCACGGGGATCGCCTGTACTGACGACCAGCTCTCCTGCCAGCGCATACCATCATAGAACTGCAAACGAAGCGAATCCGCCGGAATCAACTTTTGCATTGTCGGCTTCACGCTGCCTGCTGCGTCGGTCAGCGGCCAGGCTAACCGTTCGAGATAACCGTCATGAATGCGGTAACCGACGGTGAGCAGATTACTGCGCGGCAGACGCATCAACGGATTAACCACACCGCCGCGCACAAAGCGCATCCCTTCACTCTCAGACGCCAGCACGCCAGCGCCAGCCAGTAACGCTGGTTCACGCTGGCCCTGATCGCCTCTTACCGGACGCGGCATCATTTGTGTCAGATCGTGGGTCAGAAAACTCATCGTTTGCTGCATGAGGTTTAGTTTTTGATCGTGTCCGGCGACGGCGCTATTCACGCGCGTGACGCCGTTAGTCACCTGCTGCGCCATCAGTGCCAGCGAGGCAAAAATGGCAATTGCCACCAGCATTTCCAGTAACGTGAAACCAGCGCGAGCCCTTCTCACTGTTGGCCTCCCACGGCGCTAAACCAGGCGCGTCGTGACTGAATCACCGGCGAAAAGTCTTCGTGAAGGCTGACTTCAATATCCACCGCCTGGAGCAGCGCGTTGCCTGTACTCAGCGGTGTGGTTCGCCAGTACCAGCGGCTTCCTGCCATATCGCTCTCGCCCTGATGCCTGACCGCCCGCTGCTCGCGGGTCATCAGGTAGAGCAGCGCGGTCTGGTTTTCAGCCACCCAGCCTGCTACCGTTTTTTCCTCAAGAACGTGCTGATTACTCAGCGCACCGCTGGCAATCTGTAACACCGCCGTGGCAGCCAGCGCAAAAATCGCCAGCGCGAGCATCACTTCCAGCAAGGTAAATCCGCGCTTCATCGCATCCTCTCATCACATTGATTGAGGGATAACGCGCCATCGTGTGCCAGTTTTACCGCCCAACATGCGTTTTGCGCCGCCGAGTAGAAGCGCAGCGTAAACGGCGTGGCGGGTTCAAAAGGCGAAAAACGGATCTGCGGCGTCTTCTTTTTCGCCTCTTTTTGCAGCTCCAGTTCAATATCGTGCAGCGTCAGGCGACGACGCTGCAGCTCCAGCGCATATTCCTTCTGCCAGATATCACTTCCGGGTTGTAACAGCATCTGCACCTGTTTCGGCTCCGTAACCTGTGCCGATAACCGGGTCGAGGAAACGGGCAACCACTGCCCGTGACGACGCTGCATAAACTGATAGCCAGGCGGGTCGATTAACACACCGAGTGTCTGCCCTTCAATCACTGCCCTGTCCTTAAACTGCGCAAAGCGAGTCAGAAAATCCTGCGCCGCTTTTTTCGCAGGCGGCTCTGAAGCGGTCGCAAACGTCTGTACCACGCCCGCACTGGCAAGGCCGATAAGGAAAATCACCAGCATGATTTCCAGAAGTGTGAATCCGCGTTCAGGCACTGATTACTGAAACTCCTGCAAATTCCAGTTACCGATATCTGCGCCAGCGCCCTCCCCGTTTTCCTGACCATCTGCCCCCAGGGTATAAACATCAAACAGTCCTTTTTCACCCGGGCTGAGATACTGATAATCATTGCCCCACGGATCTTTTGGCAGTCGTTTAATGTATCCACCGGTACGGTAGTTGCGGGAGTCCGCCATATTGGCCGGTTGCTGGATCAGCGCCTCAAGCCCCTGCTCGGTAGTCGGATAACGCCCGTTATCCAGTCGGTACATATCCAGCGCATTCTCCAGCGCCACGATATCGCTGATGGCTTTTTGCCGATCGGCTTTCTCTTTGTTGCCCAGCAGGTTAGGCACCACCAGACTTGCCAGGACGCCAAGAATAACAATCACCACCATCACTTCCAGCAGGGTAAAACCTGCCCGTGGTTTTTGTGTGCGGGATAACGAATTCATGTGATAACTCCGTAAATTACATTCCAACCATATTGTTCAGTTGCAGCATCGGCTCGAGGATGGCGATGACGATAAACAGCACCACGCCCGCCATCATCACCACCAGAGCAGGCTCAAACAGCCCCAACGCCAGCCCCACCTGGGTATCAAATTCTCGTTCCTGGTTAACTGCGGCCTGTTCAAGCATGGTTTCCAGTTCACCGCTCTGTTCGCCGGAGGCGATCATGTACAGCATCATCGGCGGGAACAGGCGCAGATCCGCCAGCGCGGCGCGCAGACTGCTTCCTTCGCGGACGCGATCTGCCGCCAGCAGCAGTTGTTGCTCGACATAGCGATTTGCCGACACGGCGGCAGCGGTCTGAATACCTTCCAGTAGCGGAACACTGCTGGCGGTGAGGATGCTTAAGGTGCGGGAAAAACGCGCCGTATTCAGCCCGCGCGCAACACGCCCCGTCACGGGCAAACGCAGCAAGGTTTTATCCCAGCGCAGGCGCATGGCAGGATTTTTGAGTAGCCGTTGCCCCAGCACCAGAAGCCCCAGCAATCCCGCCAGCCAGTAAACGCCGCTGGTCTGTAACGTGTCGCTCATGGCGATGAGCATGCGGGTGGAGGCAGGCAGCGCGTGTCCGAGATGATCAAACTGTTCGATAATTTTCGGCACTACTGCCGTCAGCAAAATAGTGACCACGCCCGTTGCCACCACCAGCAGTACCAGCGGGTAGAGCATGGCCTGCAGCAGGCGTGATTTCAGACGCTGCCGCTGTTCGGTGTAATCCGCCAGGCGATTAAGCACCACGTCGAGATGTCCGGATTTTTCTCCGGCAGCGACCATCGAACAAAACAGAGAATCAAAGACGCGGGGATGTTCGCGCAGGCTGTCCGACAGGGTGTAACCTTCCTGAATCCGGCTGCGTAGCGCCATTCCGAGGCTTTTTACATGCAGTTTTTCGCTTTGCTCACTGACCGCCTGTAAGCAGGTTTCCAGCGGCATTGCTGCCTGCACCAGCGTTGCCAGTTGGCGCGTGAACAGCGCCAGATCTGCCGCCGCCACGCGACGATGTGCGTGCCGCCGACGCTGCAACATTCCCCCTGCAGAAGCATTCATCCGGGCTTCAATGTGCACGGGGATAAGCTCTTTACCGCGCAACAACTGGCGGGCATGACGCGCTGAATCCGCCTCAATCATGCCTTTGGTTTTGCGACCATTACGCTCCAGCGCCTGATAGTAAAACAGTGCCATTACGCCTCCATGGTTACCCGCAGAACTTCATCGAGAGAGGTTTCTCCGGCGAGCACTTTCTCAATGCCATTGCTGCGGATGCCCGCAGAGTGTTGCCGGACATAACGTTCCAGCTCCAGCTCCCCGGCCTGACGGTGGATCAAATCACGCAATGTGGCGTCCACCACAATCAGTTCATGGATAGCGGTACGTCCGCGAAAACCTTTGTGATTACAGGCGGGGCAGCCCTGCGGATAGTACAGAGTGACGGCATGCGCATCGGTAATCCCCAGCAGGCGTTTTTCTTCGTCGGTGGCAGGCGCGGACTGGCGGCAATCGGGACACAGCGTGCGAACCAGTCGCTGCGCCATCACGCCCGTCAGACTGGAAGAGAGCAGGAAAGGCTCCACGCCCATATCCTGCAAACGTGTGATCGCCCCCACCGCCGTGTTGGTATGCAGCGTGGAAAGTACCAGGTGCCCAGTGAGCGACGCCTGAACGGCGATTTCTGCGGTTTCGGTATCGCGGATTTCACCGACCATCACCACATCCGGGTCCTGACGCAAAATCGCGCGCAGGCCACGGGCAAAGGTCATGCCGACGCGGGTGTTAACCTGTGTCTGACCGATCCCTTCAATCATGTATTCGATGGGGTCTTCAACCGTGAGAATGTTACGCGAATGGTTGTTCAGCTCCTGCAATCCGGCGTACAGCGTGGTGCTTTTGCCGGAACCCGTCGGCCCCGTCACCAGAAAGATGCCGTGCGGTTTGTGCAGTAGCTGGCGCAACTGCGCGGTCAGTTCGTGACTTAAACCCAGACGCTCCAGCGTCAGGCGGGCCTGGTTTTTGTCCAGCAGTCGCAGCACCACGCGCTCGCCCCAGGCGGATGGCATGGTGGAGACACGCACGTCAATCGCCCGACCGCCCAGCAGCAGCGCAATACGGCCATCCTGCGGTACGCGCTTTTCGGCGATATCCAGCCGTGCCATCACCTTAATACGCGATACCAGCAGCGAGGCCAGTTTGCGCCCCGGACGCAGCATTTCATGTAATGTGCCGTCAACACGAAAACGGATCACCAGACTCTTTTCAAACGTCTCGATGTGGATATCCGAAGCGCCTTCTTTAATCGCCTCTGCCAGCATGGCGTTGATCAGTTTGATGATCGGCGCATCGTCGTCACTTTCCAGCAGATCTTCCGTTTCCGGCAGCTCTTCTGCGAGGGTAAAGAAGTCCTCGGCAGAACCGAGATCTTCCATCAGCTGGCGAGCCTCGGAAGAGTCCCGCTGCCAGACGGCATTCAGTCGCTGTTCAAATTCGGCCTCGTCGATTTGCCGTAGCGTAAAGGGCGCGTTCAGCCCCCGCTGCAGCTCCTGCAAAACAGAGAGCGACAACGGATGAACATGGAGGATCTCCAGCGACGCTTCGCACCATGCCACCAGGCTAAACCGACGGCTGAAACTGTAGGGCAGACGCACGGTGTTAGCGGTGGTTTCCTGTGCTACAGGCACCATTAACGCGTTCTCCCGGCATTGAGGAATGCGCGAACTTCCGGCGGTAAGGCCTGATTTTGCGCTGGCAGTACCGGCTGCGCGGTGTGCGGCATCAGGCTTAAGCCTTGCTCATCGCGATAGATCTGCTCGGCGCGCATGTAGTTATATTTGCGCTGCGACACGCCGTCTGCCGCCATACCGTCACGCAGAATGGTCGGGCGGATAAACACCATCAGGTTACGTTTTTCTTTTTTATCCGCCGTCGATTTAAACAGGTTACCAATCAACGGGATATCGCCCAGCAGCGGCACTTTCGCCACGCTTTCTCCCGCCTGGTCGTCCATCAGACCGCCAAGCACGATCAGTTCACCATCGTTAGCCAGCACGGTGGTCTTCAGTTTGCGCTCACCAAACACCACGTCGAGGCTGGTCTGTCCTTCCACCTTCGACACTTCCTGCTCAATCACCATCTGTACCGCGTTACCTTCGTTAATCTGCGGCGTAACTTTCAGCATGATGCCGACTTTTTTCCTCTCTACGGTGTTGAAAGGATTGCTGTTATTGGAGCCAACGGTAGATCCAGTTAATACCGGAACGTCCTGGCCCACCATGAAGAAGGCTTCCTGGTTGTCCAGCGTGGTGATGCTCGGCGTGGAGAGCACGTTCGAGCTGGAGTCGTTTTTGACCGCCTGTACCAGCGCCATCCAGTCACCTTTCACCACGCCAACCGCCGTACCGCTAAAGCCGGAAAGTAGCTGAGCAAGCGTGGAGAGATCGCCGTTAGTATCCGGATTTATGGTGGTAGCGCCGTTTTCACTGATTACCGTCGAGCCTTTCTGCGGTTTCGCCTGAGAAATGGTTGCCCCCAGCGTGCCAATAGGGATCTGCGTACCGTTAGCAAACTGCATTAATCCGGCATCTTTCGACGCCCACTGCACGCCGAAGTTGATATTGCTGCCTTCAGCAACTTCCACGATCAACGCCTCGACGTGCACCTGAGCACGGCGAATATCCAGTTGTTCAATCACGCTTTGCAGCGACTGCATGATGTCCTGCGGCGCAGTAACAATCAGGGCATTACTGTGTTTGCTGGCGGCGATGGAGACAACCTCACGCCCGCTACCGACGGTGCCTTCCGCCTCTTCTTTAGCCGCCGTGAGCGTGCCGCTGACCTGCTTCAGCACATCGACCAGATCTTCCGCTTTGCTGTATTTGAGATAGAAAACCTGGCTGTTGCCGCTGCGCTCCATTTCTGAGTCCAGCCGACGGATCAGGCGGCGCATTTTGTCCCGCGTGGCCGGGTCACCACTGACAATCACACTGTTGGTGCGTTCGTCGGCGACAATTTGAGATTTCAGCGTCGCAGGCTGGTTCTCGCCGCTGTTTTTGGTCAGGCTTTCCAGCACGCGGGCGATTTCCGAAGCCGAGGCGTTATCCAGCGGGATCACCTCTTCAGTGCGATTACCCGCGTGATCCACACGCTGGATCACTTCCGTCAGCCGCTCCACGACGGAGGCGCGCCCGGTGAGCATAATCACGTTGGAGGGATCGTAATTAACAACGTTGCCTGAGCCTGCGCTGTCGATCATCTGGCGCAGAATCGGTGCCAGTTCGCGTACCGACACATTACGTACCGGCACTACTTTGGTGACCATTTCATCGCCCGCGTAGTTGTCGCTGCCTTCACCAACCAGCGGCAGCGGCTCGACTTTCGCGGCACTGGATTTCACCACCTTCAGCACGTCGTTTTCCATCGGTACGACCGCATACCCCTGTGCTTCCAGCAGGTTAAGGAATAGCTGATAATACTGGCGTTCATTGAGCGGGGTCATGGTGCGAATACTCACTTTCCCCTGTACGCCCGGCCCCATAATGATGGTTTTATTAAGGTTAGCGCCGACGGTTTCGATGAACGATTTCAGGTCGGTATCTTTAAAATTAGCGGTGAAAGTGGCTTCTTCCGCCCAGACCGGTGAACTGCATAATGCCGCTGCCAGCACCAGCGGCAGTAAACGCTTTTTTGTTTTGAGGCCAGTTGTCTTCTTACGCCAGACCGACAACGTAATATCACGCCAAAACACGATGAATGATTCTCCTGGATTAAATGCGGTTAGCGCAGCGCGATGGAAATGTCGTGGCGCGCACCCTTGCGTAAAACCGTAAGTTGAATGGAATCCATTGAAGGTAACTGCCGCATCAGAGCAATCATTGCTCGTGGATCAGTGAAATCCTGCTGATTTAGCGCAATGGCGATATCGCCTTCCTTGAAACCGCTGGCATCGAACAGAGAACGATCTGCCCCCGGCTTCACTGCATAACCGACAATCCCCTCCTTACGCACAGGCGTAAGCTGGATATAGTTAAAAATTTTCTGCGGATCTTTCGCCAGTGCCTGACGCACAGCAGTCGGGATCTCAACTGGCGCACTGGCAGCAGGCTCAGCAACAGCTTGCTTTGCTTCGTCACTGATGGCTTTTTTGTTGGTCACGGCTACGGTGGAACGCTCCTCTTCTGCCAGGCTCAGGCGCTCTATTTTTCCCTGATAGCGCAGCATCACATGGTCGCGATTGATTTCCTCAATCACTGCGTTGTGCGAGCCAAGCGTTTCACCCTGCAAATAGACCTGCTGTTTACCGCCTTCTTCAATAACCGCGCCGGGTCTGGCACCAAAGGCGATCCCGCGCAGCACCACATTAAGACGTGTTTCTGCCACAGGCACAGGTTCAGGTTGTTTTACCGGTGCGGCGACGGGCTGATATTTGCCAAACCAGTTTTGCTGGCTGATTAATTGCACGTCATTTTTATCGAACGTTTTTGCATCTGCACGGGGCGGTTTATTCGCCGATGGGGAAACCGCCGTATATTCCGCAGAAAAGGAGAAATAGCGCCAGAGTGAATGCGCCACTTTTGCAGAAATAATAAGCAGCATCAGCCAGAACATCGCGCGTACAATTTTTCGCAGATGCTCTTTGTCTGTATTAAGAGATTGTCTCTGGTTAAGAGTGTGACGAATTTTTGTCAGCCATTGAATGAGATAAATTCGTGCGTCACGAAAAACAACCCGCGCCAATTTATATCTACCCGACGTTATGCTTTGACTATTCCACAGGTGGTACGATCCAGTTTCCGCTGATACTGGTTACCTGTACGTGTATCATTAATCATTATGCTGTAATTAATTCCCTCGGTTATCATTAATTTCACCGTCGGGTCAGCGCACATTTGTCGTTGATAGCTGGTTAAAAAGGCATCAGGCGTCTGCGTGGTCTGAGCACCCGCTTCGCTGATAATGGTCATTTTTACCGTCGTGCCGCTACTTTGCGCCAGCACTAAGGTATATCCCGCAGATTTAATCGGCAGGTTTTGGCTGATATTTTGCGCCTGTTTTTTCGCCAGTAAACTGGCATTTTCATTATGGCTGGCACAGCCACTTAATAATCCTGTAACGCTCAACAATAGCGATATTAATACCCTCCCTGGCATTTGTTTTATCGACATGGTAAATAATCTCTAAGGTTATTAATAAGAGTTAAAATGTCACTTTGATAATGACGTTGTTATCATTAAAACAATGCCTGTAGATAAAGTGTTGCTATACCGCCCAGACTTAAACACGGTCCAAAAGGCAGTGTGGTTGATCCTCTTTTTGTAATAACGGCATATATCAGGCCGCAGCATGAGGCGATTAAAGCAACGTTGGGCAGTGATAACGCCCCCACCCAGCCACCTAAAGCGGCGAAGAGTAATACATCGCCCATGCCTAATGCTTCTTTACGCAGAACTATTCCGGCTATCCAGCGCAGGGAGTAAAAAGTGATAAATCCCACCAGTACGCCGGTAACTGCGTCTTGTAGCGTTAACGGACTCTGTTGCGCCCATGCCGCAATCAGCCCGGTCCACAATACGCCCTGAGTAAAAACATCGGGCAGCCATTGGTTATCGAGGTCAATGACGCTCGCGGCAATCAGCCAAGCGGATAATATCATCACCGCCAGCCCCCATCCACTTTCTGGCCAGACCAGACTCGCCAGCAAAAAAGCGAGTGCCGTCAATAACTCCACCAGCGGATAACGCTTGCTGATTTTCGCCTGACAATCACGGCAGCGCCCTTTGAGCATCAGCCAGGAGAGCAGCGGAATATTGTCACGTATCCGGATGGTCTGCTGACAATGTGGGCAGTGCGAACGCGGTAGCGCAAGGCTTATTTTTGACTGCGCACTCGGCATTTCACCGTGAAACTCCGCCATTTGTTGGCGCAGCATGATGGGGTAACGCCAAATCACCACATTCAAAAAACTGCCGATAATCAATCCTCCGACGGTAGCCAGGACGGGCATCGCCGCGGGGTATTGCTGAAAAACATCAAAAAACATGGTTAAAGGTTATTTGTTGTAACTTGCCGGATGCGGGCCTGCAGGTGTATGCCATACGGCTTTCCTCCAGGCCCGATGCGCCTTATTTCATGCCGGATGCGGCGCGAGCGCCTTTTCCGGCATACAGGCTTACTCAGCTGACATCTTATGCTCGGTAACCTGATTAATGGTTTCCGGCCCTTGCTGCGGTTTCGGCAGATTAAGCGCCGCCAGCGTCTCGTAAGCCGACTGGCTCACACCGCCCTCGAAGTTCATCTCGCTCGCTCCCGGCAACTGGTAAGCATTCGCGCCCGGATTCCATTTCTTAAAGAACTCCGAAAGATCCGTCTGGGCGACCCAGGATGCACACAGCATCAGCGTGTCGGCAGCGTTACCGTTGGATTCGGCACAGTAATTTCTTTCGCCAAACTTGGTTTTGCCAACCTCATCGCCGCGTGCTTTACGATGCATCAACTGGAACAGGTTCCAGCCTTTCATCCCTTCACGCTCGCTGTAGAACGCTGGCAGATTGCCATCTGGATACCACGTCTTGATATCAAAGTTTTTCTCTGCCCACTCTTTCAGCTGTGCGTACATCAGCAGACGGTCACCCGCACCGCCGCGCGCCCATGCCTGACCGTTGCTCTCCTCCAGATATTCCGGCGCGACGGTAATGTCGTCAGCGACACGGTTCATCTTGCCGAGATAGCGATCCTGCATGTACAGCGCCAGCACGTTGTTCGCTACTTCAGTTGCGCCAGGAACAGTCAGCGGCGTTTCGGCGGCGTTGTGACCAACTTCGTGCCAGATCAGCCAGTCGTTCAGCGGCGTCGTCGGCAGCGTGGTGCTGTTCGTCGAGAAGCTGCTGTTCATTACCGGATAACCAGAGTGCGCATCACCGATGGAGATCTGCACATCGTTGGTGAAACGATGCTTGTGCCCCGTCAAGTTTTTATAGGTAAACATCCGGTGCTTACCGTCTTCATCATTACGACCGTAGAAGTCATTCATCGAGCTGGCAAAGGTATCCAGATCTTTAGCGAATTCTGCTACACCACCAGTGAAATTGCTGGCCTCAAGGTTCTTCTTCGGCGTGGTATAAACGAAAGCGTCTGATTCCAGCTCGCCCAGCGGCGCAGGGGAGTTCAGAGCGTTTTTCCATTCGCCGTCTTTATAGAACGGCGCTTTTACCACACCAGTAAAGGTGAATTCGGCTGACTCATTCTTTGGGCTGTTGCCCTTGATATAAATCAGACCACCGTAAGGCACCTTGAAGGTCACCTTATCATTGGCTTTCAGATCATAGGTTTTCGTCACTTTTGGCGGACGGTTCAGCGCGACTTCATGCTTCTCGCGTCCGGTCAGATCGTCGGCCAGCGCCACGGTGACAGTCACAGGAACTGATGCAGAAGACTCAATGGTGACCTCTTTCTGAGCCGGAGCCCATAGGCCAGTAGACTGCATGTTACCCGCAAACCATTTGGTCGGATTCGAGTACAGGCTGATGGTTTCAGTAACCTTCTCACCTTCTGCCGATACCGCTCCCGGATACTTCTCGACATCAACTTTGATGTTCAGATCCCACCAGGAACGACCCAGCATCAGGCGCGTCAGCGGTTTTTCCATATAGTTGAGCGGATAGCTGGGGTTCATCATGCCCGCTTTATTAACGCTCTTCTCGCCGTAGATCATGTTGTTATCGACCAGCGATTTTTTCAGCTCATCAGAACACTGCGTGCCGCCAGTATAGGCATCGTTGGCGTAGCAGTTCAGGAACTCGGTGAACGTTTTAAAGCCCAGCTCGTCTTCCTTGCTGCTGTCATAGCTGTATTCAATTTCATTCCACAGCCAGACCGACATGTTCTGGTACAGACGTTCCAGATCGACGCTGCTCAGACGCTCACCTTTGCGACCATTGGTCCGGAAGTAGAGCTCATGCTGATACAGACGCTGAATGTTGGTGCCTAAATCCGCCGCCTGCACCATCGCTTTTGCAGTGTCGGCGCTGAGATTCAGTTGCGTATAGCGCGGAACATACATGCCACCAGTAACCGGAACGTTCGTGCCAGGACGGTATTCCAGGCAGTTGATTTCGTAGTGATATGTCGAGTCCTTACACTCCTCTAATCCCTTGAATTTTTCCAGAATTTTCTTCTTCGCAGCATCCAGAGATTCAGTCGTTTTGTGGTCGGCTTCATCGATAAAGGCGAATTGAGTTACCTGTTTACCATCAACCTCTTCTTGCCAGCTGGCTACTTCCAGTTTCGGTTTCTTATCAGGCTTGTTATCAATCTGATATTTCCAGGTAACTTTTCCTGTTTTGGAATCAATGGTGTACGGCAGCTCACCCTCCACAACCGGATAACGTTCATAAACCCAAATGCCAGTCGCTCGACGCTGGCGCACGCGGTCTGGATAACCCTGCGGATCGTTATTCACCACCGACTTGTTCAGTGCCATTGACAGGCCTGCGGCATCCAGCAGACGCACAAAGCCAGACGCGCTCTCTTCCTTAAGATTGCTCATCACGTTTTCCATGATCAGCACCGAGCCACCTTTGTTCATATAGGCGATCAAATCGGTCACATCCTGCTGGGTCAGCTTCGGTTTGCTGGTATCTGCACGCAGAGGCACTGCATAGGGATCGCCCCCCACCTGAGTCACATACTCAAAGCCGTTAAGGATCAGCAGCGGCATTTTCTGCGGATCGAGATCGCCATAGCTACTTAAATGCTCAACGGAGATACCCGCAAAATCCGGATGGAAGCCGAACTCAGCACTGTTTCCTGTAACCTGACCATGACGTTTGAAATAGACAGTATCCAGGTTGGTGCCTACGGTCATGCTGGCTTTCGCGTCCGGCGTCCATTTATCGTTGGACAGATAGCGCAACACGTTCTGCATAAAGTGCTTCATATCATTAGAATCACTGTTACGCGTACACTGACCGTTTTTATCAACACCGCCTTCCCAGCTGTAACCGTTCGGACAGCGCAGAATGCTGTTGTAGTGCGGGTTACCGATAACCATCAGCTTACCTTTGCCGACTTGCCCCAGCGAGATAAACGGCAGGTTGAAGGTGGCAGTTTCGCGAGTCACGTTTTCCGGGCGCACAATGGAAGGCGCTTCCGTAATGTACGCCAGCTCATTTTTATCCCAGGCGCGTTTTTCGCCGAAGGCCAGCCAGTAGTTTTTATCATTACGCGCCATCAGAATCGGGAATGCCGCGTTGGAGATATTCACCACCGCCTGACCGCGCGCATTACCGGTGCTGCCATAGAAGTTGGTAGAGTCATGGAATACATGGAACTTGCTGACAGATTTGTAACTTGTATCCACACCCCACAGCTTGTTAATAACGCCCTGAATCTGGCCGTCATTAACATTGCGCGTCGTCAGCGAGAACCAGCGAGCCTCGTTACAACCGTCGGTTTTCGCACAAATCGCGGTATCGATCTCTTTGGCTTGACCCGTCTTAAACTGCTCAATAAATTCGTTTGGCAGATTAACAACTTGCTCACCTTCATCCAGCGTCGCACCGTTGGATAACGAGAGATTGATAATCTCGTTGATCACGTTGGGATATTCGGCAAAGACCTTGCGTACATCGTCCGGAACAACACGGGTATTATTTTGCCCGGTCGTCGAATAGCGATGAATAAGCTGATCAATATTCGCCCCGCGAACTTCATCACCCAGTTCAGTCAGCGCAATGGTCGACTTATTGCCGCGCACTGAACCCAGTTCAAAGGTATCGATACCAAAGGAGATGGTTTCGCCCCAGCTAAAGGAAAATTCACCATTTTCCCCTGTCACGCCACGGCCTGAATTGGTGTAGTAGTTGACGCCAGCAACACCATATCCCTGGCTATCTACCAGTCGGCCTTCGGAGAGAATGATTTCCGTAGGTTGATACTGATAAAACTGTTCCGCGTTAGCCGACACGAAGGAGGCGTTCAGATCCGGTTTTGTTCCCGGCGTGGTGACAGGCACGACCGGTGAAGTATGAGTGGATGGCGCTTTATCGGTCGCGGCATTGTTTTCCACCTCTTCATTGACCAGCTTTTTGAACTCTTCCGGTGCCAGATCGATTTGCTTATACAGCGAGTCGAAACGTTTACTCTCGATCACAGAGGAGAACGTCAGGCAAACCTGTTCTGTATCCGCCGGACAGCTGTTACTGGACGTTACCAGCGAAACCGCATTGCTTTTCTTATTGTCGGAAGCCGCCAGTTCTTGCGCGTCCTCAAGACTAAACGACACTTTTTCAACCGCACGCAGGCTACGCGCAGCTTCTGACTGAGTGTTGAAGGTGGCAATTGTCGTGTTACCCGCCACGCAAGTAACGTCCTCACCAGGTGTAAATGTAAAGCCATCGCTGGATTCACCATTACAGGTAGCACCAGTTACCCGCTGGCTTCCGCCCAGGGTCAGATAACCCGTTTTCGTAGGAACAGGTTCTGGCTCCGGTTCTGGTGTTGGCTCAGGATCAGGTATCGGTTCCGGCGTAGGTTCTGGGTCCGGCGTTGGCTCAGGCGTCGGCTCCGGGTTTGGTGTTGGATCAGGTTTCACTTCCGGCAAAGACCCTGTTCCAGAATCTACAGGCGGCGTATCGGAGGAAGATCCGGAACCACCGCCATCACAACCGGCTAACAGGGTTGCGCTCAAAATAGCCGCTAAAAGCGATTTCTTATATTTAAATTTCTTATTCATTAATAACGCAAGTGACAAAACAATGTTAAAAAATTCGTAACTGGGAGAAATAGTTTTATGCTTTATCTTCTCTAATAACTTCCTCCATTCTTAAAAAACTGCATTATTGATAACGAAACAGGTGAAATTTATAAGAATATCCCCTATTCGATGTCAGACGGGGTATTTATAAAAAGATTCAACAAACAAAAAAGTAACAATTATTCACAATGTAACTATCCCAAGTTGTTGATAGTTTTAACGATTGCGATTGCAAAAGCAACAGATAGCACGGTGTTTGCTCATCAAGCGAACATAATTAGTACAAACTTGTTTTGCGTGATAAAAAAATAGATATTCTCACGTTCTTAATTATTTAGCAGGTTATCTGAACGCAAAACATTATTGCTGCATGGATAATAAAGAGGGAAATAATTTTCAATTAATAAGACAGAATAATGTAAATGTAGCCGGATGATATTAACGATCATCCGGCATTATTGACTTACGAAACTAACATCCCGGTAAACACATACGCCTGCAACAGCGTGATAATGCCGATAACGCTGGCAAAAATCAGACTGTGCTTCACGGTGTAGCGGAACAGTTCAGATTCTCGGCCCACCATGCCCGTCGCGGCGCAGGCCACGGCGATAGATTGCGGGGAGATCATCTTGCCAGTTACGCCGCCGCTGGTATTTGCTGCCACCAGCAGGGTGTCGGAGACGTTGATTTGCTGCGCCGTGGTCGATTGCAGTGAACCAAACAGGGCGTTAGAGGAAGTGTCCGAGCCGGTAAGGAATACCCCCAGCCAGCCGAGGAATGGCGAAAAGAACGGGAACATCACGCCTGTACCTGCCAGTACCAGCGCCAGCGTGGTGGACATACCGGAATAGTTGGTGACGAAGGCGAACGCCAGCACCATGCCAATCGACAGTATCGGCCACTTCAGGCTAATTAGCGTTTCGGCAAAGACGCCAATACCTTTCTTGATCCCCACGCCGAGGATGAAGATAGAGATAATCGCTGCAATAAAAATAGCGGTGCCGCCAGCAGAGAGAGGGTCGAATTTAAATACCGCATCCATTGGCGTTGGCTGGGCGACAATGGGTGCCGCTTTCAACACTTGTTGATGCAAATGAGGGATCTGGAAATTAATCACCAGCGAATAAAACGCGCCGCCCGGAGCAAATAACGCTTTAAATGGCTTCATCGTCCAGATGGTGACCAGCACCGTTAAGATTAAAAACGGTGACCACGCACGAATGATTTGCCCCAGACTATATTCTGAAGGCACGGGACCGCCAGAAGATGGTTTATTCACCACCATCGCACCTGCGGATTGTCCCATGCTGATTGCCGTTTCGGTATTTTTCGGCCGCCAGACTTTAAGGAATAAAGCGAGTGAGACGATACTCACCAGCGCCGAAGTAATATCCGGCAGTTCCGGACCAATATAGTTAGAGGTAAAGAACTGCGTGACAGCGAAGCTTCCCCCAGCAACCAGCGCCGCTGGCCACGTCTCTTTCACCCCTTTCCAGCCGTCCATCATTGCTACCAGCCAGAACGGCACAAGAACCGACAGGAACGGTAACTGACGTCCCGCCATTGCGCCAATGTGGAACGGATCGATTCCCGTTACCTGACCGGCGACCAGAATCGGCACGCCCAACGCACCAAACGCCACCGGCGCAGTATTGGCAATCAGACACAGCCCCGCCGCGTATAACGGTTTGAAGCCCAGGCCCACCAGCAGCGCACCGGTAATCGCCACCGGCGCACCAAAGCCAGCCGCCCCTTCCAGCAGCGCGCCAAAGGAGAAACCAATCAGTAACACCTGCAAACGCTGATCGTCAGTGATGGAGATAACCGAGCTGCGGATAATATCGAACTGACCGCTGGCAACGGTTAATTTATAGAGGAACACCGCCGCAACAATAATCCACGCAATAGGCCATAATCCATAAATAAAGCCATAGCCCGCAGCAGCAAATGCCATATCAATCGGCATTTTAAAGGCGAATATTGCAATCAGGATAGATAATATAAGGGTTATTGCTCCGGCGACATGTCCTTTCAGACGTAATACCGCGAGTGCAACGAAGAAGAATATTATCGGGATCAGGGCGACCAGAGCGGATAGCCCCAGTCCTCCCATCGGCATATACATTTGGGTCCAGGTAACCATATTGTTCAGTCTCTTATTATCTTTATATGCTTGATATACTTAAGGTTGTAATAAGCAAAAGAGGACTGAACTGTAAAATATAGGCGTTATACTTTACAGCAACAGTACGCTGCTAACGCAATTGCTACCTCTGGCATAACAAGTATATCGGGTAAGTGTTTCTGTTCCGCACACGCAGGCGCAGAATATCGTTAAGATGTCCATATTGTTGTTTTAGGCCCGCTAGTAATGCGCTACGGGTATTTAATATTGTTAAACCCTGATAATCGCTCCGGTTATTTCCGGGATAAATGTACTACCGCAGTTACTATCATAGCCCCGACAATAAAACTTGCCGGGGCTTTTTTGACGCTATTAATGACTTTCTTTTTCGCGTAAACGCCAGGCGTGTAATAACGGTTCGGTATAGCCGTTTGGCTGTTTCACGCCGAGGAAGATTAAATCGCTGGCAGCTTTAAAAGCACACGAGTTAGCGAAATTCCCCGCCATCGGACGATAAGCCGGATCGCCAGCGTTTTGCTGATCAACCACTTTCGCCATATTCTCCAGCGACGCCTGCACCTGTTCTTTGGTCAGAATACCGTGACGTAACCAGTTGGCGATATGCTGGCTGGAGATACGCAGCGTTGCGCGGTCTTCCATCAGCGCCACGTTGTGAATATCCGGCACTTTTGAACAACCAATCCCCTGCTCCACCCAACGCACCACGTACCCCAGAATCCCCTGCACGTTGTTATCCAGCTCTTGTTGGATCTCTTCCACCGACCAGTTAGCGTTTTCAGCCACCGGAATAGTCAGCAGATCGTCCAGCAACGGTTCAAATTCAGCATTGAACTCGCTCTGGGCAATGTTGGCCTGCACGCTCTGTACGTTGGTTTGGTGGTAGTGCAGCGCATGGAGCGTAGCAGCGGTTGGTGACGGAACCCAGGCTGTGTTTGCCCCGGCACGCAGTTGGTCGCCCTTCTGGCTGTACATGTCTGCCATCAGGTCCGGCATTGCCCACATGCCTTTACCAATTTGCGCTTTACCGCGCAGCCCACAGAACAGACCGGAAAGCACGTTATTACGCTCGTAGGCTTTGATCCACGGCGTCGATTTCATCTGGTTTTTACGCAGCATCGGGCCAGCTTCCATCACCGAATGCATTTCATCGCCGGTACGGTCGAGGAAACCGGTATTGATGAACGCCACGCGGTTGCGCGCCTGAGCGATACAGCTACGCAAGTTCAGCGAGGTCCGACGTTCTTCATCCATAATGCCCATTTTCAGGGTATTCGGTGCCATACCGAGCATTGTCTCAATGCGGGTAAACAGTTTGTTGGCGAACGCCACTTCCTGCGGACCGTGCATTTTCGGTTTCACAATATAGACGCTGCCAGTGCGCGAGTTTTTCTGCACTTTTAAATCATAGAGGGCAATCGCGCTAGTCATGACGCCATCAAGAATGCCTTCCGGGATTTCATTGCCTTCGCTGTCCCAAATCACAGGAATGGTCATCAAATGCCCCACGTTGCGGATAAACAGCAACGAGCGTCCGTGCAGAGAAATTTCAGAGCCATCGGCGGCGGTGTACTGACGATCGTCATTCAGTTTACGCACGATTTGCCGACCGTTTTTCTCCATTTTCTCTTGCAGAGTCCCCTGCATCAGGCCCAGCAGGTTGCGGTACAGCAGGATTTTATCTTCCGCATCAACCGCCGCGACCGAATCTTCGCAGTCGAGAATGGTACTGATGGCCGCTTCGACGATAACATCGTTGATATGCGCCGGATCGTCTTTGCCAATCCGCCCGTTGGCATCGATTTGCAGCTCAATATGCAGGCCGTTATTTTTCAGCAAAATGCAGGACGGCGCAGCGGCATTGCCACGGTAACCGATAAACTGCGCCGGGGTGCGTAACGTGGTTTCTTTACCATTTTTCAACTGGATGCGTAATTGTTTATCAACCACCTTAAACGCCACCACATCCTGATAGCTGCCGTTTTCCAGCGGTAGAGATTCATCGAGGAAACGCCGAACCCAGGCGATAACCTGCTCACCGCGCTGCGGATCGTAGCCGCTGACCATCGCCCCTTCCTGCGGGATGATGTCGCTGCCGTATAACGCATCGTACAGTGAGCCCCAGCGCGCGTTCGCCGCGTTCAGCGCGTAGCGGGCATTCATTGCCGGAACCACCAGCTGTGGCCCCGCCTGGCTGGTGATTTCGCTGTCAATGCCCGTGGTTTCCACCGTCACGCGCTCCGGTTGCGGCACCAGGTAGCCCAGTTCACACAGGAAAGATTTATAGGCCGCTTTATCTTTTACCGGCCCCGGATTGCTGCGATGCCACTCATCAAGCGCTGCCTGAATGCGATCGCGTTCTGCCAGCAACTGACGATTTTCTGGTGCCAGATCGTGAACAATCTCATCAACATTGCGCCAGAACGCGGCAGCATCCAGTTCTACGCCCGGCAAAACTTCTTCATCCACAAAACGTTTAAAGTCGGCGTCAATGCGTAAAAGGCCTTGGGTTATGGTTTCACTCATTATTTATCTCCTCGTTTTCGCTTATTTCGCCAACACCGCTGCTGCCGCTTTCGCGACCTGCGCATCCTGTGCTCCGGTTAAACCAGAAACGCCCACGGCACCAATAATTTGCCCATCCACAACAACCGGTACGCCGCCTTCCAGCGACGTCAGTAACGGCGCAGTCACGAACGCGGTACGTCCGTTGTTCACCATCTCTTCATAGCCCTTAGTTTCACGACGTCCCAGCGCGGCGGTACGCGCTTTCTCCTGGGAGATGTAAGCCGCAATTGGCGCGCAATCATCCATGCGACTTAACGCCAGCAGATGACCGCCGTCATCGGCAACAGCAATGGAAACAGACCAGTTATTTTTCTGCGCCTCTTCCTGACCTGCGGCAATAATTGCACTCGCCATTTGCTGGCTAAGAATGACTTTAGTTTTCATTTTGTTATTCCTTATCAAGGGCTTGTTCTACAATTTCAATCCAGTGACGCACAGAGGTACGACCGGCGCTCGCCAGATGCGTCTGGCAACCAATGTTGGCGGTGACGATCATTTCCGGTTTGCCGCTTTCCAGCGCATTCATTTTGTTATCCCGCAGCTGGCGTGCCAGATCGGGATGCGTTAACGCATATGTTCCCGCTGAACCGCAGCACAGATGGCTGTCGGGAACGTCCGTTAAGGTAAATCCAAGACGAAGTAACACTTTTTCCACTTCGCCGTTCAGCTTTTGCGCATGTTGCAGGGTACACGGGCAGTGGAAGGCCAGTTTTTTATCGCCGCGAATTGCCAGTTTTTCCAGCGGTTCCTTGCGCAGAAGTTCGACTAAATCGACCGCCAGTTCACTGACCTGACGCGCTTTATCGGCATACAACGCATCGTTTTTCAGCATCTGCCCATACTCTTTAACGAACGCGCCGCAACCGCTGGCGGTTTGCAAAATTGCCTCGGCACCTGCTTCAATCGCGGGCCACCAGGCATCAATATTATTGCGCGCCCGCGCTAACCCTTTCTCTTGCGCATTAAGATGATAGTCCACCGCGCCACAACAGCCTGCTTCGTTAGCTGGCATGACGCTGATCCCCAGACGATCCAGCACTCGCGCAGTTGCCGCGTTGGTGTTGGGCGAAAGCGTAGGCTGGGCGCAGCCTTCCAGCATTAAAACCCGACGCTTATGGCGCAGCGGTGGACGCGGTTTAGCTTTCACGGTTTCAGCAGGCAGTTTTGCTCTGACCTGTTCCGGTAAAAACGGTCGCAGCACCAGCCCTACCTGCGTCAGCGCACGGAAGACCGCCGGACGCGGCACTACCTGGCGCAATCCTTCGCGCAGCATTCGCTCCGGCAGTGGGCGTTTCACTTTCTGCTCGACAATATCACGCCCGATATCCAGCAAATTGTGATAGCGCACACCAGAAGGACAGGTCGTTTCACAATTGCGGCAAGTGAGACAGCGATCGAGATGCTCCTGTGTTTTAAGCGTGACTTCGTTACCTTCCAGCACCTGTTTAATCAGATAGATGCGCCCGCGCGGCCCGTCCAGTTCATCGCCCAGGAGCTGATAGGTTGGGCAGGTTGCGGTACAAAATCCGCAGTGAACACAGGCACGCAGGATGCTGTCGGCTTCCAGCGCCCGCGCGTTCTGCCGCATATCTTCGGTTAATCGGGTTTGCATAGCCTGCTCCTCAAAGTTCCGCGTACATGCGACCGGGGTTAAACACGCCGCAAGGGTCGAGCTGCTGTTTAAGCTGCTGGTGATAGCGGAATAAAGGAGCCGGTAGCGGGGCAAAACCACCATCTCCGGCACTAAAGCGGGTCGCATGACCGCCAGCGTTGCGGGCGATGCGATGGATTTGATTGTCCTCGGCTGTCGATTTCAGCCAGCGTAACGCCCCGCCCCAGTCGATCAGTTGCTCGCCGGGTAAATCCATCATCGGCGCATCGCAGGGTAAGGAAATGCGCCATAAGGTACCTGGTAACGAGAAGAACGGCAGTTGTTGTTCACGCAATTTCTGCCAGAACTGACCCGCAACCTCTTCGCCACCCAGCAGTTCACGCGCTGCTTTTACCGATCCTTCGCCGCCCTCAAGGCGGATCCACAACGCATTGTCGAAGTAACATAAGCCACTAATGGGTAATGGCTGGAGTTGCCACTGGGCGATTTCATTCATGGCTTCTTGCAGGCTGATTTCCCGACGCAGACTCAGGGTGGCGCGTGGTCGCGGTAACACTTTCATCGAGATTTCAGTGAGCACACCCAGACAACCGTAGCTTCCGGCCATTAACCGTGAGAGATCGTATCCGGCAACGTTTTTCATCACTTCGCCACCAAAACGCAGATGTTTTCCAGTGCCGGTAATGATGCGCGTGCCGAGGACAAAATCGCGGACCGAACCGCTCCACGGGCGACGCGGCCCCGCCAGCCCGCAGGCGATCATCCCGCCCCAGGTAGCTTCTTCACCATAATGTGGTGGCTCGCAGGGGAGCATTTGCCCGGCGCTCTCCAGCGCCGCTTCAATCGCCACCAGCGGCGTTCCGGCACGAGCGGTTATCACCAGCTCGGTCGGGTCGTAATTAACAATGCCGCGATGACAACGCACATCCAGCGTTTGCCCGGTGACAGGACGACCTAAAAAGGCTTTGCTATTGCTGCCCTGAATCACCAGCGGCGTTTTATCGCTAATCGCCTGATTCACCTGCTCCAGCAGCGCCTGGCTGTAATCACACTCGCGTAGCATCAGAAACGCTCCAGTTCAGGGAAAGGTAAATGACCGTGATGCACATGCATGGCACCAAATTCAGCACAGCGGTGTAGCGTGGGAATGTTTTTCCCAGGGTTCAACAAACCATCGGGATCAAACGCCGCCTTGACCGCATGGAAGGTCGTGATTTCATCGCTGTTGAACTGGGCGCACATTTGATTGATTTTTTCGCGCCCGATGCCATGTTCCCCACTGATGCTGCCGCCAACTTCAACGCAGAGTTCGAGGATCTTCCCGCCCAGCTCTTCCGCGCGGGCAAATTCACCGGTTTCGTTGGCATCGAAAAGGATTAACGGGTGCATGTTGCCGTCTCCGGCATGAAAGACGTTGGCAACGCGTAAATCATATTGCTGCGATAAACGGGCAATGCCTTCCAGTACGCCAGGCAGGGCGCGGCGCGGGATGGTGCCATCCATGCAGTAGTAATCCGGGGAGATTCGTCCTACCGCAGGGAACGCATTTTTGCGACCGGCCCAGAAACGTACGCGCTCTGCTTCGTCCTGTGCCAGACGGACGTCAGTCGCGCCCGCTTTCAACAAGATGTCGTTAACCCGCTCGCAGTCTTCCTGTACGTCAGACTCCACGCCGTCCAGCTCGCATAACAAAATCGCTTCGGCGTCGACGGGATAACCGGCATGAATAAAATCTTCCGCTGCGCGGATCGACAGGTTATCCATCATCTCCAGCCCGCCGGGGATAATGCCATTGGCGATGATGTCACCAACCGCAAGTCCGGCTTTTTCTACCGAGTCAAAGCTGGCTAACAGAACCCGCGCCACGGGCGGCTTCGGCAACAGCTTCACCGTTACTTCGGTGGTCACGCCGAGCATACCTTCCGATCCGGTGAACAGCGCCAGCAGGTCAAAACCAGGCGAATCCAGCGCGTCCGATCCCAGCGTCAGCGCCTCGCCGTCCAGCGTTTGCACTTCAATTTTCAGCAGGTTATGTACGGTCAGACCATATTTCAGGCAGTGGACGCCACCGGCATTTTCCGCCACATTGCCGCCAATTGAACAGGCGATTTGTGAGGAAGGATCCGGCGCGTAATAGAGATTATGCGGCGCAACGGCCTGGGAGATCGCCAGGTTACGCACGCCCGGCTGCGCGCGCGCGCGGCGACCAACGGGGTTAATGTCGAGGATCTCTTTAAAGCGCGCCATCACCAACAACACACCTTTTTCCAGCGGCAGCGCGCCACCAGAAAGCCCGGTGCCTGCACCACGGGTCACCACCGGTACACGCAGGCGGTGACAAACAGCCAGAATCGCTGTCACCTGTTCCATTTGCTTAGGCAGAACAACCAGTAATGGACGCGTGCGATACGCGCTCAACCCGTCACACTCGTAAGGAATGATCTCCTCATCGGTATGCAGGATCTCCAGTCCAGGGACATGCTCACGCAGTGCCATCAGTACCGATGTGCGGTCGACATCGGGTAAAGCGCCATCAAGACGCTCTTCGTACAAGATGCTCATGAGTAGGCTTCGCTTTGTTGTGTTGTGTGGCAGCTGATTTTTGCGCGCTGCTTCTGTGAACAGTTATTAAGCGGGCTTTTCGTTTTCGTCTATCTCTTTAGCTACCGGTCAGACCATTTTTTTTCCAGCTCTGTGACCTTGTCTTGGTTAATTTAATGTTAAATTGATGTAACATAATCACTTACGTGATGTGCGTGTTTTGCGAGTCAAGAACAGAAAAATTGGTCCTACCTGTGCACGAGGTCCGGGAATGAAAGATGAACGTCGCCCTATTTGCGAAGTGGTTGCAGAGAGTATCGAACGGTTAATTATCGACGGCGTACTGAAGGTCGGTCAGCCGCTTCCCTCGGAACGTCGACTGTGTGAAAAGCTCGGCTTCTCACGCTCCGCACTGCGTGAAGGGCTGACCGTGCTGCGCGGGCGCGGGATTATTGAAACGGCGCAGGGTCGCGATTCTCGTGTCGCACGGCTTAATCGGGTGCAGGACACCAGCCCGCTAATTCATCTGTTCAGCACGCAGCCGCGAACGCTGTATGATCTGCTCGACGTTCGCGCATTGCTGGAGGGCGAATCGGCAAGGCTGGCGGCAACGCTGGGAACGCAGGCTGATTTTGTTGTGATAACCCGCTGTTATGAAAAAATGCTCGCCGCCAGTGAGAACAACAAAGAGATTTCGCTGATCGAACATGCGCAGTTGGATCACGCTTTCCATCTCGCCATTTGTCAGGCTTCTCACAATCAGGTGTTGGTGTTTACACTGCAATCATTGACCGACCTGATGTTTAATTCAGTGTTTGCCAGCGTAAATAATCTCTACCATCGACCACAGCAAAAAAAGCAGATCGATCGCCAGCATGCGCGGATCTACAACGCGGTGTTGCAGCGGCTGCCGCACGTCGCCCAGCGCGCAGCACGCGATCATGTGCGGACCGTGAAAAAGAATCTCCACGATATCGAGCTGGAAGGCCACCATTTGATTCGCTCGGCGGTGCCGCTGGAGATGAACCAGAGTTAGCTGGTATTAAATCTGCTTTTCATACAATCGGTAACGCTTGTACGGCTCCGCCCCAATGCGTTCCAGCATGTTATTCATGCCTGTATTGGTTTCGAGGATCCATGACATTTCCAGCGCATCGATCTTCCGGCGGGCAAACGGATCGCGTAAGGCTTCAATCAATAACAGCGCAATCACCGGGCCGATGCGGCTAAACTGATACTCGTCCCGCACGCCCATCAGCGGTACTCGCGCAGTTCGCACACCGCTGACTTTTAAACGCCACAGCAATTTTGCCCAGCCGAAGGGAAAGAGCGATCCGTTCAGATCGGCAATCGCCTCGTTGATGTTTGGCAAGCCGACAATAAACGCGCAGGGTGCAGAATCAATCTCAGCGATGTAGATCATATCGTCCGGCACCAGATATTTAAGTTGATCGCCCATGGTCGCGAATTCATGTTCGGTAAACGGCACAAATCCCCAGTTTTGCTGCCAGCCAGAGTTGAAAATCTCACGCAGGATCTGCATCTCTTCGGCAAACCGCTGGCGATTGATGCAGCGAATGGTCACCTTCTTACGCACCTGATCCATCAGTTTTTTTAGCGCCGGAGAGAAAGTGAGATCGGTTCGCTGCATCCACCACGCCAGTAAATCAATGCCTTTGTGATAACCCAATTGTTCAATATGCGCGGCATACCACGGTTTACCGTGCGGCATCATCGCACAGGGTGGTGTATCGAAACCTTCAATCAGTAATCCGCTTTCCTGATTGATATTCAGGCTGAAAGGCCCGCTGATCTTACTTGCTCCTTGTGACTTCAACCACGCTTCCGCTGCGCCAAACAACGCGGCAAAAACCTGCGGATCATCAATGGCGTCAATCATGCCGAAATGACCGGTATCTTCACCGTAACGCTCGCGGTGCAAGGTATCTATTTGCGCGGTAATACGCCCAACTATCTGCCCCGCTTTTTTTGCCACCCACGCCTGCCAGATGATATGGTCCGTCCCCGGATTTTTCGCAGACAAATGCTCGTTGCGTTCAATGAATAAAGGGGGTATCCAGTTTGGATCGTCGGGATAAAGTGATGACGGAAAAGCGATAAATGCCTTAAGGTCATTTTTATTAATTACTTTTTCAATTTTAATCATCAGCAGATCGCATTCCATAGTTCTGTGGGTAACAAATAATTAACGGTGACAAACAGGTTGCAACAGCAACGAACGGCACCTTAATAATCAACCCAATGAATACAAACAAAGAATAAATAGTATTTATTAATAATTAAGATAAGATCAGAGACTACACAGAAGCACCTCAATGCCTTTTGTCGATTTAAGGCGACCGGACAAGGCTTCTTCTTAATATATTCATAAATTAAATATCATTCACAATAAAAACAAAAAAACTCAAACTCATTATTTAAATCAATGTTCATTTTCACACTGATGAAAATACTATCTCATTTATCTTTTATGCCTATATAATCCACCGCATTATTGTCATTTTATTTTTGATATCCAATTTTTTCGTGGTGTATATGTCTAATAAAATCTTTACGCATTCCCTACCTATGCGCTATGCCGATTTTCCAACGCTGGTTGATGCTTTGGACTACGCCGCTCTGAGTAGCGCCGGAATGAATTTTTATGACAGACGTTGCCAACTTGAAGATCAACTGGAATATCAGACGTTAAAAGCGCGTGCCGAAGCTGGTGCGAAGCGGTTGTTATCGCTGAACCTGAAAAAAGGCGATCGCGTGGCGCTGATTGCCGAAACGAGTAGCGGGTTTGTAGAGGCTTTTTTTTCCTGCCAGTATGCCGGCTTAGTCGCCGTCCCGTTGGCGATTCCAATGGGCGTCGGTCAGCGGGATTCCTGGAGCGCCAAACTGCAGGGTTTACTGGCAAGTTGCCAGCCCGCAGCCATTATCACTGGTGATGAGTGGTTACCGCTGGTCAATGCCGCGACGCATAACAACAACCCCGAATTACATGTTTTAAGCCACGCCTGGTTTAAGGCATTACCGGAAGCCGATGTTGCGCTCCAGCGTCCAGTTCCGAACGATATCGCCTACCTCCAGTACACCTCCGGCAGCACCCGTTTTCCCCGTGGCGTCATTATCACCCATCGCGAAGTGATGGCTAATCTACGTGCTATAAGCCACGATGGCATTAAATTACGCCCTGGCGACCGCTGCGTCTCCTGGCTGCCTTTCTACCATGATATGGGACTGGTCGGCTTTCTCCTGACCCCCGTCGCCACGCAGCTTTCAGTAGATTATTTGCGCACTCAGGATTTTGCCATGCGTCCTCTGCAATGGCTTAAATTGATCAGTAAAAATCGCGGCACCGTTTCCGTTGCGCCGCCGTTTGGCTATGAATTGTGCCAGCGCCGCGTGAATGAAAAAGATCTCGCTGAACTGGATCTTTCCTGCTGGCGCGTCGCTGGTATTGGCGCAGAACCCATCTCCGCAGAACAACTCCATCAATTCGCTGAATGTTTCCGTCAGGTCAACTTTGACGATAAAACTTTCATGCCGTGCTACGGACTGGCAGAAAATGCGCTGGCTGTCAGCTTCTCTGATGAAGCTTCCGGGGTTGTGGTTAACGAAGTGGATCGCGACATCCTTGAATATCAGGGCAAAGCCGTCGCGCCGGATGCTGAAACACGCGCCGTATCGACTTTCGTCAACTGCGGTAAAGCGTTGCCGGAACATGGCATTGAAATCCGCAATGAAGCAGGTATACCTGTCGCGGAACGTGTGGTAGGCCATATTTGCATCTCCGGCCCTAGCCTGATGAGCGGTTACTTTGGCGACCAGATTTCACAAGACGAGATTGCCGCGACGGGCTGGTTAGACACCGGCGACCTCGGTTATCTGCTGGACGGTTATCTGTATGTCACCGGACGCATTAAAGATCTGATTATTATTCGTGGCCGTAATATCTGGCCGCAGGATATTGAATACATTGCGGAACAGGAACCGGAAATTCATTCTGGCGATGCGATTGCTTTTGTTACCGCCCAGGAAAAAATCATTTTGCAGATCCAGTGTCGGATCAGCGATGAAGAACGTCGCGGGCAGCTTATCCACGCGCTGGCAGCACGGATCCAAAGCGAATTTGGCGTGACCGCGGCTATCGATCTGTTGCCGCCCCACAGTATTCCCCGAACGTCCTCCGGCAAGCCTGCCCGTGCGGAAGCGAAAAAACGTTATCAGAAGGCTTATGCTGCAAGCCTTCATGTGCAGGAATCCCTGGCATGAATCAAACTGTCGCGGTGACGGGCGCTACCGGGTTTATCGGTAAATATATTATCGATAACCTGCTCGCCCGCGGCTTTCACGTTCGCGCATTGACGCGTACTGCCCGCGCTCACGTCAATGATAATCTCATCTGGGTGCGCGGTTCGCTGGAAGATACTCATTCACTTAGCGAACTGGTTGCCGGAGCCAGCGCGGTGGTCCATTGCGCCGGGCAAGTGCGCGGGCACAAAGAAGAGATTTTTACCCGCTGTAACGTTGACGGCAGCCTGCGACTGATGCAAGCGGCAAAAGAGAGCGGCTTTTGCCAACGTTTTCTGTTTATCTCTTCGCTGGCGGCGTGCCATCCCGAACTCTCCTGGTACGCAAATTCCAAACACGTCGCCGAACAACGGCTGACTGCAATGGCTGATGAAATTACGCTGGGCGTTTTTCGCCCGACAGCCGTGTATGGTCCCGGCGATAAAGAGTTAAAACCGCTGTTTGACTGGATGCTGCGCGGCCTGCTGCCACGACTTGGCACGCCAGAGACACAGCTCTCTTTTCTTCACGTCACCGATTTCGCGCAAGCCGTGGGGCAGTGGTTAAGCGCCGAAACTGTACAGACGCAAACCTATGAATTATGCGATGGCGTCGCCGGCGGCTATGACTGGCAACGCGTAAGACAGCTTGCCGCCGACGCCCGTTGCGGTTCCGTTCGAATGGTTGGTATTCCTCTGTCGGTACTCACCTGCCTTGCGGATATCAGTACCGCGTTGAGTCGCCTGGCAGGTAAAGAACCTATGCTGACCCGCTCGAAAATCCGTGAATTAACCCACGCCGACTGGTCGGCAAATAATAACCGTATTTCTGAAGATATTAATTGGTTTCCCGGGATTAGCCTGGAACACGCATTACGCAACGGGCTATTTTGATTGTCTTGTTTAAAGGTGTGTTAACGTTTCTATGGTAAATCGTGAAATAGTAATGGATTACATCCTTTCCTGTTTACAGGATTTGGTCGAAAACGGTGTGGAAATTAAGCCCGACAGCGATCTCGTCAACGATCTTGGCCTGGAGTCGATCAAAGTGATGGATCTCTTAATGATGCTGGAAGACAGATTCGATATTTCCATTCCTATTAATATTCTGCTGGATGTCAAAACCCCTGCGCAATTAATGGAAACACTACTTCCATGGCTGGAGAATAAATAATGGGGCTATACGATAAATTTGCGCGCCTTGCTGGCGAGCGACTGCAATTTAGTGACAACGGGTTAACACCGTTTGGCACCTGTATTGATGAAGTGTATTCCGCCACCGAAGGTCGGATCGGCAATAAAAAAGTGATTCTGGCCGGGACCAATAATTATCTCGGTTTAACCTTTAATCATGATGCCATCGCCGAAGGTCAGGCAGCATTAGCGGCCCAAGGCACCGGCACCACCGGTTCTCGTATGGCAAACGGCAGTTATGCGCCGCATCTGGCGTTAGAGAAAGAGATCGCCGAGTTTTTTAATCGCCCTACCGCTATCGTTTTTTCAACCGGTTATACCGCTAATTTAGGCGTCATCAGCGCACTTGCCGACCATAACGCCGTGGTGTTACTGGATGCCGACAGCCACGCCAGTATTTATGACGCCTGTTCTCTCGGTGGCGCGGAAATTATTCGTTTCCGCCATAACGATGCTAAAGATCTGGAACGGCGCATGGTTCGCCTCGGTGAACGGGCGAAAGAGGCGATTATCATCGTTGAGGGCATCTACAGCATGCTCGGTGACGTTGCGCCGCTGGCGGAAATTGTTGATATCAAACGTCGTCTCGGTGGTTATTTGATTGTCGATGAAGCGCATTCGTTTGGCGTGTTAGGTGCAACGGGGCGTGGACTGGCTGAAGCTGTCGGCGTTGAAGATGATGTGGATATTATCGTTGGTACCTTCAGTAAAAGTCTGGCCTCGATTGGCGGTTTTGCTGTCGGTTCGGAAGCGATGGAAGTGCTGCGCTACGGCAGCCGCCCGTATATTTTTACCGCCTCTCCTTCTCCGTCCTGCATTGCGACCGTGCGCTCGTCGTTAAGAACCATTGCCTCACAACCAGAGCTGCGGCAAAAGCTGATGGATAACGCCAACCATCTGTATGACGGTCTGCAAAAACTGGGTTATGAGTTAAGTTCACATATTAGCCCGGTAGTGCCAGTAATAATCGGTTCGAAAGAGGAAGGTTTACGCATCTGGCGCGAGCTTATTTCGCTGGGCGTTTATGTGAATCTTATCCTGCCACCTGCCGCGCCTGCAGGCATCACGCTGCTGCGCTGTAGCGTAAACGCTGCCCACAGTCGTGAGCAAATCGATGCCATCATTCAGGCATTTGCTACTCTGAAGCAGTAATGTGAGCCCGCTGTGGTGCTGCGCCACGGCGGGTTTAATGTTGACTGTCATACCAATACACCAGGCTCAACGCCACCAGCACAAACACTATCGGTAAACCGAGCGCGGTAACAGGTGAGCTCAACGCAAATAGCAATCCCAGATTGACCATGATTTGATAGCTGATCCAGGTAAGTAAGCCCACGATGACGCCTACAGCGAGACGGCTACCCATCCCAGGCGAACGCGGGGCACTAAAGGTAAACGGCACAGCCAGCAAAATCATCGCCAGGGTCAGGATGGGTTGCCCCAGTTTTTCCCACAGTGCAAGGCGGTATTCGCTGCTGGGTTGCCCGGTTTCCTGCAAATAATGGATGTAATGATTAAGCTGACGGACAGAAAAAGTATTGCCCGGCATTGATAACTCTTCAAGATTCATACTGGTGAAGGCCGATTGCCAGGCAAGATTATCTAATGTTTCCAGCGTTTCTTTGCCATTCAGCCATTTTTTATGATTCACACCATGCAGGATCCACGTTTTGTCGTCTTCAATGGTGGCACTGCGTGCATAAATGTAGGATTCGAGCGAGAGATCGTCGCGGTAATGAAATATCTCCACGCCCACCGGCTGGCCCTGCTCGTTCAGCGATTTCACCGTCACAAATTCATTACCACGCCTGGCCCACAGCATATTGCCGGTAATGTCATCGTCCTCCCCCAACGCAGTGGCAGTCGATTTGATTTGCAGCGCCTGTTGCTGCAATGGCGACGCCACCCACTCATCTATCGCGCCTAACGAAACAGTCCACAATATCCCGGCAACCAGCGCCACCAGTGCAATACGGAAGATAGAAAACCCCGTGCTGCGAATGGCGGTAAGCTCACTGTTTTTCGATAGTTGCCCCAGGCCGACAATCCCTCCCAATAAGGCGATAAACGGCGAAAGTTCGACCAGTGTGCGCGGTAAGGTCATCAGCACCACCAGCACCGCCTGAGTCCAGCGATAACCGCCCGGGCTGACATCATCCAGTTCGTTAATCAGGTTGAAGGTGGTAAAAAGCGGCAGCAATAGCCCTGCGGCGGCGGCAAAACCGAGAAAGAGATGACGGATTAAATAGCGGCTGAAAACATTCATCGGGAAAATTTCTGCAGCAAAGAGAAGTCGCGTGCGACCAGCATCAGCAGGCCCATTAGCATGAGTCCGGGTACTAACCACAAACCAGGAATGAGGGGAATCGCGCCGTTAGCCACCAGCGTACGGCAGACGTCGCCGCCATAAAAAATGGCAACAAACAGCAACGTCAGTGGCAATAACGTTGAAAATCGCCCTTGCCGCGGTTTTACCCGACTTAATGAAATGGCCAGCAGCGCCATCAACAACGCTGTCAGGCCACGGCTTTGTCGCCATTGCAGTTCGGCATGATCGGCAGGAAAGGCGGAGCGCGCCAGCTCCGTGACCGATTTTGCTTTGCGTTTGACGTTAGGGCTTTGATCCAGCGGATTCAGATGTAATTGCAGATTACGGTAGATCTGTTCGTTGTCGTCACGCCCCTGATGATCGAGAAGATAGGCGGTCCCGTTATGCAACATAACGGTCGGTTTCTCAGGTGATGGGTCAACCACATCAACCGAACGGGCGCGGAAAATGCGGGTTCGATTGGCAGTAGAAGTATAAATCAGCGCGTCAGTCAGGCGATTATTATCCTGATCAACCGTCTGCGAAAGGATCATTCGTCCGTTATCGTTAGTGTTAAATTTCTTTGCCCGCAACTGGCGAACATCCAGCTCCGACTGTGACTGTTGCTCCAGTTGATAAATCTGCGCATAAGCCCACGGACGACCATACATCGACAGAAGGGTGACAAAAATACTTAGCGGTATCGCCAGATAAAGAACGGCTTTGTACAAGCGTCCCGGACTGCCCCCCGCCGCAGAAATAGCGGTAATTTCCGAATCGGTATACATCTGCCCTAGCGTCACGCCAACTGACACATACAGTCCAACAGGTAACAACATCTCCAGTGCAATCAGCACTTTGTAGAAAACGATATCCAGCACAACATCAAGAGCTAATGTCCCATTTGCCGCTTCGGTCAGATAACGCTGTGCGGAGTAGCTGGCGAAAATAAAGATCAGAAAACCGACGATAATCAACACCAGACGGCGCGTACCACGCATGATGTAGTGTTCAACCAGCTTCATCTCGCTAACGCCCTCAATCCTTTGAATTTTTTATTCATTGATCAGTTTCTGCGCCAGCGCAATGACATGATCTACCTCTTCCGGCGTCAGGCTGCCGTCCTTTGCCCACTGAATTTGCCCGTATTTATTCAGCACCAGAATGGTTGAACTCTGCTCCTGCAAGTGCCAGGCAACACGTCCCTGTCCATTGCCGTCAATAACGAATTGCGCCCATGGATAGCGGCGTTTATTTTTTTCGATTTTGCCAACGACAAAATAGCCGGTACCAAAGATGGCATCATCGGTGTTCACAATGGTGGTGGGCTGAAAACGATCCTGCGGAAAGTTTGCCGCTTCAATCGCTTTAATTAACAGTGAGTTCTTTTTCTTCGCCGACTTACGCCCGGCGATATACTGAATAATGCGGACTTTTCCCGCCAACTGTGTGCTGTTCCACTTTTGGTAGTGAATTTCGTCGTCGCTATTCAGAAGCAGCTCGCCGCCTTCCTGGATATAAACAGGGGTAACTGTTTTACCAGTGACGAAATTGTGCGCCTGCACACCCGGGGCTAAGAGCATGATAATCAGCGCAATAATCAAACGAGATGACATCATTGCTCCGGTTATAGCGGAAAACGCGAAATCAGCAGTTCTAAGCGCTGACGAATATCGCTATCCAGCGCCATCGGTGCATCATACGACTGGCGGTTTTCCATATCATCCGCCACCATGTCGTCGTGTTTATCCCCCATCAGGCCATTAATGGCGGCGAGGAAGCGGGAAATCTGTAACGCCTCTTTATTTTCAGGATCAAGCGATCTTAGGGTGTCGTAATAAGAAACCTGCTGGCTGATGATTTTTCGCACATCATGAAATTCCCTGCCAGTTAGTCGCGGTTTGGCAATTATCTCTTTCAGGGTATGCATTTGCTTTTGCCGATAGGCAATAAAACCGCTTACGCTTTCTAACTGGCTATGGCGTAATGAATAGTTCACCAACGACCAGACCGGAGAGCTTAAATAAACCCGTAACAGGTTGCCGTAATACGACACAATATTTTTCTTACCGTTACGAAAGCCGTCCTGAAAACGCCCCAAAAAAACGGTCGTTTTGCCGAATAAAAATCCGGCCTGATGCTTCTTTAAATACAGCCGTTGCGCAAAGCGCAGATGCTTGTAGCGCGCTCGCATGTATTTATACTTTTTGCGCTCGTCTGTCGTCAGCTCATCGCCTTTCGCCTGTTTGCGGATTAAACGCAGTAGCTCCTGACGATTAACACCATCCAGCCAGAATTTCAGGCATAACGCGTAATTATCATGGATGATTTCGGTGGTACAACTTAGTGCGATAGTCGGCGGCAAACTGACCTGTGCATCAACGACATCATCTTCTTCAATCGCAACAAATAGACGCTCGCTCGCCTCAAGCGGGAAATATTTTCTCATCATCAGGATTTCTCTCCGGCTGCGTTATAAAGCAAGGAATGGCGCTGAAAAAATGCCTTTAAGGTCGGAATTAGCGAGAACACCACATCCAGACATTGCCCACCGAAGTAAGCAAATGCAGCCCCCAGCACGCCAAATAGATGACAGAACATGAACAGCAATACGATGTAGCCGATTGAGGCGATGGTTTGCGCCACGAGAAAAGCGCGCTGTTTTCCCGCCATCAATAGCAATGACTCCTGTGGGAAGCCCAGCATCGAAATCACAATTGCGCCCAGCATCACCTGAATCAGGTCATACGCTTCGAGATACTTAACGCCAAACACCAGCGAAATGAGCGGCTTGCCGACGATCAACACCGCGAGCGACACCAGAATACCGATTCCGCCCGCCAGTAAACCGGACTTCACGCCTAACAACCACGGTCTGGTGGTGCGCGGATCTAAACGCATCACCTCTGGGTAAAAACTTTTACCCAGTAAACCCGCTGGCGTTCCGGCGGCGTCGAAGAATGTCATGGCGATTTTAAATAACCCGGCGGCAGCGGGTCCTAACACGATCCCCACCAACACTGTGCTGCACGAATTACGCGCCGACCAGATGGAATGGGCAATGTTGGTTGACCAGACAAAACTCCACGCGCCTTTGATGTGTCGGGCAGACTCAAACAGATTCAATTTGAAGGCGTTATGGATATTTCTGCGGCGTAATTCGCGCGCGGCAAACCACCAGTACATGGTGCCGCCAACCAGATTCGACACGTACCAGGCAATAACAAAACCCGCAAAACCAAAGTCAAAATACCAGGCTACGACGCTCCCCGCTGCGCGCAGAAAAGGTTTCGTCGCCTGCTGTACAGCAATCAAATCAAAGCGATCTACCGCACGCAGAATGCCGGTCGGCGTGGAGGAAGCCATTGAAGGAATGAGCGTGCAATAGAGCGCCGCCAGCCAAAAGCTTTGGTCATCCAGACCTAATGAATGGGAAAGGAATGGCAGTAAGGCAATGCCGCCGACAATCGCCACCGCGCCGCTGACGATATCCAGCGAGAAGGAAAATGAGACAACATTGCGAAATTGCTGCGGATTATTGTTGGTCAAGGCTGGCGTTCCGTACTGCACCACCAACTGCCATGTCTGAAACTTAATAAAATCGCTGATCGACTTGGCGTACGATTGCACAATCACCAGTACGCCAAACATGGCGGGCGTCATCCCTTTACCGGCACACGAGAGCGCCAACAGACCCAGCAAAGCGCTCACGACATTACTGGAGCCTAACCAGGCGCTATTGCGAATAATGGTGCGAAACGCGCCATCTGCAAACCAATGTTTGATGTTAAAACCCGCCAATTCAGCCTGACCTTATCGTTGATAGTAAAAAGTATCCCGCCAGCCTTAAGTTAAACTTCGGCGGTCAGAAACGATGGCAACCAGAGAAACCGCCTTCTGTGCCTGTTCCAGCACTTCGCTGTAGGGCGCTCTGGAATCAATCTCAAGAATTTTTGTGCCGTTATAGCCAATCGTCGACATGACGCCGATTTTGTCCTGCAGCTCGGCATAGTCATGGTCAGGCTTGCGGGAGATGGCAGTATCAATATCAATCCCCAAACGAATGATTAATTCAGGACGGTATTGCGCCATTTGTTGGTATAAACGCCGTTCGCGCTGCGCCAGAAACATGCTGATTTTCCCGGTCGCACGTTCGACGCCGATCCCCGGTCCGTCATAATAAAAGCCCGAAATTTCAGCCTGCGGGAAGCGATCGCTGACCACCAGAACGCCACTTTGCGCCAGTCGCTGAACCTTGCGTAGATTCGCCATTCTTCGCAGCGAGAAGCAGTACATAATCACCGCCGCCCATAGCGCTGGAGATTTGGTTTTCATGCTTTGGGTTTTCGAGGATTTGGCCGCCAGTCGCCGTTCGAGCCAGACGCCAACCAACGGCAATCGTTTGATTTTGTCACCGTCTTCGCCGGAGAGCAGCCCCAAATAGCGGCGCTCGGTTTGCCAGTGTTGTTGCAGCGATTTCACCAGGTCGGTGGTCAGCGTGGATTTACCGGTGCCATCACACCCGACCACCGCAATCAGCCCCGGAATGTAGTTGGGCTGCGGCGCGGTTGTACTATTAACAGTTTGTGTTTGTAGTGCATCCATTCGTTAAATCATCCCCTATCCATTTTGGTGATCAGGAAAGCGCGGCGTGAATTGCGCGTAGTGACGCTTGCATAATTTCATCGGCTGGTTGCCGACCATCCAGTTCAAGGATCTTTGCGCCATTGAATGTCAGTTGCGGCGTAACGGCGATTTTTTCCTGTAACGCTGCCAGTTGGTGGTCAGGTTTACGCGCAAACGCGGTTTGTTCATCAATGCCAAGACGAATCAACAATACGGGCAAATAAGACGCCATCCATTGGTACAGCTTCAGCTCGCGCTGCCTTAACATTTTTATCCAACCGTTACCGCCCGTGGTTTTTGCCAATTGCGGGCCATCAAAGCGAAAACCCGGCACTTCAACCTGCGGGTAGCGGTCGGTGATGAGCAGATAGCCTTGCTGGCTTTTACACAACATTTTGCGAAACTTATACGCCCGCCAGCAGGAAAGCAGATAGATAACCAGCGCAGTAATATTGCCAGGCGGTGTTGAGGGCTTTTCGTGCACATGTGCCGCTTTACTTCGCAGATAACGCCCAAAAGGTGCGCCAATAACAGGGAGCTGTGAAATCCATTCGCCAATTCGCCCGGACGATTGCCCGAGATAAATGTGTTCTGTTGGCATTCTTGCTGCCAGTTCATTTACCAGGCTTGCCGTGAGGGTCGATTTACCTGAACCATCACATCCTACAATGGCAATAACACGCACTGGCGTGGAATTAATTATTGACATATTACGTTGATTCACGAAAAACCCGGCAGCAAATAATGTATTGAATATTACGTGGTCCGTGCTCAGAATATCCGTTCAACCTTATTGTGACAATGGTTAATTGTGACATTGACCTGAATTACGCTTTCATAAAAACATATTAACCAAATAAATATTTTTAATGGATATTTAAATTAAAGGATATATTCATGCAGTCAATAACACCTCCATTAATTGCCGTTATTGGTAGCGATGGTTCAGGCAAGTCAACGGTGTGTGAACATCTCATTACCGTTGTCGAAAAATATGGTGCTGCCGAAAGAGTTCATTTAGGAAAACAGGCCGGAAATGTCGGTCGTGCAGTGACAAAATTACCGTTGATGGGAAAATCCTTACATAAAACAATTGAACGAAATCAGGTGAAAACAGCAAAAAAATTGCCTGGCCCTGTTCCGGCGCTGGTAATTACAGCGTTTGTCGCCCGTCGCTTACTGCGCTTTCGTCATATGCTTGCCTGTCGTCGTCGCGGGTTAATTGTTCTAACCGACCGTTATCCTCAGGACCAAATTCCTGGTGCTTACGATGGTACGGTGTTCCCACCTAACGTTGAAGGTGGTCGTTTTGTCTCATGGCTGGCAAGCCAGGAACGTAAAGCGTTTCACTGGATGGCGAGCCATAAGCCCGATCTGGTCATCAAACTCAATGTCGATCTGGACGTGGCCTGCGCGCGTAAGCCTGACCACAAAAGAGAATCGCTGGAAAGGAAGATAGCCATAACGCCACAGTTAACCTTTGGAGGCGCGCAACTGGTTGATATCGATGCCAATCAACCGCTGGAACAAGTGCTGGTTGATGCGGAAAAAGCGATTACGGATTTTATGACCGCGCGTGGTTATCACTAGTCAAAAATGGAAATGCCCGATCGCCAGGACCGGGCATTTTCAGGAAGGTTAAATCAACTGCAATGCTATCCAGTACAACCCACCAGAAAGAAAAATCGCCGCCGGTAAAGTAAACACCCACGCCATCAGGATGCTGGTTACCGTTTTACGCTGTAACCCACCGCCGTCCACCACCATCGTCCCTGCTACCGCAGACGAGAGGACGTGTGTTGTGGAGACGGGCATCCCAATATAACTGGCAAGGCCGATAGACACTGCCGCCGTCATTTGTGCCGCCATGCCTTGCGCATACGTCATGCCGCGCTTACCAATCTTCTCACCGATGGTCATCGCTACACGACGCCAGCCAATCATGGTGCCAATGCCGAGCGCCAGAGCTACTGCCATGATGATCCACACCGGAGCGTACTCAATGGTGCTTAACATATCGCTGCGCAGTTTTTTCAGCAGGTTCTGGTCTTCTTTACTGACGCCTGGCAGTTTCGCCAGCTTCGCGGAGGTATCAGAGATGCACAGCATAATGCGGCGCAGCTGGCTGCGCTGACTCACGCTTAACGGCTCGTAACTTTCCATATTGCCTGGCAGCATCGTTTTAACGCGCGCAATCGCATCAAAGGTATTTGCCGGATGACAGTGAAACTCCGTTACTTGCGTGCCATCAGTCGATGCCGCAGGCAATGGAGGTTCCATCGCAATCAACTTCTGCGGCAGTTCAGGATGCTGTTGCAGGTAGTGTTCGAAGTTGGTGACGGCATCGCGGGTACGGGTAATTTCATAGCCGGACGCGTTCATATTGACGACGAAGCCAGCAGGGGCAATCCCCACAAGTACCAGCATCACCAGGCCGATCCCTTTCTGCCCGTCGTTAGCACCGTGCGAAAACGCCACGCCCGCAGCGGAAACAATCAGCGCAATACGCGTCCAGAATGGTGGCTTACGTTTGCCTTTTTTCTTTTTGCGATCTTCCGGAATGCGGTGAATACGGTCACGCTTTTTCGTCCCGCTCCAGTAGCGGCGCAGCAGGAATATCAGGCCTCCCGCAATGACCAGGCCGACGATAGGGGAAACAATCAGCGAGGAGAAAATTTTGGTCACTTCACGCAGGTTTAACGCATCCATCACCGATGAGCCGGTTAACAGCGCGTTGGTTAAACCGATGCCGATAATCGCACCAATCAAGGTATGCGAACTGGAGGCCGGTAAACCAAAGAACCACGTTCCCAGGTTCCAGATAATCGCCGCCAGCAGCATGGAAAAGACCATCGCCAGGCCGTGAGTTGACCCCATATTCAGCAACAAATCGGTTGGCAACATATGGACAATGGCATAGGCAACGCTAAGTCCGCCTAGCAATACGCCAAAAAAGTTAAAAAATGCCGCCATCACCACAGCAAGTTGTGGTTGCATGGCACGAGTATAAATAACGGTTGCCACCGCATTCGCCGTATCATGAAAACCATTGATTGCTTCGTAGAACAACACAAATGCCAGAGCAAGTAATAACAAAAGCCCCGTGTATATATCAAGGCCAACAAATAAATTTAGCATATATTAGATTACGCCATTTTGAATTTACGAACGGACGCATTATCAGTGACTTTAACGGCGTGGGCAAAGTGAAATATCATTTTTTAACGATAAAAAGAGTGTTATTTCTTGTGTATCAGATAATAAGCATTCATTCAAAACCTTTAGAAATAATCAAAACACAGGCATTCCACTGGTTAATACATTCACACATGAAATGAATAAATATTTGAATATATAAATATTGAATATTTTGATTAATCCCCGCACTGATTATTCTTCATAATCAGTGCGGGGTTGCTACAACATGTATTACTCTTTCACCACAATTAACGGTTCAATATCACTCTCTTTTTTAATGACCAGTGATTCATCACCGCGCAAACACGTCCCACCGTAGTTGCCGCCAACGGTGAAGGTACATACCTGAATGTATTTACCGTCCACTTTCGGCAAACACCACAGTTGCTGATAGATGTTTTTCTGCTCAGCAAATTTACCGCTGGTTTTGTCCAGCACCTCTTCATGATGGCTGACCAGGTCGATATTGCTACCACAGCGACCAGCGATCGGTTTCACTGCATAACCGGTTTTCACCAGTTCATCATTCACGGAGAAATCGGTATCCAGCAGGTAGCGATGGTGCGGGAACAGCGACCAGAGGATCGGCAGAATCGCTTTGTTGCCGGGGATCACCGTCCACAGCGGCTCAAAGACCAGCACTTCCGGGCGCAGCAATACGTCGATAAGACGCACTTCATTTTGCGGATGACCGGTACGGATCGGCACCGCAGCAAACTCACGGTCGCTAACTTCACGAATCTGATCAAACGCGGTTTCCCACGCCCAGGTTTTCCACACGCAGTTAACCAGTCGCCCTTCCCCATCAATCAGTTGCCCGGCAGCATCCCAGCCCAGTTCATCCAGCCCGCGCAAGATACGCGTTTCAAAGCCCGCCTGGTGCAGCGCCTGCTCCATAAACTGCGCGTGATAGTTTTCCTCGATATCTTTGTCCTGCATGATATGGACAAACGGACGTGCACGACTGTGTTTCCAGGCACCAGCCAGTTCGTTAATCAGCCCTTCCGCCGGATTGAAGCCGTTGCCTTTATAGCCCTGCTCCGCCCAACGTTCGAGGATCAAGCCCGCTTCGGTATGACAGGAGGCGGAATCGGCGTTGTATTCGTAGACCTTCAGGCCACGTTCGTCCATACAGAAATCCATACGACCGGTGATCATATGGTGACGGCGACGCTGCCAGGAGAGACGCAAACGTGGCCAAAGGATTTTCGGAATGTCGAACAGCGCCAGCAGGTTGTCATCTTTCAGCACCTTGTCGGTGGCGTGAAGATACATCAGGTGCAGTTCGTTGGTGGCTTTAATCAGCTCCTGCTCGGCACTCTCGGTAATGGTGTAGTAATGATACGGATCCTGATTGATCACCTGACCGTTGGCCTGCACATAGGCGTTTTGTAGCGGATCTTTTTCATCCAGCCATTTACCGTCAAACTGACCTTTGTTTTCCAGGCGCGCTCCGCTGATTTTCAGCAGCTCGCCTGCAATTTCCGGCTGCGGTAAGCTGTATTCAGTATCTTCCGTCTGGATCATCCAGCCCAGAATGGTGGTGTCATCAAACGTGTCTTTAAGGGTATAGCAGCCGTTTTCGACCACCATCTCCAGCTCGCGTGTCCACTGTTGCCCTTGCGGTAACGGGGAATGAATCACGTTCTGTTCCGCAATACGGACTTTGTTGCCATGCAATTGGGTAATGATGGCGACATGGCCAGTGTCTTTAAATTCACCGCCTTTATCCCAGATAAGAAGCGCGCCCGCGACCGGTGCACGCGGCGAGCCATTAGGAAATGCCTGCAATGGCAGGATGTTGTCATTAACCACTTCACGCAGGAAGCGCAGCGAGAAAATCTCCCACGCCATACCCACGTCAGTGAAGACCACACCGTAATTCAGAAAGAGAAAACGGCGAGCAAATTCAACGCATTGCCATTTGTGGCCCATATATTCGTCGTCGATATAGCTACGGAATACGGCGTCATCTTCGTATTCCTGCGGATCGAGAGAACTGTAATCTGAAGAGTAGATTGCTACCCCACCTGGGGCGTAGCCCAATAATGTCCCGAACGGGGCATCCTGGCTGGTCGTTCCTTTGCTCATCACTTTACCTTTAACAATACAACCTAAGCAGTTGGCGTAATTGTTGTGCTCTGATTACCTGCTCAGCGACATTAACCGGACAGAGGTCAGACTAATCATACACCTCATCGCAGCGGCTGGCGCAAAGGGTTAAAAAATTCACATTCTGTACAGCAAGTGACCTGCTACACTGCTTCGACACTACCACTCAGAAGGCAACTCACTATGACAGACAATACTTATCAGCCCGCGAAAGTCTGGACGTGGGACAAATCCGCCGGCGGCGCGTTCGCCAATATCAACCGCCCGGTTTCTGGTCCGACGCATGAAAAAACGCTGCCCGTTGGCAAACACCCCTTACAACTCTATTCGCTGGGAACGCCGAACGGCCAGAAAGTAACGATTATGCTTGAGGAGCTGCTGGCGCTGGGCGTTACTGGCGCAGAGTACGATGCCTGGCTGATACGCATAGGCGATGGCGATCAATTCTCCAGCGGTTTTGTCGAAGTAAACCCAAACTCGAAGATCCCGGCGCTGCGCGATCATACGCATAATCCGCCGCTCCGCGTGTTTGAGTCTGGATCGATTCTGCTTTATCTGGCGGAGAAATTTGGCTACTTCCTGCCGCAGGATCTGGCAAAGCGTACTGAAGCAATGAACTGGTTGTTCTGGTTACAGGGTGCTGCGCCGTTTCTCGGCGGTGGTTTTGGTCACTTTTACCATTACGCGCCGGTGAAAATTGAGTACGCCATCAATCGCTTTACCATGGAAGCCAAGCGCCTGCTCGACGTGCTGGATAAGCAACTGGCGCAGCATAAGTTTGTTGCGGGCGATGAGTACACCATTGCGGATATGGCGATTTGGCCGTGGTTTGGCAACGTGGTGTTAGGTGGTGTGTATGATGCCGCTGAGTTTCTTGATGCGGGCAGTTATAAACATGTGCAACGCTGGGCGAAAGAAGTGGGCGAACGTCCGGCGGTGAAGCGTGGGCGTATTGTTAACCGCACCAACGGGCCGCTGAACGAGCAGTTGCATGAGCGCCATGACGCCAGTGATTTTGAGACGAATACGGAAGATAAGCGTCAGGGGTAAGGGTTGGTGTTCGTCGCAGCAAGCCATCCAGGCCGAGGTAGGCCGGAAAAGGCGTTCACGCCGCATCCGGCAATCGTGCATAATGCCTGATGCGACGCTGCCGCGTCTTATCAGGCCTACAATCGGCACCCGAACGGTAGGCCGGATAAGGCGTTCACGCCGCATCCGGCAATCGTGCACAATGCCTGATGCGACGCTGTCGCGTCTTATCAGGCCTACGAAAGCTAATCATCACGCGCTGGTAATGTCGTAATCCATTTGGCGCAGCGCGTCTAATGTGGCTTTGGCTTCATCTTCGTCGATGATGCTCATGGCAAATCCGACGTGTACCAGCACCCACTGGCCCAGCAGATCGGCAGGGTTACCTTCACAAATCAGGGCGATATTCACGTCGCGCTTGATACCACATACTTCAACCTGCGCAAGCTGGTGAATATCCTCACCGACAGCCAGCACCTGGCCTGGAACGCCAATACACATTGTTAACTCCGGTTATTCAACTTCAATACTTTTGACGATCAGCGAATCGCCGGTATCGACACGCAACCGCTCGCCATGACAGAGCGGACACTGCGCATCGTGCTGATGAATCTCCACCACCTGGCTGCAATCCCAGCACCAGGCCTGGGCGGGTTTATAGACGATATGTAAATCGCACCCTTGCGCCACCGTTCCGTGGCAGACAATTTCAAAACTAAAACGGACGGCGCTCTCCTCAACGCAGGAGAGCGCGCCAATTTCCAGCCACACGGCGGTGACGCGCTTAACATCGTGCTGCTCCGCCTGCCGTTGGATAATTTCAACGGCGCTCTGGCAAAGCGACAACTCATGCATTTTCGCCACTCCTGCGGCCAAACAGCAGGGCGCGACGCCCTGCGTGTGGTACATCCGGATTCGTGACTGGCAGCGAAAGGATCATTCGTGCGCAGTCATCCGTCAGGCGTTGGCCCTCTTCAATCGACATGCTGTGCGAAAGCGGCGACATCAGCGAGCAGGAGAGGTATTGCGAAACACCGTCCAGTTCGCCAACGGTAAAGGTCATGGTGCCATACGGCAGTTGCAGACCAATTTTTTCACTCACTTTGCGCAGCGGCCAGAGTTGATCCGGGCCGGGGAAGATAACTGCACTCAGCATCCACGGGGTGATCACACACCCCGTCCACTGACCTTCGAACAGCGTAAAGTCAGAAACATACACCGGCATTGAAGGATGCAGAAAAGAGAGATCATGCATCGAACGCCGGGCAATTTCTTCAAAAGCTGCCTGTACTTGCGCCTTCGGGGAGGTCTGGAAACCTGCTATCTCTTCAGTCATGAGTCGCCTCCCGTGGGATGGCTTCCACGCCTGATTCGCGCAGCGCAGCCAGAACCTGCTCAAGCGCAGGTTCAATCATCGCTTCGACCGTCGGCGTTAAGCCGATGTGCGGCTCCAGCGATTCCGGGATCACGCCGACCAGCGTCAGCTTTTTCGGAAACTCACCGGTGAAGCGCAGGGCCGACAATACGTCGGCCAGGCCAAGCTGATGCGGAGAGATTTTGTTGGTAAACAACGCCGGAACTTCTTCATCCCGCAGGATCATCATCGTTCCCGGCGCGTTCTTTTTCGACACAATGGCATCCGCAATAATCAGATGATCGCGATTTGCCATGTCGCCAAGCAGCTCCATTCCCGCCGTGCCGCCATCGAGGATCTCAACATAATCCGGCAGAATGTATCGTTGCTCTAACGCTTCGACAATCCGCACACCGATGGCTTCATCGGTCAGCAAAATATTGCCAACCCCTAAGACTAAAATACGCATTACAGAACCTTCACTGAAACCACTTCGTTGCCGTCGGCATCCACTACGTGTACCGCACAGGCCATGCACGGGTCGAAGGAGTGAATGGTACGCACCACTTCCAGCGGCTTATTCGGATCGGCAACCGGTGTACCCACCAGCGACTGCTCGTAAGGACCGACGTCATCATTGAAGTTACGCGGGCCAGAGTTCCAGGTTGATGGAACAACTGCCTGGTAGTTGCTGATGATACCGTCTTTGATCACCATCCAGTGAGAGAGCATACCGCGCGGTGCTTCAAGGAAACCAACGCCTTTGAACTCACCTGTAGCCGGAATGTTCGGCTTCACAAAGGTGGTGTGATCGCCTTTGCCGATATTGGTGATCAGTGCACTGTATTGATTTTGCAGGATATCCTGCAATTCGCAGCAGTGAACGGTACGACCAATAATACGGCCCAGCGTGGAGTGCAGCTGCGCCACTTCCAGCGTGTTGCCAGTCAGTTTCTGATAAATCGCAACGATTTCATTCAGTTTATTCTGGGTAGATTCGCGACCTGCCGCCAGTTTCACCAGCATATTAGCCAGCGGACCCACTTCTACCGTTTTGCCGTAGAAAGTCGGTGATTTCACCCAGGAATATTTCCCGTCGTCAGACCAACCATCATAAGCCGGGATGGTGGTACCTTCCCACGGTGCCTGCGGCGCTTCGTCTTTATACCAGGAGTGCTTCGCGCTTTCCTGAATGCCTTTGATCAGGTATTCATCGGAGTGGGAAGTGATCGGGCGATACGAGGACAGATCCGCATTCTCAATGTAGCCGCCCGGGAACAGGAAGCTGCCGTTTTTACTGTCGGTCGGGAATTCCGGCACGCTCAGGTAGTTCACCGCACCTTTACCGCGCGTCAGCCATTCCGGATAGAACGCGGCGATAACCGCGGTATCAACCTTATAAACCTGCTCAACAAAGTCGCTCAGCTTGTCGATGAAGGACTTGATGTACATCAGACGCTCAAGATTCAGCACGCCCAGACCGTCGAGGTTGATCGGGTTAGCGACCCCACCTACTGCCAGGTTCTGAATGTGCGGCGTTTTACCGCCCAGCAGCGCCACGACGCGGTTAGCGTCACGCTGGCACTCCAGCGCCTGCAGGTAGTGCGCTACCGCAATCAGGTTCACTTCCGGCGGCAGTTTCATCGCCGGGTGACCCCAGTAGCCATTGGCGAAAATACCCAACTGACCGCTGGCAACCAGATCTTTGATCTTGTTCTGAACTTTAGTGAACTCTTCCGGACTGTTCAGATGCCAGGTCGAAACGCCTTTCAGCATTTCGGAGGCTTTGGTTGGGTCAGCTTGCAGTGCAGAAGTGATATCCACCCAGTCCAGCGCCGAAAGTTGATAGAAATGAACGATATGGTCATGCGTGGTGTGCGCAGCCAGAATGATGTTACGGATGTATTGCGCGTTAACCGGAACGTCGATATTCAGCGCACTCTCTGCCGCACGAACGGAAGACAGCGCGTGAGTGGTAGTACATACGCCACAGATACGTTGCACAATCATCCATGCATCGCGCGGATCGCGGTTTTTCACGATCTCTTCCATGCCGCGCCACATGGTACCGGAAGCCCATGCTTTCGAAACGACACCATTTTCGATTTCGCAATCGATGCGTAAATGCCCCTCAATACGGGTTACCGGATCAATAGTAATTCTCTGGCTCATGCTTTGCTCGCCTCATGACGATTATGATCGTTTTGTTTTAAAGGAGGAAGTATCGGCAGTAGACGAATGAGTACGATGTAAGCGCAAATCTCAATAGCCACAAAACCAATAGAAATCAACAGTTCTTCCCAGGTTGGGAAGTAGGCGTAACCGCCGCCCGGGTTGAATGCCACCAGCGAATAGGTCAGACGCCAGGTTGCACAACCTAACAGCGCGCTCAGTGCTGACAGGAACAGCATGCGGGAATCATTACGCAGCTTCGCCACACGCAGAACGACCAGCGGGAAGAGCATCAGCAGGACTTCAATCCAGAACATCACGGAGTAGAAGTCACCGGCAAACGCTAACGACAGCTTGTCGCGATAGATAAGCTCGCCAAAGCGCAGCACGATGAAAATCGCCAGCAACACACTGATGGTGTTGGTCAGCTTAACGAACAGACTCTTTTCATCCGGACCGTTGCCACGCAGACCCGCCTGCACCAACGAACCTTCAAAGATGACAATCGAGAAGCCCATGATGAACGCCGTCAGCAGCGAGAACAGCGGCAACATTTCATAGCTCTGCCACAACGGATGCACTTTGTAGCCCGCCGAGATCATCAGCGACCCCATTGAAGACTGGTGCATAGTTGGCAGCAGCGCACCGAGCGCGATGATGAAGAACATCACCTTGTTCAGACGCTGTAGCGACACCTTCCAGCCCAATCGTTCAAACAATGCCGGAGCAAACTCCAGTGCCATCACGCCGATGTAGATGGTCATACAGACCGCCGTCTCGAACAGTACCGAGTTCACGTTGAAGTGACCCGGAATGTAGAAGTACGGCAGGTTCCAGTAGCGACCAACGTCGATGGTGATCGACAAGCCACCCAGTGAGTAACCGAACAGACTCGCCAACAGCGCCGGACGCACCAGCGGATGGTATTGCCCACGGTTAAAGACGTACACCGCCCACGCCAGCGCCCAGCCGCCACAGGCAAAGCCGGTGCCGATCAACAGGTCAAACGCGATCCACACACCCCACGGGAAGCCGCCGTTCAGGTCAGAGACAGAGCCCAGACCGAACACCAGACGCTTCACAATCAGGAGCATACAGATGACGATTAACGGTCCAAAAATCATGACCGGTTTACTGATGATTTTGCCGCCCAGCGGTTGTGGATCATGACTCATGATCGTCTCCTCCGTCGTGATGGTCGTTTTTGGTGTTGCGACGAACCAGCACGGTTAAGCCCGCCAGCACAGCCAGTGGTAGCATCATGCCTTTATACAGGGTGTGTTGAATATTTTCGGAACGCGCACCGGTAGAAAGATCGTCCAGTTTCGGCAGGTCAAGATTTTCATAAGGCACCCCCGTCAGTACCAGAACCTGAGTACCGCCGCCCTCTTTCTCGCCGTACAGATGCGGATAATATTTCGGCACCGTATGCAGGTAAGTGTCGCCAGATTTCAGCGTCTGACGCGGATAGTGGTATTCGCTGCCTGGCTTCAGCGCCAGACGTTTTTTCGCCTCAGCCATCAGCTCTTCACGCGTACCAAAAATCACCGCGCCCGCCGGGCACACTTCTACGCAGCCAGGCAGACCGCCTTTATCAAGACGTTCCACACCTTTCTGGTTGCACAGTTCACACTTATGCAGCGCACCAAATGGGTTGTTGTAGTCGTACTTCGGCACGTTGTATGGGCAGGCGACCATGCAGTAACGGCAGCCAGTGCACACATCTTTGTCGTAATGGACAATGCCGGTTTTCGGATCTTTTTTCAGCGCAGAGACCGGACACACGGAGACACAGTTCGGATCGACGCAGTGCATACACTGTTTCTTAATGTACGCGTAGCCGTTCTCTTCCTGGTCTTTGTTGACACCCGTGCCGCTGGTCCACACCTGAATAATGTTATTGGTATACGGCGACAGTTTGTCGTTGTTCGACCAGGTCTGTTCCCCTTGCGGGTTACGTTCAGGGAAGTTGATATCCTGACACTTGGTGACGCAAGCCTGGCAGCCTACGCACAAGGTCGAGTCGTACAACATCCCCAGCGATCCCGGAATTGGCGGGCGGTTTTCAGCAGCCGCATGACTGACAGACGGCAACGCGCCCGTCAGCAATGCCCCGCAGGAGGCTGCTTTAATAAAATTACGTCTGTTCACGGTTATTCTCCCCGTGAGTCAGCGTTATCTTTCTTTTGCTGACGACCCAGTTCACGCACCGCCATCACGCTGACACCGGCAACCAGCCCAACCACACCGCCGAGCAAACCAATAGCGCCCGCAGAGACGTTGCCGCCTTCTTTAGCGTTAACGTCCGGTTTCTGTGAACGCGGAGTCTGATTTTCGACGTTGGCAAGCTGATGGATGCCTTTATGGAAGCCGATACCTTCTTCGTTACAGCCATAGCACGGGTGACCAATCGCCACCGGCCACACGCCGCCAACGTCGCAGAATTGCAGCGTTGAGCAGTTGCCGTAAGTTTCTGGCCCTTTACAGCCGAGGTGGTACAGGCACCAGCCTTCACGGTGGCCTTCGTCGCCGAACTCTTTCGCAAAGCGACCAGCATCGAAGTGCGGGCGACGTTCACAGTGTTCGTGAATCAGACGGCCATAGGCGAAGGTCGGACGGTTTTTGTCATCCAGTTTCGGCGGCTTGCCGTAAGTGATAATGTGCGCAACGGTCGCGAGGAAGTTGTGCGGGTTCGGCGGGCAGCCCGGAATGTTGATAACGGTTTTGCCAGGCAGAACTTCTTGCAGGCTGACTGCGCCAGTTGGGTTAACTCCAGCTGCGGCAACACCGCCCCACGCAGAGCAGGAACCGATAGCGATAATGGCTGCTGCGCCTTCCGCCGCTTTGCGGATGTGATCCACAATCGGCTCACCGGCAACCATGCAATAAATACCATTATCTTTTAATGGGATGGAACCATCCACCACTAACACATACTGCCCTTTGTACTTCTCGAGAGCGTTATGTTTGTTCTCTTCGACCTGATGACCGAAGGCGGCGGAAAGCACTTCGTGATACTCCAGAGAGATAGTCTCCAGCACGAGGTTTTCTACCGTTGGATGCGTTGCACGAAGCAGAGATTCCGTACAACCGGTGCACTCCTGCGCGCCAATCCAGATAACTGGCGGACGCTGCGGGTTAGTAACCGATTCGGCCATCTCTGCAGCGGCTTTGCTACTTAACCCCATGGTGGCGGCTAATGCTGCACAAAGCTTCATGAAATCACGACGGTTAATGCCGTGAGAATGGATGAGGGTGTTATCTCCAGTCATTTATAGTTATTCCGTTGCGAAGACCTGGCATATATTTTGCCTCAATCGCAAAATCAATAATGCGATCGATGCGCCATTTACCACACATTTATTATGGTTATCGATATCATGATACTGCGGCGGGGCGCTAAAACGAAGGGAAGAAGCATTAGTGTAATTAATTAAAGCAAGATAATACGTATGTTTGATCAATTTTCGAGGCGATAACCGGCCATAAAAAAGCGCAACGTAGAACAGGAATTATTCTCACGAAAGAAATCCATTACCATCTCTTTATCCAGTCCATAGCGGCGCGTCAGAATACCCGCTTCCCAGGCGCTAAGCTGGCGATCTCCGGTCTTTTCGTACATCCGGTGTGAGTAGCCTAATACAAAACCGCGTTTATAATCGGCACAGTATTTTGTCACATTAACCGCACTGTCGGCATGCGTTGCTTTTAATCCCGCCATTAAGCCTTTACCAAAATGGTTATTCATCGTTCACCTCATTCGCTATATATTGTCATATATAGCGATATTTTAGGCAAAGAACGACTTTTGCGCACGCTATTTTTTCATGCTTGTTTAAGACGTAATCCCGTAAGAGATAAACCTATCAGGAGAGATATTTATCGAACCATTTCAGCGTCCTTTGCCAGGCAAGATCGGCGGCAGATTTGTCATAACGGGGCGTGGAATCATTATGGAATCCGTGATTAACCCCCGGATAGATATACGCCTCATAGACCTTATTATTGGCTTTCAACGCCGCCTCGTAAGCGGGCCAACCCTCGTTGATTCGGGTATCCAGTTCAGCGTAGTGGAGCAGTAAAGGCGCTTTAATCTTCGCCACATCGGCAGTGGGTGCCTGACGACCATAAAACGGCACCGCGCAGGCCAGTTCCGGATACGCGACAGCCGCCGCGTTCGATACGCCACCGCCATAGCAAAATCCAGTAATACCCACTTTGCCTGTCGCTTGCGGATAGCTTTGCATAAACTCAATCGCGGCAAAGAAATCATTCATCAGTTTGGTTGGATCAACCTGCTGTTGCAGCTCACGACCTTTATCATCATTTCCCGGATAACCTCCAACGGAACTTAAGCCGTCAGGTGCCAGGGCGATATACCCCGCCTTCGCCACTCGCCGTGCCACATCTTCGATATACGGATTCAGTCCACGATTCTCATGCACCACCACCACGGCTGGCGTTTTGCCGCTCATCTTTGCGGGCTTCACCAGATAACCCCGTACCTCGCCGTGACCATTTGGTGAAGGATACGTGATGTACTCAGCAACAATCTCCGGGTCGGTAAACTCTACCTGAGTCGCCAGCGCATAATTTGGCTTGAGCAAATCAAACAACGCTAATGCCGTCATCCCGACTACCGCATACTTCGCCGCAAGGTTGAGGAACTCACGTTTCGAGATTTTCCCGTGAGCGTAATAGTCGTAGTAATCCAGCAACTCTTGTGGGAAATCTCTGGCGGTTAAACGCGGCATCGTTGCACTCCTCAGCTGGTGTTTTTTTAAGCAAAGCATAAGCGCGTGTTTTTGCCCAGTTTTTCGTCACTCTGTGAGCCAGACTACGGGATACGCGCTGGCGAATCGCTAAACTAGAAACATTGTTTCGAAATTGAATGGTGGAAAGGAGAGGTCATGGTCTGGTTAGCGAATCCCGAACGTTACGGGCAGATGCAATACCGCTATTGCGGAAAAAGCGGTTTACGCCTGCCCGCGTTATCGCTCGGTTTATGGCACAATTTCGGTCACGTTAACGCACTGGAATCACAGCGTGCGATCCTGCGCAAAGCGTTTGATTTGGGCATTACGCACTTTGATTTAGCCAACAATTACGGGCCGCCTCCAGGAAGCGCAGAAGAGAACTTTGGTCGCCTGCTGCGCGAGGATTTTGCCGCTTATCGCGATGAACTGATTATCTCTACCAAAGCCGGATACGATATGTGGCCCGGCCCGTACGGCTCTGGCGGTTCACGTAAATACCTGCTCGCCAGCCTCGACCAAAGCCTGAAGCGTATGGGGCTTGAGTATGTCGATATCTTTTACTCTCATCGCGTCGATGAAAATACACCGATGGAAGAAACCGCCTCTGCTCTGGCTCATGCGGTACAAAGCGGTAAGGCGCTTTATGTCGGGATCTCCTCTTACTCGCCAGAGCGGACGCAAAAAATGGTCGAGTTGCTGCGCGAGTGGAAAATTCCGCTGTTAATTCATCAACCTTCTTACAATTTACTGAACCGCTGGGTGGATAAAAGCGGCCTGCTGGATACCCTGCAACATAACGGCGTGGGCTGCATTGCCTTTACTCCTCTGGCTCAGGGATTGCTGACCGGAAAATATCTCAACGGCATTCCTGAAGATTCACGGATGCATCGTGAAGGGAATAAAGTTCGTGGTCTGACGCCGAAAATGCTCACCGAAGCCAACCTCAACAGCCTGCGGTTATTGAATGAAATGGCACAGCAGCGTGGACAATCAATGGCGCAAATGGCGTTAAGCTGGTTGCTGAAAGATGATCGCGTGACGTCGGTATTGATTGGTGCCAGCCGCGCGGAGCAACTTGAGGAGAACGTGCAGGCGCTGAATAATCTGACATTTAGCACCGAGGAGCTGGCGCAGATTGATCAGCATATCGCCGATGGCGAGCTGAATCTGTGGCAGGCGTCTTCCGATAAATGACCTGTTAATAACGGGCGCGAGAACCGCGCCCGAATCAGATCAGTGATTATGACGAGTCAGTCGGTCAAGATAGCCCATCACAAATGCAGAGAGCACAAACGTCAGATGGATAATGACGTACCACATCAGTTTGTTATCAGGGACATTTTTCGCATCCATAAAGACGCGCAGTAAGTGAATGGAAGAAATTGCCACAATCGACGCTGCTACTTTGTTTTTCAGCGACGTTGCGTCCATTTTCCCCAGCCAGTTCAGCTTCTCTTTGTTCTCGGAGATATCCAGTTGTGAGACGAAATTCTCATAACCGGAAAACATCACCATCACCAGCAAACCGCCAACCAGCGTCATATCCACCAGCGACAGCAACACGAGGATCAAATCTGATTCCGCCATCGAGAAGATATTCGGCAGTACGTGAATAATCTCCTGGAAGAACTTCAGCGCCAGGGCAACTAACGCCAGCGAAAGGCCAAAGTACACGGGGGCAAGCAGCCAGCGAGAAGCATACATTGCATTTTCAAGAAAACGTTCCATACATTCCTGTCGTGTAGTTAAAACGGGCAACAGTATATCGCAATTGAGTAAACAGCGCGCAACAGCAAATCAACATATCCGTTAAACCTTTGTCGCATAAATCCGAGGTTTAGGGATCTTCCTGGTTCCCTTATCAACGCATCGAGAGCGTCTACCCTTAAAGGACGTTGAACCTGAAGGGAGAAAAACGATGTCTCATTTAAAAGACCCGACCACGCAGTATTACACTGGTGAATATCCCAAACAGAAACAACCGACGCCAGGCATCCAGGCGAAGATGACACCGGTACCGGATTGCGGCGAGAAAACCTATGTTGGTAGCGGTCGCCTGAAAGATCGTAAAGCACTGGTGACAGGGGGCGATTCCGGAATCGGTCGCGCTGCCGCCATTGCTTACGCGCGTGAAGGGGCTGACGTGGCGATTAGTTATCTTCCCGTAGAAGAACAAGACGCTCAGGATGTGAAAAAGATCATTGAAGAATGCGGACGCAAAGCCGTCCTGCTGCCAGGCGATTTAAGCGATGAGAAATTCTCCCGTTCGCTGGTTCACGAAGCGCACAAGGCGTTAGGCGGGCTGGATATTATGGCGCTGGTCGCCGGGAAACAGGTTGCCATTCCTGATATTGCAGACCTCACCAGCGAACAGTTTCAAAAGACCTTTGCCATTAACGTTTTCGCGCTGTTCTGGCTAACCCAGGAAGCGATCCCCCTGCTACCGAAAGGTGCCAGTATCATCACCACTTCGTCAATCCAGGCATACCAGCCAAGCCCGCATTTACTGGACTATGCGGCTACGAAGGCGGCGATTCTGAACTACAGCCGTGGCCTGGCAAAACAGGTCGCAGAGAAAGGTATTCGGGTGAATATTGTCGCGCCAGGCCCGATCTGGACAGCACTGCAAATTTCCGGCGGACAGACGCAGGATAAGATCCCGCAGTTTGGTCAGAAAACGCCGATGAAGCGTGCGGGGCAACCGGCGGAACTGGCCCCTGTATATGTTTATCTGACAAGTCAGGAGTCGAGCTACGTCACCGCAGAAGTGCATGGCGTGTGCGGCGGCGAGCATTTAGGCTAAAAAAATGCCCGGTTGTGAAAAGCAACCGGGCATCATTTTTATTTCGCTTTGGCAGTTTCTTCGCCGACCAGACCTATCTTCAGGTAACCCGCCTGATGCAGCGTATCCATTACTTTCATCAACGTCTCGTAATCGACGGTTTTGTCCGCTCGGAAGAAGATGGTGGTGTCTTTCTTGCCTTCGGTTAACGCATTCAACGCCGTAATCATTGTTTCATCGGTGACCGGATCGTTACCGATAAACATCGAGTTGTCTGCCTTCACCGACAGATAAACCGGTTTTTCCGGGCGCGGCTGCGGCGTGCTGGTAGAAGCAGGCAAGTTCACCTTCACATCTACCGTCGCTAACGGTGCCGCCACCATAAAGATAATCAGCAGAACCAACATCACGTCGATAAACGGCGTCACGTTGATATCATGCATTTCGCCGTTATCGTCGAGGTTTTCGTTAAGATGCATTGCCATCGGACATTATCCTGCGCGTAATTTTTGTGCGACACGAACCGGATGCGCAGCGGCGCTGGCTTCCAGATCCAGGTCACGGCTTTGCAGCAACAATACCTGCGCTGCAACATCACCCAGCATCGCTTTAAAGCCGCCAATCTGGCGTGCAAATACGTTATAGATAACGACCGCCGGAATCGCTGCCACGAGGCCGATTGCCGTTGCTAACAGAGCTTCTGCAATACCCGGCGCAACGACTGCCAGGTTAGTGGTCTGCGTTTGCGCGATACCAATAAAGCTGTTCATGATGCCCCAGACCGTACCAAACAGACCAACGAACGGCGAAATCGCGCCGATGGTTGCCAGATAACCGTTACCGCGGCCCATTTGACGACCTACTGCGGCGACCCGACGCTCCAGACGGAAGCTGGTACGTTCTTTAATACCTTCGTTATCGTCGCTGCCTTCTGACAGTTCCAGCTCATTCTGCGCTTCATTGAGCAAATGCAGGCTTAAGCTTTTGCTACCAAAATCAGCGGCGATATCGTTGGCCTGGTTTAAGGAACGCGCTTCAGCCAGCAGTTGCTGCTCGCGCTTAAGGCGACGCTTCTGAGTGAAGAACTCTACGCTCTTACTGAAGAAGATTGCCCAGGTGACTACGGAGGCCAAAATAAGCCCAATCATCACGCACTTAACGACAATATCGGCGTGCTGATACATACCCCAGACGGAAAGATCCGTCTGCATTAAATTATTACCCACTGTGTATCTCCAGGACGCAAGTCACAAAATCTGCGCATAATAATATCAAAACGACGTCGAATTGATAGTCGTTCTCATTACTATTTGCATACTGCCGTACCTTTGCTTTCTTTTCCTTGCGTTTACGCAGTAAAAAAGTCACCAGCACGCCATTTGCGAAAATTTTCTGCTTTATGCCAATTCTTCAGGATGCGCACGCGAATATTCATGCTAGTTTAGACATCCAGACGTATAAAAACAGGAATCCCGACATGGCGGACAAAAAGCTTGATACTCAACTGGTGAATGCAGGACGCAGCAAAAAATACACTCTCGGCGCGGTAAATAGCGTGATTCAGCGCGCTTCTTCACTGGTCTTTGACAGTGTGGAAGCCAAAAAACACGCAACGCGCAATCGCGCCAATGGCGAGTTGTTCTATGGACGGCGCGGAACGTTAACCCATTTCTCCTTACAAGAAGCGATGTGCGAACTGGAAGGTGGCGCAGGCTGCGTGCTGTTCCCCTGCGGGGCGGCGGCGGTTGCTAATTCTATTCTTGCTTTTGTCGAACAGGGCGATCATGTGTTGATGACCAACACCGCCTATGAACCGAGTCAGGATTTCTGTAGCAAAATCCTCAGCAAACTGGGCGTAACGACATCGTGGTTTGATCCGCTGATTGGCGCAGATATCGTTAAACATGTGCAGCCAAACACTAAAATCGTGTTTCTGGAATCCCCAGGCTCCATCACCATGGAAATCCACGACGTTCCGGCGATTGTTGCCGCCGTGCGCAATGTGGTGCCAGATGCCATCATTATGATCGATAACACCTGGGCGGCCGGTGTGCTGTTTAAGGCGCTGGATTTTGGCATTGATGTTTCCATTCAGGCCGCTACCAAATATCTGGTGGGGCATTCAGATGCGATGATTGGCACTGCCGTGTGCAATGCCCGTTGCTGGGAGCAGCTGCGGGAGAATGCCTATCTGATGGGCCAAATGGTCGATGCTGATACCGCCTATATAACCAGCCGTGGCCTGCGCACTTTGGGTGTTCGCCTGCGTCAACATCATGAAAGCAGTCTGAAAGTGGCTGAATGGCTGGCAGAACATCCGCAAGTAGCGCGAGTTAACCACCCTGCTCTGCCTGGCAGTAAAGGACACGAATTCTGGAAACGAGACTTTACAGGTAGCAGCGGGCTATTTTCCTTTGTGCTTAAGAAAAAGCTCAATGATGAAGAGCTGGCGAACTATCTGGATAACTTCAGTTTATTCAGCATGGCCTACTCGTGGGGCGGTTATGAGTCGTTGATCCTGGCAAATCAACCAGAACATATCGCCGCCATTCGCCCGCAAGGCGAGATCGATTTTAGCGGGACCTTGATTCGCCTGCATATTGGTCTGGAAGATGTCGACGATCTGATTGCCGATCTGGACGCCGGTTTTGCGCGAATTGTATAACATTGCCACTTTTGGACAATTTTGCAGACATTTTATTGTGAAAAGTCTTAAATTGTTGCGTCCGGGATCAAGGCGTCCCGGACGATTCAGGAGTACAATAGGCAGATAAAGGCTTAAACGCTGTTCCACAGGAAAGTCCATGGCTGTTATTCAAGATATCATCGCTGCGCTCTGGCAACACGACTTTGCCGCGCTGGCGGATCCTCATATTGTTAGCGTTGTTTACTTTGTCATGTTTGCCACGCTGTTTTTAGAAAACGGCCTGCTGCCCGCCTCATTTTTGCCAGGCGACAGCTTGTTGATATTGGCTGGCGCATTGATTGCCCAGGGGGTTATGGATTTTCTGCCTACGATTGCGATTCTGACCGCCGCAGCAAGTCTGGGCTGCTGGTTAAGTTATATTCAGGGGCGCTGGTTAGGGAATACCAAAACGGTGAAAGGCTGGCTGGCACAGCTTCCTGCTAAATATCACCAGCGCGCCACCTGCATGTTTGACCGCCACGGTCTGCTGGCGCTGCTGGCTGGACGTTTTCTTGCATTTGTCCGTACGCTGCTGCCAACCATGGCAGGAATTTCCGGTTTGCCAAACCGCCGTTTCCAGTTTTTCAACTGGTTAAGCGGATTGCTGTGGGTCAGCGTGGTAACCAGTTTCGGCTATGCCTTAAGTATGATTCCGTTCGTTAAACGCCATGAAGATCAGGTAATGACGATCCTGATGATCCTGCCAATTGCCTTGTTAACCGCTGGCTTGTTAGGCACGCTGTTTGTGGTGATTAAAAAAAAATACTGTAACGCCTGACGATTTTCCCCGTTCCCGGTTGCTGTACCGGGAACGTATTTAATTCCCCTGCATCGCCCGCATTCTTGCCGCATCTTCCCCCGGCGTCACACCGAAGTAACGTTTAAACTCACGGCTAAATTGCGATGCGCTTTCATAGCCGACGCGCATCGCCGCCGCGCTGGCTTTCATGCCGTCGTGGATGATCATCATCCGCGCCTTATGCAGACGGTAATTCTTCAAATACTGCAACGGCGAGGTGCTAGTGACAGACTTAAAATTATGGTGGAACGCCGATACGCTCATGTTGGCTTCTGCCGCCAGTTGCTCGACGCTCAGGTTTTCGGTGTATTTATTCTCAATCCGTTTCAGCACGCGGCTAATCAGGCTGAAGTGAGTCTGGCGACTGACCAGCGCCAGTAACGCGCCGCCGCAAGGTCCGGTCAGCACGTAGTACAGAATTTCGCGGATGATCTGTTTGCCGAGAATACGCGCATCCAGTGGTCGCTCCATCACGTCGAGTAACCGCTCCGCCGCGCATAAAATCTCTTCTGATAACGTGGCGGAGTTAATCCCGCTGGCTGCCATCGACGGCTGGAAATGCTCATCTTCGCCAATGTCCATCAACAGTTCCTGTAACTGCAAAATATCGACATTGAGACGCAACCCTGCCAGCGGCACCTCTGACGTGGCATAGGTTTCGCACTCAAACGGCAACGGCACCGTCAGCAGCAGGTATTCATTGGCATCATAACGAAACACGCGTTCATTGATATAACCGATTTTATGCCCGGAAAAGAGAATTATGATGCCAGGCTCGTACATTACCGGTGTACGTGCGAAAGGCGTCTCGCCATACAACAAACGCACATCGGGCAACAGCTCTGACAAACCATTTTCTTTATTTTTCAGTTTATTAACTTTATCCGCCAGCAAGCGGCAAATCTCTTCACGTTTCATATCGCGTAATTTCTTAGGAATAATGCGGCAATTTGATTGTGCGCAATTTTGTAGCATTTCTCCAGCACTCTGGAGAAATAGGCAAGACATTGGCAGAAATGAGCATTGAGAGCCAGGGCGCTGGCGATCACAATGAAAAACATCAGGCAGATCGTTCTCTGCCCTCATATTGGCCCAGCAAAGGGAGCAAGTAATGAACAACTTTAATCTGCACACCCCAACCCGCATTCTGTTTGGTAAAGGCGCAATCGCTGGTTTACGCGAACAAATTCCTCACGATGCTCGCGTATTGATTACCTACGGCGGCGGCAGCGTGAAAAAAACCGGCGTTCTCGATCAAGTTCTGGATGCCCTGAAAGGCATGGACGTGCTGGAATTTGGCGGTATTGAGCCAAACCCGGCTTATGAAACGCTGATGAACGCCGTGAAACTGGTTCGCGAACAAAAAGTGACTTTCCTGCTGGCGGTTGGCGGCGGTTCTGTACTGGACGGCACCAAATTTATCGCCGCAGCGGCTAACTATCCGGAAAATATCGATCCGTGGCACATTCTGCAAACGGGCGGTAAAGAAATTAAAAGCGCCATCCCGATGGGCTGTGTGCTGACGCTGCCAGCAACCGGTTCAGAATCCAACGCAGGCGCGGTGATCTCCCGTAAAACCACAGGCGACAAGCAGGCGTTCCATTCTGCCCATGTTCAACCCGTATTTGCCGTGCTCGATCCGGTTTATACCTACACTCTGCCGCCGCGTCAGGTGGCTAACGGTGTAGTGGATGCCTTTGTGCACACCGTGGAACAGTATGTTACCAAACCGGTTGATGCCAAAATTCAGGACCGTTTCGCAGAAGGCATTTTGTTGACGCTGATCGAAGATGGTCCGAAAGCCCTGAAAGAGCCAGAAAACTACGATGTGCGCGCCAACGTTATGTGGGCGGCGACTCAGGCGCTGAACGGTTTGATCGGCGCTGGCGTACCGCAGGACTGGGCAACGCATATGCTGGGCCACGAACTGACTGCGATGCACGGTCTGGATCACGCGCAAACACTGGCTATCGTCCTGCCTGCACTGTGGAATGAAAAACGCGATACCAAGCGCGCTAAGCTGCTGCAATATGCTGAACGCGTCTGGAACATCACAGAAGGTTCCGACGATGAGCGTATTGACGCCGCGATTGCCGCAACCCGCAATTTCTTTGAGCAATTAGGCGTGCCGACCCACCTCTCCGACTACGGTCTGGACGGCAGCTCCATCCCGGCTTTGTTGAAAAAACTGGAAGAGCACGGTATGACCCAACTGGGCGAAAATCATGACATTACGCTGGATGTCAGCCGCCGCATATACGAAGCCGCCCGCTAAGCTTTTTACGCCTCAAACTTTCGTTTTCGGGCATTTCGTCCAGACTTAAGTTCACAACACCTCACCGGAGCCTGCTCCGGTGAGTTCATATAAAGGAGGAACGTATGGCTAATCCAACCGTTATTAAGCTACAGGATGGCAATGTCATGCCCCAGCTGGGACTGGGCGTCTGGCAAGCAAGTAATGAGGAAGTAATCACCGCCATTCAAAAAGCGTTAGACGTGGGTTATCGCTCGATTGATACCGCCGCGGCCTATAAGAACGAAGAAGGTGTCGGCAAAGCCCTGAAAAATGCCTCAGTCAACAGAGAAGAACTGTTCATCACCACTAAGCTGTGGAACGACGACCACAAGCGCCCCCGCGAAGCCCTGCTCGACAGCCTGAAAAAACTCCAGCTTGATTATATCGACCTCTACTTAATGCACTGGCCCGTTCCCGCTATCGACCATTATGTCGAAGCATGGAAAGGCATGATCGAATTGCAAAAAGAGGGATTAATCAAAAGCATCGGCGTGTGCAACTTCCAGATCCATCACCTGCAACGCCTGATTGATGAAACTGGCGTGACGCCTGTTATTAATCAGATCGAACTTCACCCGCTGATGCAACAACGCCAGCTACATGCCTGGAACGCGACACACAAAATCCAGACCGAATCCTGGAGCCCATTAGCGCAAGGAGGGAAAGGCGTTTTCGATCAGAAAGTCATTCGCGATCTGGCAGATAAATACGGCAAAACCCCGGCGCAGATTGTTATCCGCTGGCATCTGGATAGCGGCCTGGTGGTGATCCCGAAATCGGTCACATCTTCACGCATTGTCGAAAACTTTGATGTCTGGGATTTCCGTCTCGACAAAGACGAACTCGGCGAAATTGCAAAACTCGATCAGGGCAAGCGTCTCGGTCCCGATCCTGACCAGTTTGGCGGCTAACGTGCAAATTCTCCCGGTGGCGGTAATGTTCCGCTACCGGACTTTTCAGAAATCATTTATTCCCCTCGCGTCCTGCCCATTGTTACTCTTCCTTGTTCAGGAATGCCAAATATAAGGACATCATCATGCAGAGCCGGAAGCTCTTAAAGGAACAACTCATCTACACCCGGGATAAACGCAACGGAGAGGTGAAAAACAGATGAAAATAATACTTCTGTTTTTAGCAGCCCTGGCAAGTTTTACCGTACACGCGCAGCCTCCTTCACAGACCGTAGAACAAACAGTCCGGCAGATTTATCAGAACTATAAATCAGATGCCAGTACGCCTTATTTCGGTGAAACCGGAGAGCAGGCGATAACTTCAGCGCGTATTCAACAGGCGCTTACCCTGAACGACAATCTTACGCTGCCGGGCAATATTGGCTGGCTGGATTATGATCCGGTTTGTGATTGTCAGGATTTTGGCGATCTGGTGTTAGAAAGCGTAGCGATAACCCAACCTGACGCCGATCATGCCGATGCCGTTGTGCGCTTTCGTATCTTTAAAGACGATAAAGAAAAGACCATGCAGACACTGAAAATGGTGGCGGAAAATGGTCGTTGGGTCATTGACGATATTGTCAGCAATCATGGCAGCGTCTTACAAGCAGTTAATAGCGAGAATGAAAAAACGCTGGCCGCTATAGCTTCGTTGCAAAAAGAACAGCCGGAAGCCTTTGTTGCCGAACTCTTTGAACATATTGCTGATTATAGCTGGCCGTGGACGTGGGTGGTTTCCGACTCTTACCGCCAGGCGGTCAATGCCTTCTATAAAACCACCTTCAAGACTGCCAACAATCCCGATGAAGATATGCAAATAGAACGGCAATTTATTTACGACAATCCGATCTGTTTTGGCGAAGAGTCGCTATTTTCACGCGTTGATGAAATCCGTGTCCTGGAGAAAACCGCCGATTCCGCCCGCATTCATGTTCGTTTTACGCTGACCAATGGCAACAACGAAGAGCAAGAACTGGTTTTACAGCGGCGCGAAGGTAAGTGGAAAATCGCTGATTTTATCCGCCCGAACAGCGGCAGCCTACTTAAGCAGATTGAGGTAAAAACCGCCGCCAGATTAAAGCAATGAGCTGAATTAAATAACAATTAGCCGGAACAATAAATAAAAGGGAACACTATATGAAAACGATTTTCACCGTGGGAGCTGTTGTTCTGGCAACCTGCTTGCTCAGTGGCTGCGTCAATGAGCAAAAGGTCAATCAGCTGGCGAGCAATGTGCAAACATTAAATGCCAAAATCGCCCGGCTTGAGCAGGATATGAAAGCATTACGCCCACAAATCTATGCTGCCAAATCCGACGCTAACAGAGCCAATACGCGTCTTGATGCTCAGGACTATTTTGATTGCCTGCGCTGCTTGCGTATGTACGCAGAATGATAAAAAAATCCCCGGCAGCATTCTGTTACCGGGGATATTTTTTAACGTCCAACCGCCGCTTTAGGGCGTTTCTTCGCACCAGCATTCACCGGACGAGATTGCGTAGACGACGCTTTTTTTGCCGTAGCAGGCGTCTGACGCTGGGTCGCCATCGGCGTATGTTTAGTCAACGCCGGACGGGTATTGCGGTTCTGGCGACGAGCCTCACGCATCTCTTCAATGGTTGGCGCAGGCACTAAGCAATCGCGACGGCTGCCAATCAGATGCTTTTTGCCCATCGCTTCCAGCGCCTGGCGGATTAACGGCCAGTTTGCCGGATCGTGGTAACGCAACAACGCTTTATGCAGGCGACGCTGCTTGTCGCCCTTCGGTACAAAGACGTCTTCACTCTTATAACCAATCTTCGCCAGCGGGTTTTTGCCGGTGTAATACATAGTGGTCGAGTTAGCCAGCGGCGACGGGTAGAAGTTCTGTACCTGGTCGAGGCGGAAGCGGTGCTTTTTCAGCCACAGCGCCAGATTCACCATATCTTCATCGCGCGTACCGGGGTGCGCGGAGATGAAATACGGGATCAAATACTGCTCTTTACCTGCCTGTTTCGAGTAGGTATCGAACAGCTCTTTAAAGCGGTCATAGCTGCCCATGCCCGGCTTCATCATCTTCGACAACGGCCCTTCTTCGGTATGTTCCGGGGCAATCTTCAGATAACCGCCGACGTGATGGGTCGCCAGCTCTTTGATATAGCGCGGATCTTCCACGGCGATGTCATAACGCACGCCTGAGGCGATGAGGATTTTTTTAATGCCTTTCAGATCACGCGCACGGCGATAGAGGTTGATCGTCGGTTCGTGGTTAGTGTCCATGTGCGGACAAATATCCGGATAAACGCACGACAAACGACGGCAGGTTTGCTCAGCGCGTGGCGATTTGCAGCGCAACATATACATGTTGGCAGTTGGCCCACCGAGATCGGAAATTACGCCCGTAAAACCTGGAACGGTGTCGCGGATTGCTTCGATCTCATTAATGATCGAATCTTCCGAACGGCTCTGAATAATGCGCCCTTCATGCTCGGTAATAGAACAGAAAGAACAGCCACCAAAGCAGCCACGCATAATGTTGACCGAGAAACGGATCATTTCGTAAGCCGGAATACGAGCATTGCCATAGGCCGGATGCGGCACGCGCTTGTACGGCAGCGCAAAAACGCTGTCCATCTCTTCGGTAGAGAGCGGAATAGCAGGCGGGTTGATCCACACATAGCGGTCGCCATGTTTTTGCATCAATGCGCGGGCGCAGCCTGGGTTAGTTTCGTGGTGCAGAATACGCGAAGCATGGGCGTACAGCACTTTATCGCCCTTCACTTTCTCGAAAGAAGGCAGCAATACGTAGGTTTTTTCCCACGGTTTCGGGCGCGGCGGCTGCACGGTTACGGCTTTGGCTTCCTGCTTTTTCGGGGCCACCGGTTTGTTATCCGCACAGGGCAAATCTTCGCCATACGGATGCGGGATTGGGTCGATTTTCCCTGGGGTATCAAGACGGGTGGAATCCACACCGCTCCAGCCTGGCAACGCCTCTTTTACGATAATCGCGGTATTACGCACATCGCGGATTTCACTAATCGGCTCGCCCATCGCCAGACGATGCGCCACTTCCACCAGCGGACGCTCACCGTTACCGAACATCAGCATGTCGGCTTTCGAATCCACCAGCACGGAACGGCGCACGGTATCGGACCAGTAATCATAATGCGCGGTACGGCGCAGACTAGCCTCAATACCGCCTAGGATCACCGGCACATCTTTCCACGCCTCTTTACAACGCTGGGTATAAACCAGTGTGGCGCGATCCGGTCGCTTACCCGCGACGTTATCCGGCGTGTAGGCATCGTCATGACGTAAACGGCGATCGGCGGTATAGCGGTTGATCATCGAATCCATGTTGCCAGCAGTAACACCAAAAAACAGATTCGGTTTACCCAGACGCATAAAGTCGTCTTTGCTGCTCCAGTCCGGCTGGGCGATGATCCCGACGCGAAAGCCCTGCGCTTCCAGCATACGACCGCAAATCGCCATCCCGAAGCTTGGGTGATCGACATACGCGTCGCCAGTAACCAAAATGATGTCGCAGCTATCCCAGCCAAGTTGATCCATCTCTTCACGAGACATCGGCAAAAACGGTGCCGGTCCAAAACAGGCGGCCCAGTACTGCGGCCAGGAGAACAGGTCGCGATCCGGTTGGATCAGGGAGATAGAGCTCATTTTGCTTCCAGAAATGATAAAAAAATAATCAAAGGCCGGGGATTATAAGCCGGAACGAAAGAGAAATCGAAAAGTATTCCATACTCGCCCTCCTCGGGCGAGTATGAAGATTACGGTACCGGATTGACCAACAGTTGCCCTATCGAGCCACGGTCCGCCATTTCCAGCGTCTGACTGTTGAAGTAGAACGGGAAGTGCGCCCAGGAAGGCTGACCGAAATAAACCAGCAGCTCCACTTGTCCGTCAACCCAAACGGTATCTTTCCAGCCTCTGTCTTCCGGGAACGGCATCGCGCCATTCACGTTACGGATCTGGAACATCACGCCTTCAATATGGAACGCTTGCGGCTCGTCCGCGCGTACCGTCCAGCGTTCCCACGTTCCTTGCTGCGCGGTGACATCAATACGGTTGACGTCCCACAGTTGTCCATTAATACCCGGGTCATCACCCAGACTGATATCGCGACTACGAATCGGCGAACCGGCCATGATTTCAGTTGGCAGCAAGCGCATCGGAAGACTGTCTGTGACCAGCGGCAGAAGGCCGGTTGGGCGCAGCGTTAGCACCAGGGTAGAAACCAGAATGCTGGATGGCTCAAAGAAGCCACGAATACGATCAACAATGCTCGCCGCTTCGCCACAGGTGATCGACACTTCATCGCCGTTGCTCATATCCACCAGAATCTCGCGGCGCTCGCCCGGTGCCAGCGAAAGTTGCTTCACCGATACAGGAGCAGGCAGGAATCCCTGATCGCCAGAAATCACATGTAACGGGCGACCATCGCTCATCTGCAGTTGATAGCGACGAGAGTTCGACGCGTTCAGCAGTCGCAAGCGCACCCAGCCTCGCGAAACTTCAACGTACGGGCTTTGTACACCGTTAACCAGCAGTGTGTCACCAACAAAGCCGCCGCTTCCCGGTTCGTTGTATTCTGGCGTACCAAAGTTATCCAGCCGTTTATCCTGAATAATGACCGGAAAATCATCCACACCATAATGGTTGGGGATAGGCAGCGACTTGCTGACTTCATCTTCCACCAGCCACATTCCGGCAAGGCCGTTATAGACCTGCTGAGCCGTGCGGTTGGGAGTATTGGCGTGATACCACAGAGTAGCTGCGTTCTGGCGAATAGGCAGTACGGGTGCCCAGTCAGCGTTTGGCGACATCATCCGTGCCGGACCGCCCATCAGCGGGCCTGGTACCTGTAGCCCGGCCACCGTCATTGAGACATTTTCTGTCAGGCGGTTGCTGTAAATAAGCTTAACATCGTCGCCCTTCCAGACGCGGATAGTCGGCCCCAGGTAACGACCATTGATTCCCCAAACCGACGCGCGTGTCCCTGGCGTAAATGACCAGTGCGCACGTTGTACAGTCATAAACAGCGGTTGCCCACGGCGAGATTCAAGCAGCGGCGGAACGGGTAGCGGTTGCTGTTGCCCGGCTGCGCTGGCCTTCAGGGGAACAGCGCCTGCACAAAGTGCAATCCCCGATGCCTGAATGAACTGACGCCGACTGAGTGACATATTTGCTCCATGTAAAACTGGCTAAAGTAATACCGTGCAGGAAAGTGTTCCCCGCAAAAATACAGATTGCCGACTTAAACTTTTCCGGCGGCTTCGCGCTCTGCGACTTCTTTATCGAGCTCAGCGATTTTTTGTTCCATTATCGAACGACAATGGGCAGCCAGCTCACGAACCTGATCTTTGCCATACTGACTGACGTCAATTGGCGGCAGCATTTCGACAATCACCAGACCGTTGTGCAGTCGATTAAGATTAATCTTATTCGAAGTTGTAGAGACGCACACGGGAATAATCGGGACGCCTGCCGCAATTGCCGCGTGAAATGCCCCGGTCTTGAACGGTAGCAGGCCGCGACCACGGCTGCGGGTACCTTCCGGGAACATCCAGATGGAAATACGGCGTTTTTTGAAGTGATTCACGACTTCCGCAATAGTGCCGTGAGCTTTAGTGCGATTGTTTCTGTCGATCAATAAGTTGCCGGTTAACCAGTACAACTGCCCGAAGAAGGGGATCCACAGCAAGCTCTTTTTACCTACCGTCACCGTCGGCGGTTGCACAATGTTCGATGCTGTCACCATGTCATAGTTGTTCTGGTGGTTAGCGATATAAATAGCATTGCCGTAGCTTTCAGCATCCGCAGGTTTGCGGCACTCAACTTTCAGGCCGAACAGCGGCGCAAGACGACCAAACATATGCCCAAAGGTGGCCACATGTTTCGGGTTACGCGGGCTGAAAAGGCAGTAAATGGAGCCGAATACACAGACTAAGATGCTGTAAATCACGGTAATAATAAGACGAAAGATATATAGCATAACACCCTCTGAAGGTCTGAGAGACTGGCATTGTACGTCACCTGAAATCAGGTTAGGGCATTGTTAAAAGCCGCTCTCTGGAAAAGCGTATTGTTAATCGCAACGCATGAATAAACAACGGTTTCAAGGGAATTTTTATCGTTTCCGGGGGTTGAATACGCTGCCGGATGACGACTTAACGTTTCATCCGGCGTTCCTTGCAAGCGGGAGGAAACAGCGCCCTCCCCGGCATATTACTCTTCGCTATCACCGCTGCTGGCACGGCGAGGAGAGTCGATCTCAACACGATCGATACGCTGCAAACCGCGCATCAACGTACCGCGGCGTCCACGTTCGCCAGTGACTTTCTGTAGCTCTTCCGGACGCAGTTTAATTTTGCGTTTCCCAACATGAATGGTCAGCGTGCTTTGCGGCGGCAGAACGTACAGTTGCGCCAGACCATCTTCTCCACGCGCGGCTTCTGCCGATGGAATGTTGATAATCTTGTTGCCTTTGCCCTTCGACAGCTGCGGCAGATCGCTTACCGGGAACATCAACATACGGCCTGCCTGAGTGATTGCCAGCAGCATATCGGAAGCATCCTCAATCACCACCGGCGGCATAACATGGGCATTTTCCGGTAAGGTGATCAAAGCTTTACCTGCACGGTTACGCGCCACCAGATCGTTAAAGGTGCAGACGAAACCGTAACCCGCATCGGAAGCCATCAGCAGTTTCTGATCGTCGCTTTCCATCAGCATATGGTCAACGGTCGCCCCAGGCGGCAACGTTAATTTGCCGGTGAGCGGTTCGCCCTGACCACGCGCCGACGGCAGCGTAATCGGGTCAATGGCATAGCTACGACCGGTGGAATCAACAAACACTACCGGTTGGTTGCTCTTACCTTTCACCGCCGCTTTGAAGCTATCGCCCGCTTTATAATTCAGGCCCGGCGCGTCGATATCATGGCCTTTAGCGCTGCGTACCCAGCCCATCTGCGACAGCACAATGGTGACAGGTTCAGACGGCAGCATGTCGTGCTCGCTCATCGCTTTCGCTTCTTCGCGTTCCTGCAACGGCGAACGACGTTCGTCACCGTAGGCTTGCGCGTCTGCCTGCAGTTCTTTCTTCAGCAGGTTATTCATTTTACGCTCGGAAGCCAAAATGCCCTGCAACTGGTCGCGCTCTTTTTCCAGCTCACTCTGCTCACCGCGAATCTTCATCTCTTCCAGTTTGGCAAGATGACGCAGTTTCAGTTCGAGGATCGCTTCCGCCTGGGTTTCCGTAAGGCCAAACCGCGACATCAGCGCCGGTTTCGGTTCATCTTCATTACGAATGATCTCAATCACTTCGTCGATATTGAGAAACGCCACCAGCAAACCTTCGAGGATATGCAGGCGCTTGAGGACCTTCTCCAGGCGATAGTTCAGACGGCGGCGTACGGTATCACGACGGAACACCAGCCATTCAGAGAGGATTTCCCGCAGATTTTTCACCGCCGGACGCCCATCCAGACCGATCATATTGAGGTTAATACGATAGCTCTTTTCCAGATCGGTGGTGGCGAAGAGGTGATTCATCACCTGCTCCATATCCACGCGATTGGAACGCGGCACGATCACCAGACGGGTCGGGTTCTCGTGGTCAGATTCATCGCGCAGATCGTCAACCATCGGCAGCTTCTTGTTGCGCATTTGCGCAGCAATCTGCTCCAGCACGCGCGCGCCAGAAACCTGATGCGGTAGTGCGCTGATAACCACCGCGCCATCTTCTTTCTTCCACACCGCGCGCATACGCACAGAACCGCGACCGTTCTCGTAGATTTTGCGGATCTCCGCTCGGGAGGTAATGATTTCCGCTTCGGTCGGGTAGTCTGGCCCCTGCACGATATCCAGTAACTGGTCGAGCGTGGTATTGGGCTGCTCAATTAAGGCGATTGCCGCCTGCGCGACTTCACGCAGGTTGTGCGGCGGAATATCCGTCGCCATGCCGACGGCAATGCCGGTGGTGCCGTTAAGTAAAATATTCGGCAAGCGAGCGGGGAGCATCTTCGGCTCTTGCAACGTGCCGTCGAAGTTTGGCACCCAATCTGCCGTTCCTTGCCCCAGTTCACTTAATAAAAGCTCGGAATATTTCGACAGGCGGGATTCGGTGTAACGCATTGCCGCGAACGATTTCGGATCGTCCGGTGCGCCCCAGTTCCCCTGCCCGTCCACCAGCGGATAACGATAAGAGAATGGCTGCGCCATCAGCACCATCGCTTCATAGCAGGCGCTGTCGCCATGCGGATGGTATTTACCCAGTACGTCACCGACAGTACGAGCCGACTTTTTAAATTTGGCGGTAGCATTCAGGCCCAGTTCTGACATCGCATACACAATGCGGCGTTGAACGGGTTTCAGACCATCACCAATAAACGGCAACGCACGGTCCATGATCACGTACATGGAGTAGTTTAAGTAGGCGTTCTCCGTAAACTCATGCAGCGCAAGGCGCTCTGCCATATCGCTCATTAATTCTGATTCCTCAACTTATTCGCCAGCCTTCAAAGGGGCAATATTGCTGGAGATACTACATTATCTGCCGCGTCGAGTCACAGGAGATCAGCGTCATTAGCGCCGCCGGACGTGCTCCGGCGGCGATAAAGGCATCAATGTGCCTTGATATACAACTCTTTGCTGTAGACTTGATCGGCATAGGGGGCAACACAAGGTTGCGCCCATGCCACACCACTCGGCATGCGGGTCCGCACCGGGCGATTCGAGAAGTTGAGGTTATGCGAGTCCAGGGAAGCCTAAAGCATCAAAGTAGTCGTCTGTAAGTATACGGTTCAGCCCAGCTTAGCAGTGTCTCCACCTGTGCCCCGCGCCTCCTGCCATAAGTGCGGCCTGCTCATGGGTACCCTCGAGACGGCTTACGGCGCACCGGATAATAAATTTCGCGTATACATGGCATTCCTTACCGGAGAACTTATAAGCCCGACAACAATACGCCTGTGGCATTGTTCGCTCAAACTTATCGCGAGTGATTTGGCTCACACTCCGGTAAAGATTCTTCATCACGCCAACGGCACATAAACATCCGTTTCCAGTCTCTGCTCTGTCATCCCCTCGGCAAGATTGGTGTAGTGAAACAGAATCGGTGCTTTACGCATTTTCTCGCCGCTTGCAGGCAGCCAGTGGCGAATGATGCCCCATACCGTGTGTGAAATATCGTCCAGCTCGCCAACATGGCGGGCCACAGCATAACGTCCACCGGTAAGTTCACCATTACTCACGCCATAACGATTATCGGGAATCGGTTCGCTAACGCTGCCGCAGATATCAAAGCGAAACGCTTCCGGTGCGGTGGTGGCAGGGTCATCCCAGGCGACGCCAAAAGTCTGGCTTTGGTTAACAGGAGAAAGCCCCGTCTCTTTACGCCACATGATAAATTTCGCCACGCTGTAGTTGAGCAACTCAGGGCTACAGCGGTGCGGCAACATCGCCACAGGGATTGATGGGAAATCGATAATGTTTACATCCAGTGTCAGGTTTGTCATTTTGCCTCCCTGCGAAATTATTCCCGGGAACGCGTCCCGGGAGCGGTAACAATTACGGATTTACTTTGCGGATCTGTTTGACGTCAATTTCAACAGAGTTCCAGTCTTTATCGACTTCCCCCTGGATCTCAACCGTATCTTTCGGCGTCACCGTCACGCCGTTCCAGCGTTTGTGGTCGATATCAACATTGATAGTACCGCTGGCATCTTTGAACACGTAGAGATCGTCAGAGATGCGTTCAACGATATTGCCGCGCAGGGTTACCCAGGTGTCGTCACGCAGGGATTTTGCGCTTTCTACGGTCGTTACGCTGCCGTTCGGCCCCTGGAATCCTCCGGCCTGACTTTGCGTTGCCGATGGGCCAGAAAAACCGCCCTGCTCTGCTGCCATCACCGGTGCGCTGCACAGGGCCATTACTGCGATTACTGCTGCGAATTTTTTCATGTTTATTACTCCCTTTAATGTCTGTTTCCGAGCATTTAACAAGATAGTCCTTAACAACTTCTTAAGGGAAAAAAATAAAATTTAATGCTGTACAGAGCGCGTTACAACACGGTTTACTGGCAGCAAATACGGTTATCGCAGGGATGAAAAAATGCGAATTTTACTGATAGAAGATGACATGCTGATTGGCGACGGCATCAAAACGGGCCTTAGTAAAATGGGTTTTAGCGTCGACTGGTTTACACAAGGTCGTCAGGGAAAAGAGGCGCTATATAGTGCGCCTTATGATGCGGTGATCCTGGATTTAACCTTACCAGGCATGGATGGTCGCGATATTTTGCGCGAATGGCGAGAAAAAGGTCAGCGTGAGCCGGTACTGATCCTGACCGCGCGCGATGCGTTAGCGGAACGTGTAGAGGGGCTGCGTCTGGGAGCTGACGATTATCTGTGTAAACCTTTTGCGTTGATAGAAGTCGCCGCCAGGCTGGAAGCTCTGATGCGCCGAACCAACGGCCAGGCCAGCAACGAACTGCGCCACGGTAACGTCATGCTCGACCCCGGCAAACGTATCGCCACGCTGGCTGGCGAACCCTTAACTCTGAAACCAAAAGAATTTGCCCTGCTGGAATTACTGATGCGTAACGCTGGTCGGGTACTGCCGCGCAAACTGATTGAAGAGAAACTGTATACCTGGGACGAAGAGGTCACCAGTAATGCCGTTGAAGTGCATGTGCATCATCTGCGACGCAAACTCGGCAGTGATTTTATTCGTACCGTTCATGGTATTGGCTACACATTAGGTGAGAAATGAAATTTACCCAACGTCTTAGTCTGCGAGTCAGGCTGACGCTAATCTTTTTAATTCTGGCCTCAGTGACCTGGCTGCTTTCCAGCTTTGTCGCCTGGAAACAAACAACGGATAACGTCGATGAGTTGTTCGACACCCAACTGATGCTGTTTGCCAAGCGGTTAAGTACGCTCGATCTCAACGAAATCAACGCGGCAGATCGCATGGCACAGACGCCAAATAAATTAAAACACGGTCATGTTGATGACGATGCGCTGACCTTTGCCATCTTTACCCACGACGGCAGAATGGTCCTTAACGATGGCGATAACGGAGAAGATATTCCCTATAGCTATCAACGGGAAGGTTTTGCTGACGGGCAACTGGTCGGTGAAGACGATCCCTGGCGTTTTGTCTGGATGACCTCACCTGATGGCAAATATCGCATCGTTGTTGGTCAGGAATGGGAATACCGCGAAGACATGGCGCTGGCGATTGTTGCCGGGCAATTGATCCCGTGGCTTGTCGCACTGCCGATTATGTTAATCATCATGATGGTACTACTGGGTCGTGAACTCGCGCCGCTGAACAAACTGGCGCTGGCACTACGTATGCGTGACCCTGACTCGGAAAAACCACTAAACGCGACGGGCGTACCCAGCGAAGTGCGTCCACTGGTTGAGTCGTTGAATCAACTGTTCGCCCGTACACATGCGATGATGGTTCGTGAACGACGCTTTACCTCCGACGCAGCTCACGAACTTCGTAGCCCGTTAACGGCGCTGAAAGTGCAAACCGAAGTTGCGCAGCTCTCTGACGATGATCCGCAGGCGCGGAAAAAAGCGCTGCTTCAATTACATTCCGGAATCGATCGCGCTACTCGTCTGGTTGATCAACTGCTCACGCTATCGCGGCTGGACTCACTGGATAACCTTCAGGACGTCGCGGAGATCCCGCTTGAAGATCTCCTGCAATCGTCGGTGATGGATATTTACCACACGGCGCAGCAGGCGAAAATTGACGTGCGACTGACACTCAATGCCCACGGCATCAAACGCACCGGACAACCGCTGTTGCTAAGTTTGTTGGTACGAAACCTTCTGGATAACGCCGTGCGTTACAGTCCACAGGGCAGCGTGGTGGACATCACGCTGAATGCCGATAGTTTCATCGTGAGGGATAACGGCCCCGGTGTGACGCCAGAGGCACTGGCGCGAATTGGCGAACGCTTCTATCGCCCACCCGGACAAACCGCTACCGGCAGTGGACTTGGGCTATCGATTGTCCAGCGAATCGCCAAGCTGCATGGCATGAATGTTGAGTTTGGGAATGTGGAACAAGGTGGATTTGAGACGAAGGTAAGCTGGTAAGGGTAAGATTTTTGCTAAATTCGCAAAAGACTTTGCACATTTTGCTAATTTCACCGTACCGCTCTGTGACGTACTATAGTCGACAAACGTCTCACCTTGAGGTTAAAAAATGAGCAACACCCTGATTATCAACGGCGCGAAAAAATTCGCCCACTCCAATGGTCAACTGAACGACACCCTGACCGAAGTCGCGGATGGCACACTGCGCGACCTCGGGCATGATGTTCGCATCGTTCGCGCCGACAGCGACTACGATGTCAAAGCGGAAGTACAAAACTTTCTCTGGGCTGATGTGGTGATCTGGCAGATGCCAGGCTGGTGGATGGGCGCGCCGTGGACAGTGAAAAAATACATTGATGATGTATTCACCGAAGGTCACGGGACTCTGTATGCCAGCGATGGTCGTACCCGCAAAGATCCGTCGAAAAAATACGGTTCCGGCGGCCTGGTACAGGGCAAAAAATATATGCTTTCTCTGACCTGGAACGCACCAATGGAAGCCTTCACCGAAAAAGATCAGTTCTTCCACGGCGTTGGCGTTGACGGTGTGTATCTGCCGTTCCATAAAGCAAACCAATTCCTTGGCATGGAACCGCTGCCGACATTTATCGCTAATGACGTGATAAAAATGCCTGATGTTCCCCGCTATACTGAAGAATATCGCAAGCATCTTGTGGAAATTTTTGGTTAACTAGAGCTCAGGCTTTAGAAGGAGTTAACCATGCTTACCGTAATCGCAGAAATCCGTACTCGTCCTGGTCAACATCACCGTCAGGCGGTATTGGATCAGTTTGCTAAAATCGTTCCAACCGTACTGAAAGAAGAAGGTTGCCACGGCTATGCGCCAATGGTGGATTGCGCTGCTGGCGTGAGTTTCCAGTCTATGGCACCGGATTCTATCGTGATGATTGAGCAGTGGGAAAGCATCGCGCATCTTGAAGCGCACTTGCAGACCCCGCACATGAAAGCGTACAGCGAGGCCGTAAAAGGCGATGTGCTGGAGATGAATATCCGCATCCTGCAACCGGGGATTTAACATTCCTGAAAAGAGGCCGGTGTTGCTACCGGCCTCAGGTCAGATTAGCCATTCTTTCTTCCCGTTTTCAGTCCTCGATGGAAATCGTTAATTCGCTTAATGGTTTTAACCGCACGCTGCGGCACTGCGGAAGCTACCGACCAGACAATCATTTCCAGACACAACAATACCGTACCATGTAGCGGCGTTTTTCCTTTTTCATCCCCGCGCGGAACATGAATCACGATACTGGCGTCTTTGCTAAAACGTGAATCCAGCGCGTTTGTCAGCAAAATAACAGGGATCCCCAGCCGTCTCGCTTCACGCAGCGTTGTCAGTCCTTCCCGGTGCGCAGATTTTTGCGCCATCATGATCAGAACATCGCCACGTTGAAGCGCGATCAGTTGCTCGGCAAGGCCAATACCCGTACGGTTTAGTGCCGTGGCAGGCAAACCTATGCGGTTGAATAGTCGTGCGGTATAGTCCGCCAGGATACCCGAAGCGCCAATGCCAAAAATAGCGACTTGCCGTGCCTGCACCAACAACGCTACAGCTTGCGCAAGCGCGTGGCGGTTTTCAGGCTCTGACAGGACATTACAAGTATACAAATGCCCTTCAAGAACAAAGTCGATTGCGGTGTTAACATCGCTCGTCAAGTTACTCACCGTCGTAGACATCTTTTCGCTGGAACTAAGGGCTGGACCAAGCCACTGTTCCAGAGTGCGTTTCAGATCACGCAGCCCGGCAAACCCCAGAGCCTGTATAGCCCTGATAACTGTGGCATCGGAAGTGTTCAACGTGGCCGCAATTTCCATCGCCGTTTGCTCGAGTACCACTTCACGATGCTCATTAATGTAGCTTGCGACAGTTCTTAACCCAGGCGTTAACTGACTCGCGCGAGTGCGAAAACGCTCACCATAAATATCAACCCGCGTTTTGTCTTTCTGGATCATTTAGCCTCCGGTAGAGGTCGTCCCGCAATTTGTGATTGTATCTGCGCAGCCATCAGCCCCAGAGATGCAAAGGAGTTAGAAATCGCCTCTTCACGAGAAATCAGCACATAGCGCCCGGAACGACAGGCCGTCAGAAACTGACACCATCCCGGCATGACTTTTTCCATTGCTGCCAGCTCATCCTGAGGTTTAGCACCGGTGTCACCGCGCCAGGTTGCAAAAACAAAATCGGCATCCAGTTCAGGTAAACGCTCTGCGCTCACATCCATTCGCCCACCTTCAGGAATGCTCTCAATCAGCGGCGGAAAGCGAAAACCAGCATCGCGTAATACCCGCCCCAGCGAATGATAGCTATGCATCACATTAATTTTTCCCTGATTTGCCTGAATCACCGATACCGTTATTTTTTGGCTGTCCAGCGTCGCCTTCAGCGCATTGATTTGTGCCTGATAGCGGCGTTCAAGTATCGCCAGCTGCGACTGCGTTCCTGTAAGTTCTGCCAGCTTGCGGTAGATTTCTGGCGCGCCTCCTTTGAGATGATCAATGCTCACCGTGGGCGCAATTTTTTCCAGTTGTTCAATGGGCGTATTACGGGTCGGTTCTGTGATGATCAGGTCAGGCTTTGCCGCCACAATCGCTTCAATATCAATATCAGCGGTGCCAATAAAAGCGATCGATGAATTATCAAAGTCGACACCTGTCAATAACGCGCCTGATCGAATGAAATGGCTACCGTCAGGCCGGGTTCGCCCGTGGCTGGCGACAGGAGGTACACCGAGCTCAATCAGAGGAATAGTGATATCAAGATCGTGTAAAGAGACAATTCTCTTTGGATGAGCAGGAACAGTGACTTTGCGCCCTAAATCATCAGTAAAGACCTGAACAGGTTCTGTCGCGCGGGCAAAGAATGACAACAGTATCAGCAGAGAAAAAAATAAACGCATATAACTCCCATTAAAAACTGTTCCTGCGCTGCCAGAGCAGTAGCAAAAAGAATGGTCCACCAATCAATGAAATAATGATTCCGGCAGGCAGTTGCAAAGGCAAAAAAGCCAAACGACCAATGCTATCCGCCAGGATGACTAACAACGCCCCCGATACGGCGCTCCCCAGCAGTAATGTCGTCTGCCCGCCACGTAGAATAAAACGTGATATATGGGGTGCTATCAATCCGACAAAACCGATGTTACCAACACACGAAACGCAGACGGCTGTCAGGATTATTGGTGCGGCGACACGTAACAACGCCAGACGAGAACTATTCACCCCTAACCCGGTTGCAACCTGATGACCAAGCAGAGCGATATCCGCCGTCCTGGCGGTGAACAGCAATAAAAGAGCGGCTGGCAACATCCAACAGGCTGAAATACCGACTAACATCCAGTTAGCTGCATGCAGGCTTCCCGATAACCACATCAATGCAGTTTGTACATCTCGAACATCTGCAGTGGTCATAAATACACCGATACCGGCGGCGAAAAACCAGGAAACACCAATACCAATCAGAACAAATCGCGGGCGGGAAATATCGCGCGCACAAAAAATCACGATTAAAGCCACCAACAAGCCACCAGCAAGACCAGCCACTGGACGCCAGAACATTCCCAGCATTGGAAACTGGAAAATCAGCCACAGCACCGCCACGCTACATCCTTCTTTGACGCCGATTAAACCAGGATCGGCAAGGCCGTTACGCGCAATGGATTGCATCGCGGCCCCCGCCATACCTAACATGGCTCCGCATAGCAATGCCATGATGACTCTCGGCAAGCGAATATCCTGCACAATATAACGTGCGTCTGTGCTTACGTTTTCTGGAGCAAACAACGCTCGTCCTATTTCCGATGCCGGGACAGAAAAAGAACCATGCATCAGACCGAATATCAGTATTCCAACCGCAAACAGAAACAGCCCACCAAGCAACACCTGATTTTTAGGGCGTACCAGTGTCGAAAACTTACCAACACGTAGTGGACGTAGCCCGACGTTCATTATCCGACTCATTTGAACATCCTCGTCGCCATAATGACAAAAACAGGCGCACCAACTAACGCCGTCATGACACCGGTCGCTAACTCATGGGGCGTGAAAAGCGTCCGAGCAATAATATCTGCCAGTAATAACAAAAGCGCGCCGACACAAGCTGAAAGAGGGAGCAGAACGCGCAGATCCGCTGATACCAGACGCCTGACAATCTGCGGTACTAGCAGACCGACAAAACCAATGGGGCCAGCAATCGATACGGCTGCGCCACAGAGCAACGCGATCGCAAGCAGAGTGAATGTTCGCGTGCGGAGTACCGAGACGCCCAGCCCCTGCGCCATGCGATCACCCAGTGCCAACATGTTAAGAGAGGGCGCAAGGTAAATGGCTAACACAACCCCCCCCAGAGAAAACCAGGCGGACGTACCCAGCGTCGCCCAATCCTGCCCCGCTAAATCACCTGCTAGCCATGTCCGCATCGCCAGCAGTGTTTGTTCGTCAAGAATCAGGATTGCAGCCGTTATTGAGGACACGAACGCCGATAGCGCCACGCCGCATAAAGTAACTTTCATTGGCGTTAACCCTGAACGCCCTGCGGAGGAAAGCAGCAATATCAACAGGAACAATAACGCGCCGCCCGTAGATGCCAGCAGTGGGCGTCCAACCGGAAAGGCCAGCCCAAGCGCACTGGCAGCAACGACAGCAAGAGCGGCTCCGGCATTTAAGCCTAAAATATGTGGCTCCCCCAATGGGTTACGAATGACAGCCTGCAACAAAGCACCAGCAACTCCAAGAGAAGCACCGGTAAGCAATGCTGCCGCTAAACGCGGCAAACGGAGTCTTACAATTACGTTGTGATCGAAGTTTTGCGGTTCAAAATGAAGAAATGCCTGCAACACCGTTTGTGGTGCAATAAATCGGGCACCAATCCCTGGATATACCACGCATCCCACCAGCAGTAAGGCGAGGAAAATTACAGTAACCAGCCCTGTGCGCATCATACTTTTTCTACACCACGAAACGGCATGAAGAACGGCTTTCCCGTCAGAGGATTTATTGATGCGTGAACATCAACGTCAAAGACAGCTTTTACCAGCTCAGGCGTGCAATGTTCCCCCTCATTCAACACACGCACCACTTTCCCCTGGCGTAAAAATATCAACGTATCACCATAATTGACGGCAAAATTCAGATCATGCAACACCACGACGACTGTACGCCCGTGATGACGCGTTAAATCATGTAATAACTCAAGAATTTCAACCTGATAACGTAAATCAAGCCAGGTTGTGGGTTCATCCAGCAGGATATAAGGCGTCTTTTGCGCCAACACCATCGCAATCCAGCAACGCTGGCGCTGCCCACCAGAAAGTTTTTCAACAGGTAAATGTGCAAACTCCTGCGTACCGGTTAATTTCAGGGCCTCTTCTACCGCCTGCTCGTCGGCGTCGCTCCATTGACGAATGAAATTCTGCCAGGGAAAACGCCCACGCGACACCAGTTCATAAACGGTTAAGCCCTCCGGCAATAATGGCGACTGCGGCAAGATCCCAAGTCTACGGGATAACGCTTTCGTTGGTTGCTCGTGAATCGCTTTACCATCCAGCAATATCGAGCCGCCCATAGGTTGCAAGATACGTGCAATGGTGCTGAGCAACGTCGACTTTCCACAGCCGTTTGCCCCAACCAGAACGGTCATTTTTTCTGTGGGAACGGAGAAAGAAACACCATCAACAATGATTTTCGTGTGATACCCGGCAGAAACATTGTCGAGGATCAGCCCCTGCCCTTTTGCGTTATGTGCCACGTGTACGCCAACTTAATCAAAGACAAACAAAAATAAAACTCATTCTCCTTTGAGAGTTTGACGCCACAAAATGTAGTAGTCAAGAAGTTAAAAGCCATACAAAAACAAGGTAAATAACAGGTGAAATATTTTTAAAGATAAAAATAAAACCATTAAATATTAATAAATTATCATCAATTGAATTGCATTAACCTCTCATAAAAACACATGTAGCAATTTTTTGTTATTTCTCATTTACTACTACATCACCGCATGGTTGAATGATTCTCAATTACATATCCGATGGCGAAATAACAAACGGATAGTGCTTAGTGAGCAACAAGAAACAATTTTCACTCACGACAATCCGTGAGTTTTTGGGATAACAGACTAAATGGCTAAGTTCACACCTTCATTCTCAGGAATCAAAGGTCGGGCGCTCTTTTCACTGCTCTTTGCAGCACCAATGATTCATGCAACCGACACTGCAACGACCAAAGATGGCGAAACAATCACTGTTACAGCGGATGCAAATACCGCAACTGAGGCGACCGATGGTTATCAACCTCTGAGCACTTCCACGGCGACATTAACCGATATGCCGATGCTGGATATCCCGCAGGTGGTCAATACGGTTAGCGATCAGGTTCTGGAAAATCAGAATGCGACGACGCTGGATGAAGCGCTTTATAACGTCAGTAACGTGGTACAGACCAATACATTAGGCGGAACTCAGGACGCCTTTGTACGTCGTGGGTTTGGTGCTAACCGGGATGGCTCCATCATGACCAACGGCCTGCGAACTGTACTTCCTCGCAGTTTCAACGCCGCCACAGAACGTGTGGAAGTGCTAAAAGGTCCGGCCTCCACGCTGTATGGCATTCTCGATCCTGGTGGATTGATTAACGTCGTGACCAAGCGCCCGGAAAAAACATTCCATGGTTCTGTCTCAGCCACGTCCTCCAGTTTTGGCGGAGGCACTGGGCAACTTGATATCACAGGTCCCATTGAAGGCACTCAGCTGGCATACCGCCTGACGGGGGAAGTGCAGGATGAAGATTACTGGCGAAACTTCGGTAAAGAGCGCAGTACATTTATTGCCCCGTCACTCACCTGGTTTGGTGATAATGCAACAGTAACCATGCTCTATTCCCATCGGGACTATAAAACTCCGTTCGATCGTGGAACGATTTTCGACCTTACGACGAAACAGCCCGTAAACGTTGATCGAAAAATACGTTTTGACGAACCGTTTAATATTACAGATGGTCAGTCCGATCTGGCGCAACTCAACGCAGAATATCATCTCAATAGCCAGTGGACAGCGCGCTTTGATTACAGCTACAGCCAGGATAAATACAGCGACAATCAGGCTCGCGTTACCGCGTATGATGCAACGACAGGAACGCTGACACGGCGTGTTGATGCAACTCAGGGATCTACCCAGCGTATGCATTCTACTCGTGCGGATCTGCAAGGGAATGTTGATATTGCTGGGTTCTATAATGAGATTCTGGGTGGGGTGTCATATGAATATTATGATCTTCTGCGCACAGATATGATTCGCTGTAAAAACGCTAAAGATTTCAATATCTACAACCCTGTTTACGGCAATACCAGCAAATGCACAACTGTCTCGGCGTCGGACAGCGATCAGACGATCAAACAGGAGAGCTACTCAGCTTATGCACAGGACGCGCTCTATCTGACCGATAACTGGATTGCCGTCGCCGGGATCCGCTATCAGTATTACACGCAGTATGCGGGTAAAGGCCGTCCTTTTAATGTCAATACTGACAGCCGCGATGAACAATGGACGCCCAAACTGGGGTTAGTCTACAAACTGACGCCATCGGTATCCTTATTTGCTAATTATTCGCAAACATTTATGCCGCAATCGTCAATTGCCAGCTACATCGGAGATCTTCCACCGGAATCATCTAATGCTTACGAAGTCGGGGCAAAATTCGAGCTGTTCGATGGTATAACCGCAGATATTGCGCTGTTTGATATCCATAAACGTAACGTGTTGTATACCGAAAGTATTGGTGATGAAACCATCGCCAAAACGGCAGGCCGCGTTCGTTCAAGAGGGGTAGAAGTCGACCTTGCGGGAGCATTAACTGAAAACATTAATATCATTGCCAGCTACGGCTATACCGATACTAAGGTTCTGGAGGATCCTGATTATGCAGGGAAACCATTGCCGAATGTTCCTCGTCATACCGGTTCGCTATTCCTGACCTATGACATTCATAACATGCCAGGCAATAACACACTGACGTTTGGCGGTGGTGGACATGGCGTAAGCCGTCGTTCGGCAACCAATGGGGCTGACTATTATCTGCCAGGCTATTTCGTTGCCGATGCCTTCGCCGCATACAAAATGAAATTGCAGTATCCGGTCACACTGCAATTAAACGTCAAAAACCTGTTTGATAAAACGTATTACACCTCTTCCATCGCCACAAATAATCTGGGGAATCAGATTGGCGATCCGCGTGAAGTGCAATTCACGGTGAAAATGGAATTTTGATCAAAAAAGCCCGGTATACACTTGTATACCGGGCTATGTTTTATTCTTCTGGCGGGAGGATTATCAGACCTCAATCTCCGCCATGTCGCCTTTCTCTTGCAACCAGTTGCGGCGATCTTCCGAGCGTTTCTTCGCCAGCAGCATATCCATCATCGCGTCAGTACGCTGATCGTCTTCATCATCGATAGTCAGCTGCACCAGACGGCGAGTGTTCGGATCAAGCGTGGTTTCGCGCAATTGCATCGGGTTCATTTCCCCCAGACCTTTAAAACGCTGAACGTTCGGCTTGCCTTTCTTGCGTTTTAATTGCTCAAGTACGCCCTCTTTCTCTTCTTCCGTCAGCGCGTAATAAACCTCTTTCCCGAGATCAATACGGTAGAGCGGTGGCAGTGCGACGTAAACGTGACCGTGTTTCACCAATGCGCGGAAGTGTTTTACAAACAAAGCGCAGAGCAGCGTGGCAATGTGCAGACCATCAGAGTCCGCATCCGCGAGGATACAGATTTTGCCGTAACGAAGCTGGCTCAGATCGTCGCTGTCAGGATCGATACCGATCGCTACCGAAATATCGTGCACTTCCTGCGAAGCCAGCACTTCGTCGGAGGAGACTTCCCAGGTGTTAAGGATCTTACCTTTCAGTGGCATGATAGCCTGATATTCGCGATCGCGCGCCTGCTTGGCAGATCCGCCTGCGGAGTCACCTTCCACAAGGAACAGCTCGGTACGGTTAAGGTCCTGCGCGGTACAATCAGCCAGTTTGCCAGGCAACGCCGGGCCGCTGGTTAGCTTTTTACGCACCACTTTTTTAGCCGCACGCATACGACGCTGGGCGCTGGAAATCGCCATCTCTGCCAACAGCTCCGCCGCCTGAACGTTCTGGTTCAGCCACAGGATGAAGGCATCTTTCACCACGCCCGAAACGAATGCCGCGCACTGACGCGAAGAGAGACGTTCTTTGGTCTGCCCGGCAAACTGCGGATCCTGCATTTTTACTGACAGCACATAGGCGCAGCGATCCCAGATATCTTCCGCCGACAGCTTTACACCGCGCGGCAGAATGTTGCGGTATTCACAGAACTCACGCATCGCGTCCAGCAGGCCCTGACGCAGGCCATTAACGTGCGTACCGCCCTGCATCGTTGGGATCAGGTTGACGTAGCTTTCGGTCAGCAGTTCACCGCCTTCCGGCAGCCACAGTAGCGCCCAGTCCACCGCTTCAGTATCGCCAGCGAAATTACCGATAAACGGTTTTTCTGGCAGCGTCGGTAAACCGTTTACCGCTTCCGCCAGGTAATCATTCAGACCGTCCTGATAGCACCAGCGCTGTTCGGTGTTGTTGATCTCATCTTTAAAGGTGATCTCAACACCAGGGCACAGTACCGCTTTGGCTTTCAGCACATGTGTCAGGCGTGAAACAGAAAAACGCGGGCTGTCAAAGAAGGTTTCATCCGGCCAGAAGTGCACGCTGGTACCGGTATTGCGCTTACCGCAAGTGCCGACAACCTGTAAATCCTGCACCTTTTCGCCATTTTCAAAGGCGATGTTATAAACCTGACCATCGCGGCGTACGTTAACTTCTACGCGCTTCGACAGGGCGTTAACTACCGAAATCCCCACGCCATGCAGGCCGCCAGAGAACTGGTAGTTTTTGTTAGAGAATTTACCGCCTGCATGCAGACGGCAAAGAATCAGTTCAACCGCCGGTACACCCTCTTCCGGGTGAATATCCACCGGCATCCCTCGCCCATCGTCAATCACTTCTAACGACTGGTCAGCATGTAAGATTACATCCACGCGTTTTGCGTGACCCGCCAGTGCTTCATCGACACTGTTATCAATAACTTCTTGCCCCAAATGGTTAGGGCGAGTGGTATCGGTATACATCCCCGGACGGCGGCGAACCGGCTCAAGCCCGGTGAGTACCTCAATGGCATCAGCGTTATAAGTTTGCGTCATGGTTTAAGTTAGCAATTCGAGTTGATCGTCAGAGATGGTGCAGACCAAGAAAATCGACGATCGGGTTGAAATAATCTTCGAAGCCCGTGAATGCGTGGTTGCCGCCTTCTATGACAGTCTGGCGGCAGGAAGCGTAGTACGCCACCGCCTGGCGGTAATCCAGCACTTCATCTCCCGTCTGTTGCAGCAGCCAGATCAAATCCGGCGCTTCCAGCGGGTCAATCTGCATGACTTTGAGATCGTAAATATGGCGTGACTCTAGCACATATTGCTGCCCGGTGTAGGGGTTCTCGTTCTGACCGAGATAGTCCGTCAGCAGTTCAAACGGGCGCACCGCCGGGTTGACCACCACTGCGGGCAGCATAAAACATTGCGACAACCAGGTGGCGTAATATCCCCCCAGTGACGAACCGACAATACCCAGCGAATCGCCGCCATGTTCCAGGACAATGGATTCCAGCAGTTCTGCCGCATCGGAAGGATACGGCGGCAACTGCGGAATGATCATCTCTACGTCAGGGTGATGTTCCGCCAACCAGTTTTTTAACAAGCTCGCTTTTGCAGAGCGCGGCGAGCTGTTGAAACCGTGTAAATAAAGAAGCGTAGACATCAGTAGCCTTCTGAAGCGGTATCAGGTTGGAAACGTGTGTCCGCCAGGCGATGCACCTCGGTGGTCAGCGTGCCATCAGCATGTAACTCGAGAGTACGCCAGCCGGGCGCGATGGTGTCCAGCGTAAAGTTGGAACAGTGCGGCTTAAACTGCACACAGGTCGACGGCGTTGCCAGCAGGCGGCGACCGTTCCAGTCGAGATCCAGCTCCTGATGAATATGACCGCACAGCAAGTATTTGACATGCGGAAACTTCGCCAGCACGGTATCCAGTTCGCCCGCGTTACGCAGGCTGTGTTGATCAAGCCAACTACAACCCGCAGGTAACGGATGATGATGCAGCAGCAGCAACGTATGGCGTTCTGGCGCATCGGCCAGTTTACGTTCCAGCCACTCAAGCTGAAACTCGCTCAGCTCACCGTGCGGCACGCCAAACACCTGGCTATCCAGCAACAGGATTTGCCATTGCTCACCAATAAACACGCGCTTCGCCGGGGAGATACCCGCATCCTGTAACGCGCTGTACATCGCGGGCTGGAAATCGTGGTTGCCCGGCAGCCAGACGCAGGGCGCACGAAAACTTGCGATGCCTTCAGCGAAATGCTGATAGGCCGCAGAGGATTGATCCTGCGCTAAATCACCTGTCGCGACAATCAGGTCGAATTCGTGCTGGTGTGGCCGAATCGCCTCCAGCACCGCCTGGTAGCTTTCCCAGGTGTTTACCCCTAACAGGGCTTCGTGCTTTTGCGCAAACAGGTGAGTGTCGGTAATTTGTAAAATCCTGACTCTGGCCTCACCAGCCAGAGGAAGGGTTAACAGGCTTTCCAAATGGTGTCCTTAGGTTTCACGACGCTAGTAAACCGGAATCGCCATCGCTCCATGTGCTAAACAGTATCGCAACCAGTCCGCTAAAAACTGGTTAATTTGATGCTTTTCGTCGCGTTGATGCAACTTTTTATTAGGATAATCATACCGCGCTTTGAAGCGAAAAATCTGCTGGCTTGAACACACTTCAGCCACCATCGCGTCATGATACAGACGCACCGTCATTGACGGAAGGCTCCAGTAACTGATCGCGGGCGCAGTCTGTTCTATTGTCACCAGGGTAGTGTATCGGGTCGATTCCACAATCGTCAGCCGATATTGTGCGTTTGCCACCTGATAGCTTACAGTTTCGCCGGGTGCGTCATTGCGCGGTAACAAACGGCGCAATTGTGAAAAGTTCATCTCGCACAGGCGCATCATTTCAGGAAAGTCAGGTGTGTAACGCTTCATTTATGCCCACTCATTTTTTAACGCTTGATGATGCAGCTGCAGCCATTGCAAAGCGATGACCGACGCTGCGTTGTCGATTTTCCCCTCTTCTACCCACTGGTATGCCTGTTCCCGGCTTACCACATGAACGCGAATATCTTCGTTTTCATCAGCCAGACCATGAATACCGCTTGCGGTCGTGGCGTCCACTTCGCCCACCATAATTGACGAACGCTCACTGGTGCCCCCCGGGCTTGCCAGGAAACTTAACACCGGTTTGGTCCGTTTGACTATCAGTCCCGCCTCTTCAATCGCTTCGCGACGGGCAACATCTTCCACACTTTCACCCTCTTCTATCATCCCGGCAACCATCTCCAGTAGCCAGGGGGTTTCGCTGGTGTCGTATGCGGCAATCCGAATCTGCTCAATCAGCACAACTTCATCACGCACTGGGTCAAAGGGTAGCAAGACTGCGGCGTGACCGCGCTCAAAAATTTCCCGCCGTACCTCATGACTCATTTGCCCGTTGAATAGACGATGACGAAATCTATAAAGATCTAATGAAAAAAAGCCGCGATAAAGTGTTTCTCGTGCAATAATTTCTACATCGTTTTTGCCAAATGTAACGGGCAGGTTGTCTGGCTTAAGCATTGTTAATGTCCTGGCACTAATAGTGAATTAAATGTGAATTTCAGCGACGTTTGACTGCCGTTTGAGCAGTCATGTGTTAAATTGAGGCACATTAACGCCCTATGGCACGTAACGCCAACCTTTTGCGGTAGCGGCTTCTGCTAGAATCCGCAATAATTTTACAGTTTGATCGCGCTAAATACTGCTTCACCACAAGGAATGCAAATGAAGAAATTGCTCCCCATTCTTATCGGCCTGAGCCTTTCTGGGTTCAGTTCGTTGAGCCAGGCCGAGAACCTGATGCAAGTTTATCAGCAAGCACGCCTTAGTAACCCGGAATTGCGTAAGTCTGCCGCCGATCGTGATGCTGCCTTTGAAAAAATTAATGAAGCGCGCAGTCCATTACTGCCACAGCTAGGTTTAGGTGCAGATTACACCTATAGCAACGGCTACCGCGACGCGAACGGCATCAACTCTAACGCGACCAGTGCGTCCCTGCAGTTAACTCAATCCATTTTTGATATGTCGAAATGGCGTGCGTTAACGCTGCAGGAAAAAGCAGCTGGGATTCAGGACGTCACGTATCAGACCGATCAACAAACCTTGATCCTCAACACCGCGACCGCTTATTTCAACGTGTTGAATGCTATTGACGTTCTTTCCTATACACAGGCGCAAAAAGAAGCGATCTACCGTCAATTAGATCAAACCACCCAACGTTTTAACGTGGGCCTGGTAGCGATCACCGACGTGCAGAACGCCCGCGCACAGTACGATACCGTGCTGGCGAACGAAGTGACCGCACGTAATAACCTTGATAACGCGGTAGAGCAGCTGCGCCAGATCACCGGTAACTACTATCCGGAACTGGCGGCGCTGAATGTCGAAAACTTTAAAACCGACAAACCACAGCCGGTTAACGCGCTGCTGAAAGAAGCCGAAAAACGCAACCTGTCGCTGTTACAGGCACGCTTGAGCCAGGACCTGGCGCGCGAGCAAATTCGCCAGGCGCAGGATGGTCACTTACCGACTCTGGATTTAACGGCTTCTACCGGGATTTCTGACACCTCATATAGCGGTTCGAAAACCCGTGGTGCCGCTGGTACCCAGTATGACGATAGCAATATGGGCCAGAACAAAGTTGGCCTGAGCTTCTCGCTGCCGATTTATCAGGGCGGAATGGTTAACTCGCAGGTGAAACAGGCCCAGTACAACTTTGTTGGTGCCAGTGAGCAACTGGAAAGCGCGCATCGTAGCGTCGTGCAAACCGTACGTTCCTCCTTCAACAACATTAATGCTTCTATCAGTAGCATTAACGCCTACAAACAAGCCGTAGTTTCCGCTCAAAGCTCATTAGACGCGATGGAAGCGGGCTACTCGGTCGGTACGCGTACCATTGTTGATGTGTTGGATGCGACCACCACGCTGTACAACGCCAAGCAAGAGCTGGCGAATGCGCGTTATAACTACCTGATTAATCAGCTGAATATTAAGTCAGCCTTGGGTACGTTGAACGAGCAGGATCTGCTGGCACTGAACAATGCGCTGAGCAAACCGGTTTCCACTAATCCGGAAAACGTTGCCCCGCAAACGCCGGAACAGAATGCTATTGCTGATGGTTATGCGCCTGATAGCCCGGCCCCCGTCGTTCAGCAAACATCCGCACGCACTACCACCAGTAACGGTCATAACCCTTTCCGTAACTGATGACGACGACGGGGCTTCGGCCCCGTCTAAACGTAAGGCAACGTAAAGATACGGGTTATCTGCCGCATTCTTCCCCCTTCTCGCTTCAATTTCGACCAGCCATCCTCTATTCTGATGGGTATTTACCACTGGTCCCGGAAGACAAAAATGAAACGGACAAAATCCATACGCCACGCATCGTTCCGCAAAAACTGGAGCGCACGCCATCTGACACCAGTCGCTCTCGCGGTTGCCACTGTTTTTATGCTGGCTGGCTGTGAAAAGAGTGATGAAACAGTGTCTCTCTATCAAAATGCTGACGACTGTTCAGCTGCAAACCCAGGCAAAAGCGCCGAATGTACCACCGCGTACAACAATGCGCTGAAAGAAGCCGAACGTACTGCGCCGAAATACGCCACCCGTGAAGACTGTGTTGCTGAATTTGGTGAAGGTCAGTGCCAGCAGGCACCAGCCCAGGCTGGCATGGCACCAGAAAACCAGGCGCAGGCCCAGCAATCCAGCGGGAGTTTCTGGATGCCGCTGATGGCCGGTTACATGATGGGTCGTCTGATGGGCGGCGGCGCGGGATTTGCACAGCAGCCGCTGTTCTCCTCGAAAAACCCGGCCAGCCCGGCTTACGGTAAATATACCGACGCGACCGGTAAAAACTATGGCGCAGCCCAGCCAGGCCGCACCATGACCGTACCGAAGACGGCAATGGCACCAAAACCGGCGACCACTACTACTGTTACCCGTGGCGGTTTTGGTGAATCTGTTGCCAAACAAAGCACTATGCAGCGTAGCGCAACCGGCACCTCTTCTCGTTCAATGGGTGGCTGATACCGATGGAAAGAGTCAGTATTACCGAGCGCCCGGACTGGCGCGAAAAAGCCCACGAATACGGTTTCAATTTTCACACCATGTACGGCGAACCGTACTGGTGTGAAGATGCTTACTACAAGTTGACCCTCGCCCAGGTTGAAAAGCTGGAAGAAGTCACCGCCGAACTGCACCAGATGTGCCTGAAAGTGGTTGAAAAAGTGATCGCCAGCGATGAGCTGATGACCAAATTCCGCATTCCAAAACACACCTGGAGTTTTGTGCGCCAGTCATGGCTGACTCACCAGCCATCGCTTTATTCGCGTCTTGATCTGGCGTGGGATGGTACTGGCGAGCCTAAACTTCTGGAAAATAACGCCGATACGCCAACGTCACTGTATGAAGCCGCATTCTTTCAGTGGATCTGGCTGGAAGATCAGCTTAACGCCGGTAACCTGCCGGAAGGCAGCGACCAGTTTAACAGTCTGCAAGAGAAGCTGATCGATCGCTTTGTCGAGCTGCGTGAACAGTATGGCTTCCAGTTGCTGCATCTCACCTGCTGTCGCGACACGGTGGAAGATCGCGGAACCATTCAGTATTTGCAGGACTGCGCGACAGAAGCTGAAATCGCTACTGAATTCCTCTACATCGACGATATCGGTTTAGGCGAAAAAGGTCAGTTCACGGATTTACAGGATCAGGTGATTTCTAACCTGTTCAAGCTGTATCCGTGGGAATTTATGCTGCGTGAGATGTTCTCCACCAAGCTGGAGGATGCAGGCGTACGCTGGCTGGAACCGGCGTGGAAGAGCATTATCTCCAACAAAGCGCTTCTGCCGCTACTGTGGGAGATGTTCCCGAATCACCCGAACCTGCTGCCTGCTTATTTTGCGGAAGATGATCATCCGCAAATGGAAAAATATGTGGTTAAACCGATCTTCTCCCGTGAAGGCGCAAACGTGTCGATCATTGAGAACGGCAAAACCATTGAAGCAGCGGAAGGTCCGTATGGCGAAGAAGGGATGATTGTTCAGCAATTCCACCCGTTACCGAAATTCGGCGACAGCTATATGCTGATTGGTAGCTGGCTGGTGAACGATCAACCTGCCGGAATTGGCATTCGTGAAGACCGTGCATTGATCACCCAGGATATGTCTCGGTTTTATCCGCATATTTTTGTTGAGTAATACTGTTCAATATTGCCCCGTTTACCGGGGCAATTTATTATACTTCGCAAATCATCACCCCCATCTATATATAATCAATCACATCCATCACTTTTATTTAACATTAATTCCTAATTTAATATTAAATCGTCATATGTAAGCGATACTGTAATTAAATTAATCAATAAAATCACTTGGTAACCTATTGTTTTATAAATTTATTTATATCCAACACCGCATCAAAAATAGATTTAATAATTAAAAAACAATGTCGCTGGGATCACACTACACAATATTGAATATTGTTATTGATATATTGCCCACCTAGTATCGACCAAAAGAAAATATTTGTTACAGAGAAATACAAAAAATCTAAAATCAGTAAAAAATATTCATAACGATTATTATTAATACATTTTAATTCACAAAACAAATTTATTAGCACCACCTCAACAGTCGATATTCATCATTATTATATATTTGCGTTATATAAGGAGATATATCCATGTTTGATAAATATAGAAAAACTCTGGTAGCCGGAGCTGTGGCGATAACTCTGGGTTTGTCAGCACCGGGGGTGATGGCAGCAGGTTTTAAACCCGCACCACCTGCCGGGCAACTGGGTGCGGTCATTGTCGATCCCTACGGCAATGCACCACTGACCGCTTTGGTTGACTTAGATAGCCATGTCATTTCTGATGTCAAAGTTACCGTCCATGGGAAGGGCGAAAAAGGCGTAGAAATCAGCTATCCCGTGGGTCAGGAATCACTAAAAACTTATGATGGAGTACCGATTTTTGGTCTTTATCAGAAATTTGCTAACAAAGTGACCGTTGAGTGGAAAGAAAACGGCAAGGTCATGAAAGATGATTATGTGGTGCACACTTCGGCCATCGTCAATAATTACATGGATAACCGCTCTATCTCCGATTTACAACAGACCAAAGTTATTAAAGTCGCACCGGGTTTTGAAGATCGCCTCTATCTGGTTAATACCCACACCTTTACCGCCCAAGGTTCCGATCTCCACTGGCATGGTGAGAAAGATAAAAATGCCGGTATCCTTGATGCGGGTCCGGCAACTGGCGCACTCCCTTTTGATATCGCGCCATTCACCTTTATCGTCGATACGGAAGGCGAATACCGCTGGTGGTTGGATCAAAACACCTTCTACGATGGTCGTGACCGCGATATCAACAAGCGTGGTTATCTGATGGGTATCCGCGAAACACCACGCGGCACCTTTACCGCTGTACAAGGTCAGCACTGGTACGAGTTCGACATGATGGGGCAGGTGCTCGAAGATCACAAACTACCGCGCGGATTTGCTGACGCCACTCATGAGTCCATTGAGACGCCTAATGGCACAGTATTGTTGCGCGTAGGTAAGAGCAATTACCGTCGCGATGACGGCGTACACGTCACCACCATTCGTGACCATATCCTCGAAGTCGATAAATCTGGTCGCGTTGTCGATGTATGGGATCTGACCAAGATCCTCGATCCGAAACGCGATGCACTGCTCGGCGCGCTGGATGCAGGTGCAGTTTGCGTTAACGTTGACCTTGCCCATGCAGGACAACAGGCAAAACTGGAACCAGATACACCGTTCGGCGACGCGCTGGGTGTAGGGCCAGGTCGTAACTGGGCGCACGTTAACTCAATCGCCTATGACGCAAAAGATGACTCAATCATCCTCTCCTCTCGCCACCAGGGTGTTGTGAAAATTGGTCGTGATAAGCAAGTGAAATGGATCCTTGCGCCCTCTAAAGGTTGGGAAAAACCGCTGGCCAGCAAGCTGCTGAAACCGGTTGATGCTAACGGTAAGCCAATTACCTGTAACGAAAATGGCCTGTGCGAAAACTCAGACTTCGACTTTACCTACACCCAGCATACCGCCTGGATTTCCAGCAAAGGAACGCTCACCATTTTTGATAATGGCGATGGGCGTCATCTGGAACAACCTGCCTTACCAACCATGAAATACTCCCGCTTTGTGGAATATAAGATTGATGAGAAGAAAGGCACCGTTCAGCAAGTGTGGGAATACGGTAAAGAACGTGGCTACGATTTCTATAGCCCGATTACCTCCATCATTGAATATCAAGCCGACCGTAACACCATGTTTGGCTTCGGTGGTTCTATTCATTTGTTCGATGTCGGGCAGCCAACCGTCGGTAAGTTGAACGAAATCGATTACAAAACCAAAGAAGTGAAAGTGGAAATCGACGTGCTGTCAGATAAACCCAATCAGACTCACTATCGTGCACTGTTAGTCCGTCCACAACAGATGTTCAAATAATTAAGAAGGGAATAAAAATGTCGAAATTAGGGATCTCATCACTATTTAAAACCATACTGCTTACCGCAGCTTTGGCTGTTTCATTTACCGCTTCTGCATTTACCGAAGGCACGGATTACATGGTTCTGGAAAAACCTATTCCGAATGCCGACAAAACGCTGATTAAGGTATTTAGCTACGCCTGCCCGTTCTGTTACAAGTACGACAAAGCGGTTACCGGTCCGGTATCGGAAAAAGTGAAAGATATCGTTGCTTTTACTCCATTCCATCTGGAAACAAAAGGTGAATACGGCAAACAAGCAAGCGAAGTCTTTGCGGTCTTGATCAATAAAGATAAAGCAGCAGGTATTTCATTATTTGATGCTAACTCTCAGTTTAAGAAAGCCAAGTTTGCTTATTACGCGGCTTATCATGACAAAAAAGAACGCTGGTCTGATGGTAAAGATCCGGCTGCCTTTATCAAAACCGGACTGGACGCCGCAGGTATGAGTCAGGCCGATTTTGAAGCCGCGCTGAAAGAGCCTGCAGTTCAGGAAACGCTGGAAAAATGGAAAGCCTCTTATGAAGTTGCAAAAATCCAGGGCGTTCCGGCGTATGTCGTCAATGGTAAATACCTGATCTACACCAAGAGTATTAAATCTATTGACTCAATGGCAGACCTTATCCGCGAGTTAGCAAGCAAATAACAGGGAAACAGGCTATGGGTATTAAGGGAATGTGGAAAGACCTTCGCACTTCACCGGTGGACACGCTGGTAAGATGGCAAGAACAACGTTTTTTGTGGTTGTTAATGGCCATTGCGATGGGCGCGTTAATTATCCTGGCGCACTCTTTCTTCCAGATCTATCTCTACATGGCACCCTGTGAGCAATGTGTATACATTCGCTACGCCATGTTTGTGATGGTTATTGGAGGATTGGTTGCAGCGATCAACCCAAAGAACATCATCCTAAAGCTAATTGGCTGCGTGATGGCATTTTACGGCAGCATTTTGGGACTGAAGTTTTCGCTCAAACTGAACGATATCCACCATGCAGTACATAATCCGGATCCCGATTCACTGTTTGGCGTACAGGGTTGCTCTACCGATCCAACTTTTCCCTTTAACCTGCCGCTGGCACAGTGGGCACCAAATTGGTTCAAGCCTACCGGGGATTGTGGCTATGACGCACCAATCGTTCCTGATGGCGTCACACTGAGCAGCACGCAACAGTGGTTTGTGGAAATGTATCAGCAATCTGAAGGCTGGTATCTGCTACCACCATGGCATTTTATGAATATGGCTCAGGCTTGTATGCTGGCTTTTGGTATGTGTCTGGTGCTGCTGGTCATTATGAGTGGCGCATGGGCGCTTAAAATCATCAGAGGCTAACTCAGCAACACCCGAAGCCAGTCGTTCTGGCTTCGGGTTCTTTTATTAACCTATCTGCACCGACAGCATACTTAAACTGCCCATTTCTATACCATCGACCGGAATGGTAATTGGCTCCTGCCCATCCCACGCCCCTAAGACATACAACAACGGCAGATAGTGCTCTGGCGTTGGGTTCGATAACGCGCCACCTTCATGGTCGAGATAATTCACCAGAGGATGTTGTTCCACTGGCCCTTGCCACGTCAGATTCGCTTTCACATACTCATTAAACGACGTCGCCCACGGATACGGTGAACTATCACCGTGCCACTTCACTGTACGCAGGTTATGCACCACGTTGCCACTGGCGACCAACATTATCCCTTCATCACGCAGCGCCGCGAGTTTGCGCCCCATTTCGAAATGCCAGGCGGCAGGTTTGCTACTGTCGATACTCAACTGCACCATCGGGATATCGGCGTCAGGGTACATCTTAATCAGCACTCCCCAGGAACCGTGGTCAAAGCCCCAGGCTTCTTTATCCAGCTCCACCGGGACCGGCGCTAACAGCTCAACCAGATGCTGTGCCAGCGCAGGCGAACCCGGAGCAGGATAATGCGTGTCGTACAGCGCCTGCGGGAAGCCACCAAAGTCATGAATCGTGGGCGGCGTCTCCATCGCGGTCACTCCTGTTCCACGGGTAAACCAGTGAGCCGAAACCACCACAATCGCTTGCGGGCGTGGCAATGTCATCCCCAACTTCTGCCAGCTGCGGGTATACAAATTATCTTCCAGCACGTTCATCGGACTACCGTGACCTAAAAACAATGCTGGCATACGTGTTGAAGACATGATGATATCCTTAATTAAAGGTGTCATTTTGATATCCTCACAATACGCTTGTTCGGCGGAGTAAGAACCCGGATAACAATGATGATGATCATCAGTTATTTTGACGATCTGCCTGAAGGTGAAGATTTATAAGGAGTTGTCGATGTCAGTACCTCTCATTCTGACCATACTGGCGGGGGCAGCCACGTTTATTGGCGCGTTTCTCGGCGTTCTCGGGCAAAAACCCTCGAACCGCTTACTGGCGTTTTCGCTAGGATTTGCGGCGGGGATCATGTTGCTCATCTCATTAATGGAAATGCTTCCTGCCGCACTAGCCGCCGAAGGAATGTCGCCTGTGTTGGGTTATGGAATGTTTATCTTCGGTCTGCTTGGCTATTTTGGCCTGGACCGCATGTTGCCACATGCGCATCCGCAGGATTTAATGCAAAAATCGGTGCAGCCGTTGCCAAAATCGATCAAGCGCACAGCCATTCTGCTCACTCTCGGTATCAGTCTGCATAACTTCCCGGAAGGGATTGCCACCTTTGTCACGGCGAGCAGCAACCTGGAGCTGGGATTTGGTATCGCCCTGGCCGTAGCGTTGCACAATATTCCTGAAGGTCTGGCCGTTGCAGGGCCGGTTTACGCTGCAACAGGATCGAAACGTACCGCGATTCTGTGGGCGGGGATTTCTGGACTGGCAGAAATTCTTGGTGGTGTGCTGGCGTGGTTAATCCTCGGTAGCATGATTTCCCCGGTGGTCATGGCGGCAATCATGGCGGCGGTTGCAGGAATTATGGTGGCGCTCTCGGTTGATGAATTAATGCCGCTCGCCAAAGAGATTGACCCTAATAATAACCCCAGCTATGGCGTACTATGTGGAATGTCAGTGATGGGATTCAGTTTAGTGCTGCTACAAACGGCGGGAATTGGTTAAAGACGATAATGACAGATGTTGCCCATTGCTAAAGGCAACATCTGTATCGTTATTAAAGGTATTATTGATGCTTTTCAAACACTTCTTTATCGGAGCGTTTATCTAATTTACTTCGGGCAGCTAACAGCGCATCTCTGTCATGGCGAAAAGCTTTACAGTAACGTTTAAGATGAAGAAAATAGCCACCAGCCAGTAGAACAATTAATACAATCCAGTACCAGGCAATAAACATCCTTTTCACCTTCAAAATTTAACATTACTAAACATTTAGCGTTAAAATTTCACATATCCATCGTTGAATACATTCATATACTCGCATAATTCTGGATCAAGTATATGATTTCGATCATAGTAAGTGTTGTATTATATACCATATCTGGTTAAAAAAAGAACAACCAAGACTATTAATATATATTATCCCCCGATAAAACATTACTAATTAATGATAAAACTTAATAAGCACCACTAGATATATATTATATCTTCACGATTCTTGCGTCCCTACTCGTTTTAATAAACATACTTTACCACCTTACAATATCATACGTAAACTTTTGTCAATGGATGTTCATTTTTTCACCACAACTCATACAAAAAAATTATTATTCACAACGATATACAACAAATATCCAGGTATACGCATCTTAATATATAATGAAAGTGTATGATTTAAGTTTTACTTAATCAGTATTTAATATTAATAACAAGCTAAGTCATCTCTAACTATGGTAATCTCCATAGCGGAATTAATATCAGATTCAAACCTATATTTTCCTCATTAATAACCTTTCTAATTTATAAAGGATTATAGTCATGTTTAAAAAAACATTGTTATCTATGTTCGCAACCGCATTGTTATCAGGCGTTGCTTTTAACGCTCTTGCTGACGATGCTAATCAGGGGTCCGGTAAAATTACTTTTAAAGGTGAAGTTATCGATGCACCTTGTTCTATTGCTCCTGGTGATGAAGATCAGACAATAAACCTCGGTGAAGTTGCTGATACCGTATTAAAAAGCGGTCAGAAATCTCTGCCTGTAGATGTCACCATTCACTTGCAGGATTGTATTTTATCTGACGGCACTAATACTGTTGATAAAGTCAAAATCACCTTTAGTTCTGCCAGTGTTGACGCTACCGATTCCAACCTGCTTAAAAACACTCTGGAAGGTAACATCGGCGGCGCAACTGATGTAGGCGTACGTCTGGTGAAATCAGACAACACCAACGTGACTCTTGGCACTCCAATCACTATCAACTTCCCGACGACTAACTCCTACCAGGAGTTGAACTTTAAAGCCCGTATGGAATCTCTGGGACGCACCGCGACCCCAGGTAACGTGCAGGCACAAGCTAATTACGTACTCGACTACAAGTAAGCGGCAATTAGTAACTACACAACGTCAGGCGATAAAGCCGATGAAATTTCATCGGCAACTTTGGGCCTTTTTAGAAATGGATTTTTATGAACAATAAAAACACGTTTACCGGGGATAAGTTATCCCATGCAATTAAAATTGCCCTGTCTGGCGTTGTGTGTTCGCTACTCTTCGTTTTACCTGTCCACGCCGTGGAATTCAACGTCGATATGATTGACGTTGAAGACCGTGAAAACATCGATATCTCGCGTTTTGAGAAAAAAGGCTATATTACTCCTGGTAAATATCTCGTTCGTGTGCAGATAAATAAAAATATGTTGCCACAAACGTTAATACTGGAATGGGTAAAAGCCGATAATGAAAGTGGTTCGTTACTCTGCTTAACCAAAGAAAATCTGACTAGTTTCGGTCTTAATACGGAATTTATTGAATCATTGCAAACCATAGCTGGCAGCGAATGTCTCAATTTAAGCCAACGTCAGGAATTAACGACACGGCTTGATAAAGCTACGATGATATTATCGCTAAGTGTTCCCCAAGCGTGGTTAAAATACCAGGCAACAAACTGGACGCCACCAGAGTTTTGGGATGCCGGTATCGCCGGGTTTATTCTTGATTACAACATGTATGCCAGCCAGTATGCCCCACATCACGGAGACAGCACCCAAAACGTCAGCTCCTATGGTACGTTAGGCTTTAACCTCGGCGCATGGCGCTTACGTAGCGATTACCAATATAATCAGAATTTTGCTGATGGACGCTCGGTAAACCACGACAGCGAATTTGCGCGAACTTATCTGTTTCGCCCTATCCCCTCCTGGTCGTCAAAATTCACTATGGGCCAGTACGACCTGAGCTCCAATCTTTACGATACCTTCCACTTTACTGGCGCATCGCTGGAAAGTGATGAAAGCATGCTGCCGCCAGATTTACAGGGTTATGCGCCACAAATTACCGGTATCGCGCAGACCAACGCTAAAGTGACTGTGGCACAAAATGGTCGCGTACTTTATCAAACCACTGTCGCGCCAGGCCCTTTTACTATTTCTGATTTGGGGCAATCGTTTCAGGGGCAGTTGGATGTCACAGTGGAAGAAGAAGATGGCCGCACCAGCACCTTCCAGGTTGGCTCCGCATCCATTCCCTATTTAACCCGTAAAGGGCAAGTGCGCTATAAGACGTCGCTGGGAAAACCAACATCCGTCGGGCATAACGATATCAATAATCCCTTTTTCTGGACGGCGGAAGCCTCCTGGGGCTGGCTGAACAATGTGTCGCTGTATGGTGGCGGCATGTTCACCGCTGATGATTATCAGGCTATCACTACCGGTATTGGCTTTAACCTTAACCAATTCGGTTCGCTTTCTTTTGATGTCACCGGAGCAGACGCCTCTCTGCAGCAACAAAATAGCGACAATCTGCGTGGTTACAGCTATCGCTTCAACTATGCAAAGCATTTCGAATCGACAGGTAGTCAGATTACCTTCGCGGGTTATCGCTTCTCAGATAAAGATTACGTGTCGATGAGTGAGTACCTAAGCTCGCGTAATGGCGATGAGTCAATTGATAATGAAAAAGAGAGTTATGTCATTTCCTTGAACCAGTACTTTGAAACGCTGGAATTAAACTCTTATCTCAACGTTACACGCAATACTTATTGGGACAGCGCCAGCAATACCAACTACTCCGTATCTGTAAGCAAAAACTTTGATATTGGCGATTTCAAAGGTATCTCTGCATCGCTGGCAGTAAGTCGAATCCGCTGGGATGACGACGAAGAGAATCAATATTACTTCTCTTTCTCTCTACCTTTACAACAAAACCGCAACATCTCCTACAGTATGCAGCGTACGGGAAGCAGTAATACTTCGCAGATGATTTCCTGGTACGATTCATCAGATCGCAACAATATCTGGAATATTTCTGCGTCGGCAACTGACGACAATATACGTGATGGCGAACCCACACTGCGCGGCAGCTACCAGCACTATTCGCCGTGGGGACGTCTGAACATTAATGGCAGTGTACAGCCGAATCAGTACAATTCTGTTACCGCAGGCTGGTACGGTTCACTTACCGCTACACGTCATGGTGTCGCCCTTCACGATTATAGCTATGGCGATAACGCCCGCATGATGGTCGATACCGATGGCATCTCCGGCGTTGAAATCAACTCTAACCGAACTGTTACCAACGGGCTGGGCATCGCCGTGATACCTTCGTTATCGAACTACACCACCTCCATGTTGCGGGTGAACAATAACGATCTGCCTGAAGGTGTCGATGTCGAAAACTCGGTTATTCGTACTACGCTCACCCAGGGTGCCATCGGCTACGCAAAACTGAATGCCACCACCGGATACCAAATCGTCGGCGTTATTCGTCAGGAAAATGGCCGCTTCCCTCCACTAGGTGTGAATGTCACGGATCAAGCGACAGGTAAAGATGTGGGCCTGGTAGCGGAAGATGGCTTCGTTTATCTCAGCGGTATTCAGGAAAACAGTATTCTGCATTTAACCTGGGGTGATAATACCTGTGAAGTCACGCCGCCAAACCAAAGTAACATTAGTGAAAGCGCGATAATTTTACCTTGTAAAACAGTCAAATAATTCAGGATGAATATAATGAAATTACCATTAATCACAACAGGAATGATTTGTTTTCTGGGGATCTGCAACTTTGCCCAGGCTACTGTCTCCCCCGACAGGACACGCATCATTTTTAATGCTTCGAATAAAAGCGCAACGGTTCGCCTGACCAACCAAAGTAAAATCGATCCTTATCTTGCTCAATCGTGGATTGAAGATGCCAGCGGTAAAAAAACGCGTGATTACATTTCAACACTGCCGCCGATGGAACGTATTGAGCCTGATGAACAGGTACAAATTCGCCTGATGGCGCTGGCCTCGTTAAATAACTTACCACAGGACAGAGAAACGCTATTCTACTATAACGTGCGGGAAATTCCGCCGCGTGCCAAAGAACAGAATGTCATGCAAATCGCCATGCAAAGCCGTCTGAAACTATTCTGGCGACCGAAAGCGATTGAGTTAAAAGAAGGAGAGATGGTTCCTCTGCAAAAAGTGACGATTACCCGCACCGCCGCCGGGCTGACCCTGAATAACCCGACGCCTTATCATATTACCGTCGGCTATATCGGCACTAATGGCAAGACACTGATGCCTGATGCGGACAGTATTATGGTGGCACCATTTGCTTCTGCGACTCAACACTTAAACAACCTGCCCTCTACGTTCCAGTTAGGCTTTGTGGCGGACTACGGCGGGCTGGAGATGTTTAAAGTAGTATGTAATTCCGTCCAGTCCCTCTGCCAAAGTACTCCTGCGAAGAAGGGGAAAATATGATTACACTTTTTCGACTACTGGCGATTCTTTGCCTTTTTTTTAACGTTTCAGCTTTTGCTGTTGATTGCTATCAGGATGGGTACAGAGGAACAACCCTCATAAATGGAGATTTACCAACGTTCAAAATTCCAGAGAATGCGCAACCTGGGCAAAAAATTTGGGAGAGCGGAGATATTAATATCACAGTTTATTGTGACAATGCACCAGGATGGTCAAGTAATAACCCATCAGAAAATGTCTATGCCTGGATCAAATTGCCCCAAATAAATAGTGCCGATATGTTGAATAATCCGTATTTAACATTTGGCGTGACTTATAATGGTGTAGATTATGAAGGGACAAATGAAAAAATTGATACTCATGCGTGCCTGGATAAATATGAACAATACTATAATGGGTATTATCATGACCCTGTATGCAATGGCAGCACTCTTCAAAAAAATGTAACATTTAACGCCCATTTTCGCGTCTATGTAAAATTCAAAAGCCGCCCGGCAGGAGATCAGACGGTAAACTTTGGCACAGTCAACGTGCTGCAATTCGACGGTGAAGGCGGGGCGAACATGGCCCCCAACGCGAAAAATTTACGCTATGCGATTACGGGGTTAGATAATATTTCATTCCTTGACTGTAGTGTCGACGTCCGCATTTCCCCGGAAAGTCAGATAGTCAATTTTGGGCAGATCGCTGCGAATTCCATTGCAACTTTCCCACCGAAGGCAGCATTCAGCGTTTCTACCATAAAAGACATTGCGTCTGATTGTACCGAACAGTTTGATGTTGCAACCAGTTTCTTTACTTCAGATACATTATATGACAATACGCATCTGGAAATAGGTAACGGCTTGCTCATGCGAATTACTGATCAAAAAACGCAAGAAGATATTGAATTTAACCAGTTCAAATTATTTAGTACTTATATTCCCGGTCAGAGTGCGGCAATGGCAACCCGCGATTACCAGGCCGAATTAACCCAAAAACCTGGTGAACCACTCGTCTATGGCCCATTTCAGAAAGACCTGATAGTTAAAATCAACTACCACTAAACAGCAAAATGCCGGGAACACCCCGGCATTTTCATATTTAGTATTTCATCTCATTAGCTGGCTTTACGCTCATGTGCCTGACGGTATGCCACCAGGTCTTCAATAGTCACGAGCGCCATATTGTGTTTATTGGCAAACTCAATGCACTCTGGTGCACGCGCCATCGTGCCATCGTCATTAGTCAGCTCACACAGCACACCAGCCGGTTTAAAGCCTGCCAGCGTCATCAGATCAATAGTTGCTTCAGTATGACCGCCACGCGTCAGTACTCCACCTGCCTGCGCGCGAAGTGGGAAAACGTGGCCCGGGCGATTCAGATCAGAAGGTTTTGCGCCATCGGCAATCGCTGCGCGAACGGTCGTAATACGGTCAGCGGCAGAAACACCGGTAGTCACACCTTCAGCCGCTTCAATGGTCACGGTAAAACCGGTGCCATAGGCGCTGGTGTTATTTTCTACCATCATTGGCAGATCGAGTTGTTTACGGCGATCTTCAGTAATGCACAGGCAAACAATACCGCTACCGTGGCGAATGGTCAGCGCCATCTGCTCAACGGTCATGGTTTCTGCCGGGAAGATCATATCGCCTTCGTTTTCACGGTCTTCATCATCAAGCACCATTACACCGCGTCCTTCACGCAGCGCAGCCAGTGCATTTTCAACACGTTCGAAAGGCGTACCAAAAGAGGAAAGTAGCGTCTGATTCATGGTAAAAAAACCTCACTAAAATTATGGTTACCAGAATCAGGGCAGTCTTAGGAGTGGCGGCATATAGCCAAAATAACGTGAGCGGGTCCATGCCCGACAGAATCGTTACTCTCTCCCATCCGGACTCTAACCGTCGGCCCCGGAATTACACCGGATCTGCTGTCCTTTGAGTTCGCACCCAAAGCGCTCGCGGGCTTTCAACTGAGTTGATTTACCGCCGGTGGGGAATTTCGCCCCGCCCTGAGAATAAGCGGATTCACTATAACGCTAATGATTAGCGGCAGCAACGCATAGCTTCACATAATTCTGGTTTATGACTTACCCTTATCGCACTACAATGGCACTCAACACCTATCAGTACAGGGAAACTACAATGATTGACCCGAAAAAAATTGAGCAAATCGCTCGCCAGGTTCACGAATCAATGCCTAAAGGAATCAGGGAGTTCGGGGAAGATGTGGAGAAAAAAATCCGCCAAACCCTACAAGCGCAGCTGACGCGTCTCGATCTGGTGAGCCGCGAAGAATTCGACGTACAGACGCAAGTCCTGTTACGGACTCGTGAGAAACTGGCATTACTGGAGCAGCGCATCAGTGAACTGGAAGCGCGCAATAATTCGGTAGCAGACCTTCAATCTCCTCCGGCTATCCCGCCTATTGATAAAGCAGAATAAAGCAACACAAAAACGGGCCAGACGGCCCGTAATATCAGTGTTCTAATTCAAGTTCTCTGGTTTGCATCATCTGTTGGCAATACCAGGCATAACGTGCGCAAAACCAGGTTCTATGTTCTTCATCCATGTTACCAGTAACGGCCAGAATATCGACCGGGCGACCTTCTGCGTGCATTCTGGCAAAACTACGCGCCAGGAAATCGAAATTATTTAAAGAATTAAGACTATGATCCATAAGCACATCCTCCGGTTATCGCATACCTTTTAAGGCCATATGCTTTTTCTGATTTCAGTATTCCCCAATCAGTGTAGTGCCTTTAAACATAACGTGCGTAAATATATTGTCCCCGATCACACTTTTTAGTGAAAAATAAAAAACCATATTAAAAGACTTTCTCTTCCAGAACTTCTCTAACATGTGTTATTATTAACAAAGATAAATGTAAGCAAGGAAACTATCCTAAAGTAAATATTGCGTCACTAAATGGACATTGGAGTGACATATGATTTTATTCGCCGACTATAACACCCCTTATCTTTTCGCTATTTCCTTTGTACTGTTGATCGGCCTTTTAGAAATTTTTGCGCTTATCTGCGGTCACATGCTCTCCGGTGCACTTGATGCACATCTTGACCATTATGATTCCATAACCACAGGTCATATTAGCCAGGCACTTCATTATCTCAATATCGGAAGATTGCCAGCTCTCGTCGTTCTCTGCTTGCTGGCTGGTTTTTTTGGTCTTATTGGCATCCTGTTGCAGCATGCCTGCATCATGGTCTGGCAATCACCACTGTCGAACCTGTTCGTGGTTCCTGTCAGTTTACTGTTTACGATTATTACGGTGCATTATACCGGTAAAATAGTTGCGCCCTGGATTCCACGCGACCATAGTTCAGCTATTACAGAAGAAGAATATATTGGTAGCATGGCATTAATTACCGGTCATCAGGCCACTTCAGGTAATCCCTGCGAAGGAAAACTCACCGATCAATTTGGCCAAATACATTATTTACTACTGGAGCCTGAAGAAGGAAAAATTTTCACTAAAGGAGACAAAGTGTTAATTATTTGCCGACTTTCTGCAACGCGATATTTGGCGGAAAACAATCCCTGGCCCCAAATATTGTAATTTATTAATCAAAAGGAAATTTAATAATGGATGATATTGTTAATTCTGTGCCCTCCTGGATGTTTACCGCAATTATTGCCGTATGCATTCTGTTTATTATTGGAATTATTTTCGCCAGGCTCTATCGTCGCGCTTCGGCAGAGCAAGCTTTTGTTCGTACTGGTTTAGGTGGGCAAAAAGTGGTAATGAGCGGTGGCGCAATCGTGATGCCGATCTTTCATGAAATAATCCCCATCAATATGAATACTCTGAAGCTGGAAGTCAGCCGCTCAACCATTGATAGCCTGATTACGAAAGATCGTATGCGCGTCGATGTCGTTGTCGCTTTCTTTGTGCGGGTAAAACCGTCAGTGGAAGGTATTGCCACCGCCGCCCAGACGCTGGGGCAACGCACCCTGTCGCCTGAAGACTTACGTATGTTGGTTGAAGATAAATTTGTCGATGCCCTCCGTGCAACAGCTGCACAAATGACCATGCATGAGTTACAGGATACCCGCGAGAACTTCGTGCAGGGCGTACAAAATACCGTAGCTGAAGATCTGTCGAAAAATGGCCTGGAACTGGAAAGCGTTTCACTTACCAACTTTAACCAGACGTCGAAAGAACATTTCAATCCTAACAACGCCTTTGACGCCGAAGGTTTAACCAAGCTGACGCAGGAGACGGAGCGCCGTCGTCGCGAACGTAACGAAGTTGAACAGGATGTAGAAGTTGCGGTGCGTGAGAAAAACCGTGATGCGCTTTCGCGGAAGCTAGAGATTGAACAACAAGAAGCGTTTATGACGCTTGAGCAGGAGCAGCAGGTTAAAACCCGTACCGCTGAGCAGAATGCGAAAATTGCGGCTTTTGAGGCCGAGCGTCGTCGGGAAGCAGAGCAGACGCGAATTCTGGCTGAACGACAGATTCAGGAAACGGAAATCGACCGCGAACAGGCCGTCCGTTCCAGAAAAGTTGAAGCTGAACGCGAAGTTCGCATTAAAGAGATCGAACAGCAGCAGGTCACCGAAATCGCTAACCAGACGAAATCGATCGCTATTGCCGCCAAATCGGAACAGCAGTCACAAGCGGAAGCGCGTGCCAACCTTGCACTTGCAGAAGCGGTAAGCGCCCAGCAAAACGTAGAAACAACTCGCCAGACCGCAGAAGCCGATCGTGCTAAACAAGTTGCCCTAATCGCTGCCGCGCAGGATGCAGAAACCAAAGCGGTTGAACTGACCGTGCGGGCGAAAGCAGAGAAAGAAGCCGCAGAGATGCAGGCGGCGGCAATCGTTGAGTTAGCCGAAGCTACGCGTAAAAAGGGTCTGGCGGAAGCAGAAGCGCAACGTGCGCTGAACGACGCTATCAACGTACTTTCTGATGAACAAACCAGCCTTAAATTCAAACTGGCGCTATTACAGTCGTTACCTGCAGTAATAGAGAAATCCGTTGAGCCGATGAAGTCTATCGACGGCATCAAGATTATTCAGGTCGATGGATTAAACCGAGGTGGTGCTGCGGGGAATGCGGCATCAGGCAGCGTTAGTGGCGGAAACCTGGCAGAACAGGCATTATCAGCCGCACTCTCTTACCGCACACAGGCACCACTGATTGACTCCTTGCTCAATGAAATTGGCGTTTCAGGCGGCTCACTGGCTGCATTGACTTCACCCTTAACCTCAACAACTCCCGTCGCAGAAAACGTAGAATAAATTTTCAACTATGAACATCCCTGGCCCAAAAAGCCGGGGATTCTTTATATCTGCGTTCCGATAAAAAGTGCAAATGATCGGGCTGTTGCAGCATTTTGCGTGACCGCTCGGGGAAGGCAAAACTGCCTCTGGGTAAGCATTGCGCGGGGTCCGGCGTTCATCAACAATCGGGAAGTCAGCAAGGGGCTGAAACGGGAAAGCCCCTCCCGAAGAAGGGGCCTTGTATAAGGAAAGGGTTATGATGAAGCTCATCATCATACTGATTGTGTTGTTACTGATAAGTTTCCACGCTTACTAACAGCCAATCAGAGGGGGGAGAAATCCTCCCTCACCCTTGTTCCTTTACTTTAGGTTGAAAAAAAATCAGCGTCAAGAAGGTTTCATTAACACATATTCCTGGCCCAAAAAACCGGGGATTTTTTATATCTGCGTTCCGCAAAAAACTGCAAATGCTCAGGTCGTTGCAGCCTTTTGCGTGACCACTCGGGGAAGGCAAAACTGCCTCTGGGAAAGCGTTGCGCGGGGTCTGGCGCTCATCAACAATCGGGGAGTCAGCAAGGGGCTGAAACGGGAAAGCCCCTCCCGAAGAAGGGGCCTTATAGAAGGAAAGGGTTATGATGAAGTTCGTCATCATACTGATTGTGTTGTTACTAGTAAGTTTCCAGGCTTATTCACAACCAATTCAGAGGGGGGAGAAATCCTCCCTTACCCTTGTTCCTTTACTCTAGGTTGAAAAAACAACAGCGTCAATAGGCCTGCCAGGTTCGAGGCGAGATCTGTGAACCGCTTTCCGGTTAGCCTTTTTTATCCTGTTGGATCTTCTTGATGATGTTGGTCGTCGAGCAACCGTCTTCAAAGTTGAGCACCAGCACTTCGCCGCCGTTGGCCCAGACTTCTTTACTCCCGGCAATCTCTTCTGGTTTATAGTCGCCACCTTTCACCAGCAGGTCTGGCAGGATCCCGGCAATTAAGCGCTGCGGCGTGTCTTCTTCAAACGACACCACCCAGTCGACCGCTTCCAGTGCGCCCAGCACAATCATACGCTGTTCGAGCGGGTTAACGGGGCGGGAATCCCCTTTCAGCCGTTTGGTGGAGGCATCGCTGTTCACAGCGACAATCAGGCGGTCACCCAGTTTGCGGGCATTTGCCAGATAGGAGACGTGCCCGGCGTGCAGGATGTCGAAGACGCCGTTGGTCATCACCACTTTTTCACCGCGTTTACGCGCCGCCGCTACAGCAAGCTTCAGTTCCTCTTCGGTCATCACACCAAAGCCGGTATCTGCACGTCCACGTACTGCATTTTCCAGCTCGATCGGCGAAACCGTGGATGTCCCCAGTTTGCCGACCACCACGCCTGCCGCCGCATTGGCAAAGAAGCAGGCTTCTTCCAGCGAATTACCCGCAGCCAGCGTTGCCGCCAGGACGCCAATCACCGTGTCGCCCGCACCGGTAACGTCATATACTTCCTGCGCCTGAGTTGGCATATGCAGCGGTGCTTTACCCGGTTGCAGCAGCGACATACCCTGTTCGGAACGGGTCACTAACAGAGCCGAGAGTTCGTAATCGGCAATCAGTTTCATGCCGCGCTCAACAATCTCTTCTTCGGTCTTACATTTACCGACAACAGCTTCAAATTCCGAGAGATTCGGCGTTAACAGCGTAGCGCCGCGGTAGCGCTCAAAATCGGTACCTTTTGGATCAATCAGCACCGGAACACCCGCTTTACGCGCCAGTTGGATCATCTGCTGTACGCTTGCCAGCGCACCTTTGGCGTAGTCAGAAAGCACCAGCGCGCCAATCGAACTCAGTGCCTGATTAATCCGCTCGTGCAGCGGCTGCGGATCAACCCCTTCGAAACCTTCTTCGAAATCCAGACGGATCAGCTGTTGGTTGCGGGAAAGTACCCGTAATTTGGTGATAGTCGGATGCGTCGGTACAGAAACAAAGTCGCATTTGACGTTGACGTCGGCCAGAGATTTACTCAGCGCGCGCGCCGCATCGTCAATGCCCGTCAACCCGACCAGGCGTGCATTAGCACCGAGAGAAGCGATATTCATCGCCACGTTAGCCGCGCCGCCCGGACGTTCTTCGATGGTATTTACTTTAACCACGGGCACCGGCGCTTCCGGCGAGATACGGCTGGTGGGACCGTACCAGTAACGATCCAGCATCACATCACCAACCACCATCACTCCTGCACGTTCAAACTCTGGCAGCGTTACTTTCATTCCTGTCTCCTGAGAGATTCAAAATTTGCGCGCGATAATACCATACTTCATTCTTCCACCAGCCACTTCTGCCAGCTTGCCCGCACCAGTTCACGCTCTGCGGTGAAGCAATCCTCCGACACATGGCCCGGCAATTCCTGTAATGCCAGATGATGAAGTTCATCGCGCAGCGTCGTGTAAGCACGGGTCAGCGCCATCGCTTCCTGCTCTTCCATAATGTCGTTTTGCGCCAGTAGTTCCAGAATGCGCACGTTGTCTGACCAGCGCGTTAACTTCGGTTTTTCATGAGCGTAGCGCAACACCAGATATTGAGTAATAAATTCGATATCGGTAATTCCGCCCTCATCGGCTTTGATATCAAAGCGATCGCGATGTTTATTGCCGAGATGAGCACGCATTTTCTCGCGCATTTCCCGCACTTCTGTTTGCAGGGTTTTGCCTTCGCGCGGCAGCGTCATAATCTCCCGGCGTACTGCGTCAAAGTGCGCGGTGAGCTGCGGATCGCCGTACACTACACGCGCACGCACCAGCGCCTGATGTTCCCACGTCCAGGCCTCGTTTTTCTGATAATCGGCAAACGCTTCTGCGGATGTCACCAGCATTCCCGCCGCCCCGGACGGACGCAACCGTGCATCCACTTCATACAAAATGCCGGAAGAGGTTCGCGTACTGAACAGATGCATAATGCGTTGCGCCAGACGCAGATAAAACTGTCGCCCGTCGATTTCCCGCTCGCCGTCAGTCATCGCATCCATTGGGCAATCATGGAGGAAGATCAGGTCAAGATCGGAACTGTAGCCTAACTCCCAGCCGCCCAGCTTGCCGTAGCCGACCACCGCAAAACCACGCCCTTCGCGTTCGTTCAGGTGATTTGGCTTACCGTAGCGGGCAACCATTTGAACCCACGCCTGCTGAACAACGGCGTCAATCATGGCTTCCGCCAACCAGGTTAAGTGATCGCTCACTTTCATTACCGGCAGCGTACCGGCGATATCCGCTGCCGCAATGCGTAACAGTTGCGCCTGTTTGAACTGACGCAGCGCCTCAAGCTGTTGTTCTTCGTCATCTTCCGGCACGCGCAGCAAATACTGGCGCAACTCATCACGGTAAGCATCGGTCGCCGTCGGCTGGTAGAGAGTGTTTGGATCGAGCAGTTCATCCAGCAATAACGGATAGCGCGCCAGCTGGCTGGCAATCATCGGCGATGCGGCACACAGAGAAATCAAATGCTTAAGCGCCGCGGGGAATTCACTGAGCAATTCTAAATAGGTGGTGCGGGTAACAATCCCCACCAGCAAGGCGGTAATGCGCGACAGCGTGACAACAGCGTCTTCACGCGCACAGACATCACTTAGCAGATGCGGCATCAGATGGTCGAGCACCTGACGCCCGCGCGGCCCGATGGTACGCTTATCCAGCTCTTTGCGAAAATCGGCAATCAGCGTCAGCACCTGTTTGCGATCGTCCTCGCTAAGATGCGCCAGCACTGGTGTAGTGTCATCTTCCTGCAACGCGTCCTGCCACAGCTCACGCCACTGTTCCGACAGCGACTCTTCCTGAGTTTCGCTTTCGTCGTCGCCAATCAATTCATTAAACACCCGGCGCACATTGGTCATATGTACGGTCAGCGCCCCGGTCAATTGCGACCAGTCAGCAAAGTCCATCGCCCACGCCAGCCGCGCACGGTTAAGCTCATCAGAAGGAAGCGTCTGGGTTTGTTCGTCGTTAATGCTTTGCAGCAGGTTTTCCAGACGCCGCAGGAACAGATACGCCACTCGCAATTGTTCAGCATCGTTTTCAGAAAGCAGATGCAGCGCGGAAATGGCGCTGAGCGTTGGCAGTAAAGAGCGCGATTGCAGCGACGGTTCACGCCCGCCGCGAATGAGCTGGAACACCTGGACGATAAATTCAATTTCGCGAATGCCGCCTGCGCCAAGTTTGATGTTGTCGGTCAAACCGCGCCGACGCACTTCACGGGCAATCATCCCTTTCATGTTGCGCAGCGACTGAATCACGCTGAAATCGATGTAACGACGGAAAACAAACGGGCGCAGCATCGCACGCAACTCGTTAGCATAGACGCCTTCGCTATCGCCCATAATCCGCGCCTTGACCATCGCGTAACGCTCCCAGTCGCGCCCCTGCTCCTGGTAATAATCTTCCAGTGCCGCAAAGCTCAGCACCAGCGGGCCACTTTCGCCAAACGGACGCAGTCGCATATCCACGCGATAGACGAAGCCATCCTGCGTTGGTTGATCCAGCACTTTAATCAGCCGCTGCCCCATGCGGGTAAAAAACTGGGCGTTATCCAGTTCCCGGCGTCCACCCTGCGTACAACCATGTTCCGGCCAGGCAAAAATCAGATCGATATCTGATGAGAAATTCAGTTCCCCACCGCCCAGCTTACCCATGCCTAAAATCAGCAGCGGTTGCGCTTCGCCCTGCGCATTGCACGGCGTTCCCCATTCGCGGCAGCAGGCGTCATACAGCCAGTCACGCGCCGCAACAATCAGCGTCTCCGCCAGATGGCTGAGCTGCTGCAAAATGCTCTCTTCAGTAACCAATGCCAGCGTTTGCGCCCAGGCGATGCGCACCATAATGCGCCGCCGGAATAGCCGCAGCTCGCGCATTAACCCGGCTTCGTCACTCACATTACTGAGCGCCTCCTGCAACCATGCTGCGTAATGCTGCCATTCGTCGGCCTGCGGCGGCTGGCTTTCCAGTTCCGTCAGCCACTCAGGATGCGCAATCACGCTGTCCTGCACAAAATCACTAAAAGTAAGTACTGACTTCGCCTGTGCGCTAAGTGATTCCTCGGCTAAAGGCTCTGGCAGCCGCTCAACAACGGTCTGCCAGTACTGCTGTAACGGTGAAGAGAGCGGCTTCATAAGCGATTTTATCCTTGCCTGATTAACGTTTTCCGCTGTGCAACCAGAACGGTTCCTGATTGTTTGCCTCATTACGGAAATGTTCAATTTCGATGCGTTGCCCGGTCGCAATAGCGTGACGCAGCCCCTGCCAGTTCTCCAGCCAGGCTTGCGCGACGACAGGATCGTAGTAACCCGCCAGCAACAGGATTGAGTCAATATCACGCGTCAGGCGTGGCAACTGGTCACGGTAGCGATCGCCCAACGGCTGGCAGAAAACGCTTTTCAGTTCAGCGGCATGGCGGGAAAGATGGATATCGGCAAAGCGTTTGAAGGAATCGCTCATTTTACTCTGCGCTTTGGCATCTAAAAATGGCTGCCATGCTTTGCTTACCAACCATTCGGTCAACGCCAGCTTCGCCATTGCCGTTTCGGTAGAGTAGACCGCCGTCACGGCAGAAACCGCAGAAGCAATGGTCGCTTCGCATTGGGTCAGCAAATCACGTAAGTGAGTGCTCGCTTTACGCGGCACAATACCACCGAACAGCATCAGCGTATGACGGACCAGGCTAATGGCTGCCAGCACCTGTTCTTTCGCCGCATCGTTGCCGCGTACCCACAGTTCTTCATGATACTGCCATTGCGCTAACGCCAGCTCGAACGCCGCTTCCAGCCCCTGTTCCACATCGGCTTTTGCCGCAACATGCAAAATGGTGGTCGGTTTGATTTCACGCGCCGGATTGCCCTGCGCCAGATGATAGCCACGCGCCGCTTTGCTCAGGCTGCCCTGGTGTAATCCGGTTTGCGATACCAGTTGGTTCGCCAGTTTCAGCACCGCGCGCGTGTCGCCGCTAAGCAGTTCCAGTTCCAGCTCGCAGATAGGTTCAGCAAATTCACCCGCTTTCACTTCCCCCTGGTCGAGGGCGATTTCAATTTGGCTACCATCAACCTCTACCAGCCACTTTTCGCGATAAAAATCGGTGCTGAACAGCGGTTGTACGCGGGAAGCGAGATCGGCAGGCAATTCGCCGTTCGGCCAGACTTCCGTCGGTAACTGCGCCAGGTCGAGCGTCGGTTCGCTCAACGCCACGTTATATTCCGGGCGCTGGTGTAAGCCGCCTGTCACTCTTCCTGCAACTTTCATGGTCATCTCATAGCGACCGTTTTCGCCACGAATACGCAAGCCCATGTCGTGCCCACGCAGCCAGTTATCCGGCGTTTCGTAGTAAATATTCAACAACTGCACGGGGTCATGGTGCTCGCCGCCCAGCGTATTGAGATGGTCACGCAACGCCTCAACGGCACTGTGATTAACAATAAACTTTAATTCGATTTCCTGAGCCATGGCCTTTACTTATCGGTTATGTCACATAAGTGACGATGAACGGCGAACTTAATGCGATCTTTTTTGTCAGTAGATAGTATTTTGCGCCAAATTGCCATGCAACGGGCAATTTGACGGGCGTAAAAGTTTGAAGCAGTGGCAAGACCTGACACAGAGGATTCCGATTGATGTCGAATGCTTTGCGTAGCGACACTGATGCCACTACTATCGTTCCACTTTCCATGACAATAACGACAGCCTGATGCCAAAATTACGCCTGATCGGATTAACTTTACTCGCACTTAGCGCCACTGCCGTCTCACACGCTGAAGAAACGCGCTATGTTTCCGACGAACTGAATACCTGGGTCCGTAGCGGTCCGGGAGATCATTATCGCCTCGTGGGCACGGTTAATGCCGGCGAGGAAGTGACCTTATTACAAACTGACGCCAACACCAATTATGCCCAGGTGAAAGACAGCTCTGGCCGTACCGCCTGGATCCCGTTGAAACAACTTAGCACTGAGCCAAGCCTGCGCTCCCGTGTGCCAGATCTGGAAAATCAGGTCAAAACCCTGACCGATAAACTCACCAATATCGATAACACCTGGAATCAGCGCACCGCAGAAATGCAGCAAAAAGTGGCGCAGAGCGACAGCGTGATCAACGGGTTAAAAGAAGAAAATCAGAAACTGAAAAACGAGCTGATTGTCGCGCAGAAAAAGGTCGATGCCGCCAGCGTACAGCTGGATGACAAACAGCGCACCATCATCATGCAATGGTTTATGTATGGCGGCGGCGTGCTGGGGCTTGGCTTGCTGCTCGGTCTGGTACTGCCGCACCTGATCCCAAGCCGCAAACGCAAAGATCGCTGGATGAACTAAATCGCCTTCTTCGTTGCACTGTCTTATTATTAGGAATTGTGTATTTGACGAAGGGATGATGGCGTGAAGATTTATCTGGTCGGTGGTGCTGTTCGGGATGCATTGTTAGGGCTACCGGTCAAAGACAGAGATTGGGTGGTGGTCGGCAGTACGCCACAGGAGATGCTCGACGCGGGCTACCAGCAGGTAGGCCGCGATTTTCCTGTTTTTCTGCATCCGCAAACGCATGAAGAGTATGCGCTGGCACGTACTGAACGGAAATCCGGTTCCGGTTACACCGGTTTTACCTGCTATGCCGCACCGGATGTCACGCTGGAAGATGATCTTAAGCGTCGCGATCTGACCATTAATGCGCTGGCCCAGGACGATAACGGCGAGATTATCGACCCGTACAACGGTCTGGGCGATCTGCAAAATCGTCTGTTGCGCCATGTTTCCCCCGCTTTTGGCGAAGATCCGTTACGCGTATTGCGCGTGGCGCGTTTTGCTGCGCGTTATGCCCACCTCGGTTTTCGTATTGCCGATGAAACTCTGGCACTGATGCGCGAGATGACCCATGCGGGTGAACTGGAACACCTGACGCCTGAACGGGTATGGAAAGAGACGGAAAGCGCCCTCACCACCCGCAATCCCCAGGTGTTCTTCCAGGTACTGCGCGATTGTGGTGCACTACGCGTTTTATTCCCGGAAATTGACGCCCTGTTTGGCGTTCCGGCCCCTGCCAGGTGGCATCCGGAAATCGACACCGGTATTCACACCTTAATGACGCTCTCAATGGCGGCGATGCTAAGTCCGCAGGTCGATGTCCGTTTCGCAACTTTATGCCACGATCTCGGTAAAGGACTGACGCCACCAGAACTTTGGCCGCGTCATCATGGTCATGGCCCGGCGGGTGTTAAGTTAGTGGAACAACTCTGTCAGCGTCTGCGCGTGCCAAATGAAATTCGCGATTTAGCCAGACTGGTGGCTGAGTTTCACGATCTCATCCACACCTTCCCAATGCTGAACCCAAAAACCATCGTCAAATTGTTTGATTCCATCGACGCCTGGCGTAAACCGCAGCGTGTCGAGCAACTGGCGCTGACCAGCGAGGCTGATGTGCGCGGCAGAACCGGTTTTGAATCAGCGGACTACCCGCAAGGCCGCTGGTTGCGCGAAGCCTGGGAAGTGGCACAGTCAGTGCCGACAAAAGCCGTCGTTGAAGCGGGATTTAAAGGTGCGGAGATTCGCGAGGAGCTGACCCGACGGCGGATTGCGGCGGTAGCCAGCTGGAAGGAACAACGTTGTCCAAAGCCTGATTAAGCACTTGAATTTCAATTTATTGCAAACACCGGCCAGGTCGGATAAGACGCACAAGCGTCATATCCGACACTATTCCTCAATCAAAAGAACACGACATACACCGCAGCCGCCACAATAAAGCGATAAATGGCGAACGGGATAAACGAAATGCGCTTAATCAATTGCAGGAAGGTTTTAATCGCTATCAGCGCCACCACAAAAGCGGTGATAAACCCAACGGCAAACATCGGGATATCGCCGGTTGTCAGGAAGCCCCAGCTTTTGTAGAGATCGAGCGCCGTTGCGCCCATCATCATCGGCACCGCCAGCAGGAACGAAAACTCGGAAGCAGCGTAACGGCTCACCCCCATCAGCATCCCACCTGAAATGGTCGCCCCGGAACGGGAGAAACCCGGCCACAGCGCCAGACACTGGAAACAGCCAATCATAAACGCCTGACGATAGGTCATATCATCAAGACCCGGCGCACGCGGCTCTTTCGGCTTCAGGCATTCAGCGGCAATCAGCAACAGACCGCCAACGACCAGTGCATACATCACATTTATCGGGTTAAACAATGATTTAATCGTGTCGTGGAACAATAGCCCCAGTACTACCGCTGGGATCATGCCAAGCAGAATGTGGATCAGCGTTAAACGGCCTTTGCTTTCTCCTTCGTGCTGCAACGGGCGACCAAAGTGAATACCAATAAGGCCAAACAGACGTCGCCAGAACATGACAACCACTGCCAGAATTGATCCTAACTGGATCACGACTTCAAAGGTTTTCGCCGTGTCGCCCTCAAACCCCAACAAGTGACCGACAATAATCATATGGCCCGTGCTGGATACCGGCAGAAATTCTGTCAATCCTTCGACCACACCCAATATTGCCGCTATCAGCAGCGAGTGCATATCGCTCATCAATAAACCCCTAAATTATAAAAATGTAACGCTTGTCCGAACTACTGCAGTATGACCAGGTTATAACCGTTTGGTTTAACAGCTGTAAAATTAATTATTTTCTTTCAGATTATTGCCACGCTCAATGATGACGCCAACATTCGCCGCCCGCGCCACTGCGCCTGGCTTGCTGAGTTTGATACGCACCCACGGCGAGTTGAAGCGTGCTAACAGCAGCTCCGCCACCTCTTCCGCCACACGTTCCACCAGCGCAAAACGCGCCCCCTCGACGTGGCTGACTACCGTTTCTGCAATGTCAGCGTAACTGAGGCAATCCGCCACATCATCACTTTTCGCCGCTTTACGGTTATCCCACGCCATTTCGATATCGAACACTAACTTCTGTTCGATGGTCTGTTCCCAGTCGTAAACACCAATGGTGGTGATTACCGAAAGTTGCTCTATAAATACAATATCCATCACGTCCTGCCTGCTTTTTGGCTAACCGGATACCACTTCCGGCGAAATGTGCGTATTATCCACAGATTCATCGTTGAAAACTAATTTTCAAAACGGAACAGCTTATGAGTGCAATCGCGCCTGGAATGATCCTCATCGCGTACCTCTGCGGCTCCATTTCCAGTGCCATTCTGGTTTGCCGCTTGTGTGGGCTGCCCGATCCGCGAACCAGCGGCTCCGGCAATCCAGGCGCAACCAATGTGTTACGTATCGGTGGCAAGGGAGCAGCCGTAGCAGTGCTGATCTTTGACGTTCTGAAAGGAATGTTACCTGTCTGGGGGGCATATGAATTAGGTGTCAGCCCCTTTTGGCTAGGCTTAATTGCCATCGCCGCCTGTCTTGGACACATCTGGCCCGTTTTCTTCGGTTTTAAAGGAGGAAAAGGCGTTGCTACCGCTTTTGGTGCCATCGCACCAATTGGCTGGGATCTTACCGGAGTAATGGCGGGAACCTGGTTACTGACCGTGCTATTGAGCGGATATTCGTCGCTGGGAGCGATTGTCAGTGCACTGATTGCTCCGTTTTATGTCTGGTGGTTTAAGCCACAATTCACCTTCCCGGTTTCGATGCTCTCTTGCCTGATCCTGCTGCGTCATCATGACAACATCCAGCGTCTGTGGCGTCGTCAGGAGACAAAAATCTGGACGAAATTCAAAAGAAAGCGCGAAAAGGATCCTGAGTGATTTTTCGCGAGTCTACATAACCTGATAGCCTTCGTCGGGCTTGCCCAGCCGTTGCTGGCACCATGCCGCCAGAAATTCCACGCAGACACGTAATTTCATGCTGCGATAGAGCGGCTCCCGGTAAACAGCCCAGATATTGGCGCTTTGTGCATACTCCGGCAATACTCGCACCAGTTTGCCACTCTCCAGAAACGGCAACACATCCCACTCGGAACGCAACATAATCCCTTTGCCCTCCAGCGCCCATTGCAACACTATCTCGCCGCTATTGGAGGAAAGATGTCCGCTTACCTTCACCGATTTTTTCTCCTGACCGTTCCCCAACTCCCATATTCCGTGGGTCATATCGCGCTCTTTGGTCACCAGGCAGTCATGACGACTTAATTCCTGTAAGGATTGTGGCCTCGGATATTTTTGCAGATACTCAGGTGCTGCGCATAATATTCTTTTATTTTTTGTCAAAAGATGCGCAATATAATAATCAGGAATTGCGTCATTAATACGAATATCCAGATCAATATTATCCTGCACTAAATCAATTTGTCGATCGAACAATTCAAAATGCACCTGTAACTCAGGATAATTGCGCATCAGTTCGGTAATAGCTGGCGCAATATGGCTGCGCCCAAAACCAAAACTGCAACCAATGCGGATCATCCCCTCCGGGCGCGTTTTGATTTGCGTGACGTCATCGACCAGTCGCTGATATTGGGTGAGGATTTCCAGCGCATGTTCGTAACAACGCTGGCCACTTTCAGTCAGCGCCACGCCGCGAGCGGAGCGGTTCAGCAGAGTTGTTGCCAGCGTATTTTCAAGGATTTGGATCCGCTTGGTGACAAATGCAGGCGTTTGCCCAAGCGTCGCCGCTGCAGCACTAAAACTCCCGCTATGGACGATTTCCACCAGTACCTGCAAGTCTTTGGCTAAAGGCCAGCTATTTAGCATTGTTAAATATCCGCAGTTTTGATAAACGCAGTGTATTTCGCAAAACATTACCATTCCCTGCTCTGGCGCAATATTCGTTCTTATTTTCGCGTTGATTCACGAACTGTTAATTACATATTCACGGTGGCAAAAAATATAAAACCACATTTTTAGTGGTAGTTTGTGGCGGTGAATTTTTCCAGACAAATACATAAACTGGAGTTGCCATGATGAGCGAAAGTAATAAGCAACAGGCAGTGAATAAGTTGACGGAGATTGTCGCTAACTTTACCGCCATGATTTCTACCCGAATGCCTGATGACGTGGTGGATAAACTAAAACAGCTAAAGGATGCCGAAACGTCGTCGATGGGGAAAATTATCTACCATACGATGTTCGACAACATGCAAAAAGCGATTGACCTGAATCGTCCTGCCTGTCAGGACACCGGGGAGATTATGTTCTTCGTTAAAGTCGGTTCCCGCTTCCCACTGCTTGGCGAGCTGCAAAGCATACTCAAACAAGCCGTGGAAGAGGCAACCGTCAAAGCGCCACTGCGTCACAATGCGGTAGAAATTTTTGACGAAGTAAATACCGGCAAAAATACCGGTAGCGGCGTACCGTGGGTCACCTGGGACATCATCCACGACAATGACGATGCGGAAATCGAAGTTTACATGGCAGGCGGCGGCTGCACGCTACCAGGCCGCTCGAAAGTGTTAATGCCGTCAGAAGGCTACGAAGGCGTAGTGAAATTCGTCTTCGAAAATATCTCCACCCTCGCCGTAAACGCCTGTCCACCGGTACTGGTGGGCGTGGGCATCGCCACCTCGGTGGAAACCGCCGCCGTGCTCTCGCGAAAAGCCATTTTGCGCCCGATTGGCAGCCGCCATCCAAATCCAAAAGCGGCAGAGCTGGAAGTACGCCTGGAAGAAGGACTCAACCGTCTGGGGATTGGTCCACAAGGGCTGACTGGCAACAGTTCAGTGATGGGCGTGCATATCGAATCTGCCGCCCGCCATCCGTCAACCATCGGCGTTGCTGTTTCTACAGGCTGCTGGGCGCATCGTCGCGGCACACTGCTGGTTCATGCCGATCTCTCCTTTGAAAATCTGTCTCACACCCGGAGCGCGTTATGAAAAAGATCCTGACAACCCCGATCAAAGCTGAAGATCTGCAAGATATTCGCGTCGGCGATGTGATCTACCTGACCGGTACGCTGGTGACCTGCCGTGACGTTTGTCACCGCCGCTTGATCGAACTGAAACGTCCGATCCCTTACGATCTCAACGGCAAAGCGATTTTCCACGCTGGCCCCATCGTGCGCAAAAACGGCGACAAATGGGAGATGGTTTCCGTCGGTCCGACAACCAGTATGCGTATGGAAAGTTTTGAACGTGAATTTATCGAACAGACCGGCGTGAAACTGGTGGTCGGCAAAGGCGGAATGGGGCCGCTGACCGAAGAAGGCTGCCAGAAATTCAAGGCGCTGCATGTGATTTTCCCGGCAGGCTGCGCAGTACTGGCGGCAACCCAGGTGGAAGAGATTGAAGAGGTGCACTGGACAGAACTCGGGATGCCGGAGTCGCTGTGGGTCTGCCGGGTCAAAGAGTTCGGTCCGCTGATTGTCTCTATTGATACCCACGGCAACAACCTGATAGCCGAAAACAAAAAGCTGTTCGCCGAACGCCGCGATCCCATCGTGGAAGAGATTTGCGAGCACGTCCACTACATCAAATAACCCTCCCGGAGAGGCTCACCCCCTCTCCTTTTTCGCAGGCATAACACGATGAAACCTTCCACTGAATGGTGGCGATACCTTGCGCCGCTGGCGGTCATCGCCATTATTGCTCTAATTCCGGTTCCCGCAGGGCTGGAGAGTCATACCTGGCTCTACTTTGCCGTTTTTACTGGCGTGATCGTTGGACTGATCCTCGAACCCGTGCCGGGTGCCGTGGTGGCGATGGTGGGTATCTCCATTATCGCCATTCTCTCGCCGTGGCTGCTGTTTAGCCCGGAGCAGCTCGCCCAGCCAGGTTTTAAGTTCACCGCCAAATCCCTCTCCTGGGCGGTTTCTGGTTTTTCTAATTCGGTTATCTGGCTGATTTTCGCCGCCTTTATGTTTGGCACAGGCTATGAAAAAACCGGGCTGGGGCGACGTATCGCGCTGATTCTGGTGAAAAAGATGGGGCATCGTACGCTGTTTCTCGGCTATGCGGTGATGTTCTCCGAGCTGATCCTGGCACCTGTAACACCGTCCAACTCGGCGCGCGGTGCGGGGATTATCTATCCCATCATCCGTAACCTGCCACCGCTCTATCAATCACAACCAAACGACAGCAGTTCGCGCAGCATTGGCTCGTACATCATGTGGATGGGGATTGTTGCCGACTGCGTGACCAGCGCCATTTTCCTGACGGCGATGGCACCTAACTTGCTGTTAATTGGCCTGATGAAAAGCGCATCTCACGCCACACTGAGTTGGGGCGACTGGTTCCTCGGGATGTTGCCGCTCAGTATTTTACTGGTTCTGCTGGTTCCCTGGCTGGCTTACGTGCTGTACCCGCCGGTACTGAAGTCTGGTGATCAGGTGCCGCGCTGGGCAGAGACGGAACTGCAGGCAATGGGCCCGCTCTGTTCTCGTGAAAAACGGATGCTGGGGCTGATGGTAGGCGCACTGGTGCTGTGGATTTTCGGCGGTGATTATATCGATGCCGCGATGGTCGGTTACAGCGTGGTGGCACTGATGCTGCTTCTGCGCATTATCAGTTGGGACGACATTGTCAGTAATAAAGCGGCGTGGAACGTTTTCTTCTGGCTGGCCTCGCTTATCACCCTCGCTACCGGACTCAACAACACCGGTTTTATTAGCTGGTTTGGCAAACTGTTAGCAGGCAGCTTAAGTGGTTATTCGCCGACGATGGTGATGGTGGCGTTGATTGTGGTGTTTTATCTACTGCGCTACTTCTTTGCCAGCGCCACGGCGTATACCTCGGCCCTCGCGCCGATGATGATTGCCGCCGCGCTGGCGATGTCCGAAATCCCGCTGCCGGTGTTCTGCCTGATGGTTGGCGCGGCAATTGGTCTGGGGAGCATTCTTACGCCATACGCCACCGGACCCAGTCCGATTTACTACGGTAGTGGTTATCTGCCAACGGTGGATTACTGGCGACTGGGGGCAATTTTTGGGCTGATATTCCTCGTGTTGCTGGTGATTACCGGCTTACTGTGGATGCCCATGGTGTTGCTTTAAGTGAGGACGGTGCCGGAAGTGACTCTCCGGCACCCAATAGTTTTACGCAGCCGGTAACTCCGCCAGCGGCCAGCGCGGACGCACGCTAACGCCGAGATCCGCCGTCGCGCCTGCTTTAAACCGCACCATTCCGGCATAGGCGATCATCGCGCCGTTATCAGTACAAAATTCCGGACGCGCGTAGAACACTTCGCCACGGCGTTTTTTCATCATTTCAGCCAGCTTCGCCCGTAACGTGCGGTTAGCACTCACGCCGCCTGCCATTACCAGTCGCTTAAAGCCCGTCTGATCCAGCGCTCGCTTACACTTAATCATCAACGTATCGACCACCGCATCTTCAAAGGCGCGGGCGATATCAGCACGCGTCTGGTCGTCGGTGCCGTTATCACGAATGGTATTTGCCGCGAAGGTTTTCAGACCAGAAAAGCTGAAATCCAGCCCTGGACGGTCGGTCATCGGGCGCGGGAAGACAAAGCGCCCGGCTGTACCCTGAGCCGCCATTTTCGACAATAACGGCCCGCCAGGATAATCCAGCCCCAGCAGCTTCGCGGTTTTATCAAACGCTTCACCAGCCGCATCATCGATAGACTCTCCGAGCAGCTCGTACTGACCAATGCCAGTCACGCTGATTAACTGCGTATGACCGCCGGAAACCAGCAGCGCGACAAACGGAAATTCCGGCGGGTTATCTTCCAGCATCGGCGCTAACAGATGTCCTTCCATATGGTGTACCGGGATCGCAGGAACGTCCCAGGCAAACGCCAGAGAACGCCCCACGGTCGCGCCAACCAGCAGCGCGCCGACTAATCCAGGGCCTGCGGTATAGGCCACAGCATCAATGTCTTTTGCCGTTAAACCGGACTCTTTCAGCGCCGCCTGAATCAACGGTACGGTTTTACGCACGTGATCGCGGGAGGCCAGTTCAGGCACGACGCCGCCGTAGTCAGCGTGCAATTTCACCTGACTATACAATTGGTTGGCTAACAAACCTTTTTCATCGTCGTAAATGGCGATGCCGGTTTCATCGCAGGAAGTTTCAATACCCAGTACACGCATGACTTGTTTTACCTCGCTTTATTACCGCGCAGTGTAGGACCAATGCGGGTTGATGTAAAACTTTGTTCGCCCCTGGAGAAAGCCTCGTGTATACTCCTCACCCTTATAAAAGTCCCTTTCAAAAAAGGCCGCGGTGCTTTACAAAGCAGCAGCAATTGCAGTAAAATTCCGCACCATTTTGAAATAAGCTGGCGTTGATGCCAGCGGCAAACCGAATTAATCAAAGGTGAGAGGCACATGCCGGTAATTAAAGTACGTGAAAACGAGCCGTTCGACGTAGCTCTGCGTCGCTTCAAGCGTTCCTGCGAAAAAGCAGGTGTTCTGGCGGAAGTTCGTCGTCGTGAGTTCTATGAAAAACCGACTACCGAACGTAAGCGCGCTAAAGCTTCTGCAGTGAAACGTCACGCGAAGAAACTGGCTCGCGAAAACGCACGCCGCACTCGTCTGTACTAATTCCCCGAGAGCGTTGCTCTCCGATCAGACCGAGTTGTAGTTGTAAGGCCGTGCTTCCGAAAGGAATGCGCGGCTTATTTTCGTTTATGAATTGCTAAAAATCGGGGCCTATGGCTGGACGAATCCCACGCGTATTCATTAATGATCTGCTGGCACGCACTGACATCGTCGATCTGATCGATGCCCGTGTGAAGCTGAAAAAGCAGGGCAAGAATTTCCACGCGTGTTGTCCATTCCACAACGAGAAAACCCCATCATTCACCGTTAACGGTGAGAAACAGTTTTACCACTGCTTTGGATGTGGCGCGCACGGCAACGCGATCGACTTCTTGATGAACTACGACAAGCTTGAGTTCGTCGAAACGGTCGAAGAGCTGGCAGCAATGCACAATCTTGAAGTGCCATTTGAAGCAGGTAGCGGCCCCAGCCAGATCGAGCGCCATCAACGACAAACGCTTTATCAGTTGATGGACGGTCTGAATACGTTTTACCAACAATCTTTACAGCAACCTGTTGCCACGTCTGCGCGCCAGTATCTGGAAAAACGCGGATTAAGCCACGAGGTTATCGCCCGCTTTGCGATTGGTTTTGCGCCCCCCGGCTGGGACAACGTCCTGAAGCGGTTTGGCGGCAATCCAGAAAATCGCCAGTCATTGATTGATGCGGGGATGTTGGTCACTAACGATCAGGGTCGCAGTTACGATCGTTTCCGCGAGCGGGTAATGTTCCCCATTCGTGATAAACGCGGTCGGGTGATTGGTTTTGGCGGACGCGTGCTGGGCAACGATACCCCCAAATACCTGAACTCGCCGGAAACAGACATTTTCCATAAAGGCCGCCAGCTTTACGGTCTTTATGAAGCGCAGCAGGATAACGCTGAACCCAATCGTCTGCTTGTGGTCGAAGGCTATATGGACGTGGTGGCGCTGGCGCAATACGGTATTAATTACGCCGTTGCGTCGTTAGGTACGTCAACCACCGCCGATCACATACAACTGTTGTTCCGCGCGACCAACAATGTCATTTGCTGTTATGACGGCGACCGTGCAGGCCGCGATGCCGCATGGCGAGCGCTGGAAACGGCGTTGCCTTACATGACAGACGGTCGTCAGCTACGCTTTATGTTTTTGCCGGATGGCGAAGACCCTGACACGCTGGTACGAAAAGAAGGTAAAGAAGCGTTTGAAGCGCGGATGGAGCAGGCGATGCCACTCTCCGCATTTCTGTTTAACAGTCTGATGCCGCAAGTTGATCTGAGTACCCCTGACGGGCGCGCACGTTTGAGTACGCTGGCACTGCCATTGATATCGCAAGTGCCGGGCGAAACGCTGCGAATATATCTTCGTCAGGAATTAGGCAACAAATTAGGCATACTTGATGACAGCCAGCTTGAACGATTAATGCCAAAAGCGGCAGAGAGCGGCGTTTCTCGCCCTGTTCCGCAGCTAAAACGCACGACCATGCGTATACTTATAGGGTTGCTGGTGCAAAATCCAGAATTAGCGACGTTGGTCCCGCCGCTTGAGAATCTGGATGAAAATAAGCTCCCTGGACTTGGCTTATTCAGAGAACTGGTCAACACTTGTCTCTCCCAGCCAGGTCTGACCACCGGGCAACTTTTAGAGCACTATCGTGGTACAAATAATGCTGCCACCCTTGAAAAACTATCGATGTGGGACGATATAGCAGATAAGAATATTGCTGAGCAAACCTTCACCGACTCACTCAACCATATGTTTGATTCGCTGCTTGAACTGCGCCAGGAAGAGTTAATCGCTCGTGAGCGCACGCATGGTTTAAGCAACGAAGAACGCCTGGAGCTCTGGACATTAAACCAGGAGCTGGCGAAAAAGTGATTTAACGGCTTAAGTGCCGAAGAGCAATCGGGAAGCCCCCGACAGCCGCACTGAGAGGCAGCGGCAAATATATAAGTACGCCCTCGTAATTATCGTTGGCGGTAAACAACCGTTGGATTTCAGCGTTAACGGCTGAAGGACATCGGGTCAATCGCCCAACACCAACCTCATGAAATAAGTGTGGATACCGTCTTATGGAGCAAAACCCGCAGTCACAGCTGAAACTTCTTGTCACCCGTGGTAAGGAGCAAGGCTATCTGACCTATGCCGAGGTCAATGACCATCTGCCGGAAGATATCGTCGATTCAGATCAGATCGAAGACATCATCCAAATGATCAACGACATGGGCATTCAGGTGATGGAAGAAGCACCGGATGCCGATGATCTGATGCTGGCTGAAAACACCGCGGACGAAGATGCTGCCGAAGCCGCCGCGCAGGTGCTTTCCAGCGTGGAATCTGAAATCGGGCGCACGACTGACCCGGTACGCATGTACATGCGTGAAATGGGCACCGTTGAACTGTTGACCCGCGAAGGCGAAATTGACATCGCTAAGCGTATTGAAGACGGGATCAACCAGGTTCAATGCTCCGTTGCTGAATATCCGGAAGCGATCACCTATCTGCTGGAACAGTACGATCGTGTTGAAGCAGAAGAAGCGCGTCTGTCCGATCTGATCACCGGCTTTGTTGACCCGAACGCAGAAGAAGATCTGGCACCTACCGCCACTCACGTCGGTTCTGAGCTTTCCCAGGAAGATCTGGACGATGACGAAGATGAAGACGAAGAAGATGGCGATGACGACAGCGCCGATGATGACAACAGCATCGACCCGGAACTGGCTCGCGAAAAATTTGCGGAACTGCGCGCTCAGTACGTTGTAACGCGTGACACCATCAAAGCGAAAGGTCGCAGTCACGCTGCCGCTCAGGAAGAGATCCTGAAACTGTCTGAAGTATTCAAACAGTTCCGCCTGGTGCCGAAGCAGTTTGACTACCTGGTCAACAGCATGCGCGTCATGATGGACCGCGTTCGTACGCAAGAACGTCTGATCATGAAGCTCTGCGTTGAGCAGTGCAAAATGCCGAAGAAAAACTTCATTACCCTGTTTACCGGCAACGAAACCAGCGATACCTGGTTCAACGCGGCAATTGCAATGAACAAGCCGTGGTCGGAAAAACTGCACGATGTCTCTGAAGAAGTGCATCGCGCCCTGCAGAAACTGCAGCAGATTGAAGAAGAAACCGGCCTGACCATCGAGCAGGTTAAAGATATCAACCGTCGTATGTCCATCGGTGAAGCGAAAGCCCGCCGTGCGAAGAAAGAGATGGTTGAAGCGAACTTACGTCTGGTTATTTCTATCGCCAAGAAATACACCAACCGTGGCTTGCAGTTCCTTGACCTGATTCAGGAAGGCAACATCGGTCTGATGAAAGCGGTTGATAAATTCGAATACCGCCGTGGTTACAAGTTCTCCACCTACGCAACCTGGTGGATCCGTCAGGCGATCACCCGCTCTATCGCGGATCAGGCGCGCACCATCCGTATTCCGGTGCATATGATTGAGACTATCAACAAACTCAACCGTATTTCTCGCCAGATGCTGCAAGAGATGGGCCGCGAGCCGACGCCGGAAGAACTGGCTGAACGTATGCTTATGCCGGAAGATAAGATCCGCAAAGTGCTGAAGATCGCCAAAGAGCCAATCTCCATGGAAACGCCGATCGGTGATGATGAAGATTCGCATCTGGGGGATTTCATCGAGGATACCACCCTCGAGCTGCCGCTGGATTCTGCGACCACCGAAAGCCTGCGTGCGGCAACGCACGACGTGCTGGCTGGCCTGACCGCGCGTGAAGCAAAAGTTCTGCGTATGCGTTTCGGTATCGATATGAACACCGACCACACGCTGGAAGAAGTGGGTAAACAGTTCGACGTTACCCGCGAACGTATCCGTCAGATCGAAGCGAAGGCGCTGCGCAAACTGCGTCACCCGAGCCGTTCTGAAGTGCTGCGTAGCTTCCTGGACGATTAATCGGTAGGCCGGATCAGGCGTTACGCCGCACCCGGCACTAGGCCCTCTGCACAAACGCCACCTTTTCGGTGGCGTTTTTTATCGCCCACGCACTACCAGCGCCTGGTCCAGCTCGCGATACGCTTCAACCAGTTTCTCCAGTGAAACGCGACTTAAACCACTGGGATTTGGCAGCACCCAAATCTGCGTCGAACCAATGGTGAGCGTTTGTTTCCCCCACTGTGCACCGCGCTGGCTGAATCCCTGTTCATATGCTTGTTTGCCCAGAATCGCCAACGCCTGTGGCTGATAATCTTCTATTTTTTCAATTAGCTTACGCCCGCCTGCGTGCAGCTCCTGCTTTGAAACTTCATTGGCTTGCACCGTTGGACGGTCTACCAGTTTGGTGACGCCACAACGATAATCCAGCAGATGCTGTGCCTCCTGCGGCTTCAACTGACGGTCGGTAAACCCGGCCTGATATATCACCTTCCAGAAGCGATTTGCCGGATGAGCAAAGGGAAAACCAGTCCCGGCGGATGAAAGCCCAGGGTTGATACCGCAAAACACGACCCGTAACCCTGGAGCCAAAATATCCTCAACCATATTTACTCCTTTCTAACATCACCAGGAAAAGTATAACGGATTGAAAATACATTGTTTATAAAAACAGCAGGCGCGCGGTAATGGCTGGATTGCGACACGGAGTTACTTTATAATCCGCTACCATGGCCCCTTAGCTCAGTGGTTAGAGCAGGCGACTCATAATCGCTTGGTCGCTGGTTCAAGTCCAGCAGGGGCCACCAGATATAGCAAAGGCTGACGAGAAATCGTCAGCCTTTTTCTTTTTATATATCAGTTACTTTGCGTGCCAGTAAGCCGCTGCACGTACCCGCTGTGGATCATACTGTTCCGCTTCAAAGCGGCGGCTTAAATTCTTAACGACTTTGCCTTCGCCGGTTATCCAGATGAAGTAATCATCGGCAGGGATTTGCATCTGCGCCAGACGCGCATCTACCGCCTGCTCATCATGTGCCAGCCATTCGATATTAAAACCATCAAGGTGCGCGAGATAATCCTGACAGGCGTGATCTCGCACGCTAACCAGCGCGCTAACTTGCGGTTTAACAGCAAGTTTGCTCAACGTTTCCAGGCGGCGGCGCAGTGCGGGCATTCCGGATTCATCGCAGACATACAGCTGATACGCGTAATCCTCTGGCATCACCAGCGAACCGCGCGGACCTGCCACCGTGAGTTTATCGCCCGGTTGCGCCTGCATTGCCCAGCTGCTGGCGACGCCACCTTCGTGAATAAAGAAATCAATCGCCAGTTCATGGCGTAGTTCGTCATACAGCGGCGTATAGTCACGCGACGGTGGGCGTGGTCCTTCCGGCCAGACGATGCCCTCTTCCGTTACCGTTGGCGGCACAAAGTGAGCATCAGATTGAGGAAAGAAGAGTTTGCTGTGATCGTCAAAGCCGCGCGATGTAAAACCGTCCAGCGCCTCGCCGCCAAGGACAATGCGCTGAAAACCGGCGCTAATACGCTCAGCGCGTAGCACAGTCAGTTCACGGAAGCGCAGATCATTGCGAACGCGCTGCGGGTAGCGGGGGGAGTTATTCATTGTTATCGCCTTCGTGATAGTAATCAGATATATCTAAATAAATTTCGCAAATGATAATGATTGTTAATCATGATAAATGCAAGCGATTTGTAGAACTGATATATCTGAAGTATGAGAAGACATTCAGCGTCGTAGCAAGGCTGTTGGATGCGGCGTGAACGAATTATCCGGCCTGGATGTGAGGTGTATTCACGTTTAAAAATCATTTTTATACTTGCAAAAGCGCTCATATCAGATATAAATTAGATATATCTAATTAAGCAAAAGGAGGCTGATATGAGCCATCATCACGAAGGGTGTTGTAAACATGAAGGCCAGCCACGCCATGAAGGCTGCTGCAAAGGTGAGAAGTCAGAACATGAGCACTGCGGACACGGTCACCAGCATGAACACGGTCAATGCTGCGGTGGTCGCCACGGTCGCGGCGGCGGTCGTCGGCAGCGTTTCTTTGGTCACGGTGAATTGCGTCTGGTGATTCTGGATATTCTCTCGCGCGATGACAGCCACGGTTACGAATTGATTAAAGCGATTGAGAATCTAACCCAGGGGAATTACACCCCAAGCCCGGGTGTCATCTACCCGACGCTGGATTTTCTGCAGGAGCAGTCGCTGATTACCATCCGCGAAGAGGAAGGTGGTAAGAAGCAGATTGCGTTGACCGAACAGGGCGCGCAGTGGCTGGAAGAAAACCGCGAACAGGTGGAGATGATCGAAGAACGCATCAAAGCGCGTTGCGTTGGTGCTGCACTCCGCCAGAACCCGCAAATGAAGCGGGCGCTGGATAATTTTAAAGCGGTGCTGGATTTACGCGTCAACCAGAGCGATATCACTGATGCACAAATAAAAAAGATCATTGCGGTGATCGACCGCGCCGCTTTTGATATTACGCAACTGGATTAATCACCGATTGCCGGATGTGGCGTGCCCTACCCCCCCGTAGGCCTGATAAGATGCGCCGCATCGCATCAGGCATTGTGCGCCAACCGCCGGATGCGGCATATCGATTAATGCAGCACCGTCACCGCGTCTTCCAGTCGGCTGGCGCGGTGTTTTACCATCGCCGACACCTGCGCACTCTCTTCCACCAGCTCGGCATTTTTCTGGGTGATGAGGTTAAGCTCATCCACTGCACGGGTCAGGCTGGAAAGCCCATCGGCCTGTTCCAGCGTTGAATGGCTAATCTGGGCGATCAACTGGGTGACGTTTTTCACCTGTGCCACAATATCTTCCATCGTCCGTCCGGCTGCGTGTACCTGCTGCGAACCGGATTGCACCTTATCAGCACTGGCATCGATCAGCTTGCGAATATCGTTGGCGGCACTGGCGCTGCGGCTGGCTAAATGACGCACTTCCCCTGCCACCACTGCAAAACCTTTGCCTTGTTCGCCGGCTCGTGCCGCTTCCACCGCCGCATTCAGGGCCAGTATATTGGTCTGAAACGCAATATCGTTAATCAGCGAAGTAATGGTGCCAATGCGCTGGGTACTGTCGGCGATATCGTCCATTGTCTTGATCACCGTGGTCATCGCCTCCCCGCCCTGCACTGCCGCATTACTGGCGGTGATAGAAAGTTTATCGGCAGCCGACGCCGTGGCAGAGTTCTGTTTCACCGACGCCGCCATTTGGTTCATGGTCGCCACCGTTTGCTGAACGTTATCAACTGTCTGCTGGGTATGTTCGTTCAGTTCATCGGTACCTTTCGCCAGCGTCTCACTGCCGTTTCTGACACTGGACACCTGGCTTGAGACATCGTTAATTAGCCAACGGCACATCAGGCCAAGCTGCCCTACCGCGCGTAATGTCAGCCCCAGCTCATCGCTGCGATTCAGATGCTCAACACTATTACGCTCTCCGGTCGCCACCTTCAGTGCCTGACGGGCGACATTTTCTATCGGGCGGACAATCTGCCATTCAAAACAGGCGCTTGCCAACAATACCACTAACGCACAGAGGATATACGTCACCACCGGGGCAGCAACAAACCAAAGCATGACCGCCAGCAAGATAAACATCAGGGTCATCACGCCACGCGCCCGCCAGCGAAGCGGTAATGAAGGCAGTTTCCCCAGCCAGCCTTTACGCACCACCAGGCCTTTATGAATACGCTTACTGGTACGTCCGGCGTTCAACGCTTTGTACAGCGGCTCCACCGCCGCGATCTCTTCATCCGTCGCCCGGGTACGAATCGACATATAGCCACTGATTTTTCCCTCGCGCACCATCGGTACCGCATTGGCCCGCACCCAATAATGGTCGCCATTTTTGCGGCGATTTTTCACGATGCCGCTCCAGGGCTCCCCTTTTTTCAGGGTGAACCACATATCCGCAAACGCCGCTTTTGGCATATCCGGGTGACGCACCATGTTGTGCGGCTGCCCTTGTAACTCTTGCAAGGTATAGCCGCTCACCTGCACAAAAGTGTCATTAGCATGAGTGATATAGCTTTGCAGATCGGTAGTGGACATCAGAGTGGTATCGTCCGCCAGCGGGGTATTTTGCTGGGTGACATACGGATGAGAAGACATGTTCGCGTCCTGTGCAGGTTATATGGTTGTTAACTTCTTGTCAGAGTTTATGTCGGCCCCGCTGCGGTTATCTTTAACTGATTAATTTGATTTAGATCGCAATTTGCGATTAAAGCATAAATCTAATCCCTTGATTTAAAATACTTTCACTCTGTTACTATACGAAAACGTTAATTATCTTGCCCAAAAATCAGGCAGTTGTTGCCCTGAAAGTGTGCATTTGCGCAGCAATCGCCAAATCCATACCCGACAAAAACCGTGCAAAATAACAACAGATGTTAACAAATAGCATTAAATATTGCGCAAATGATAACCACATTTGTGTTTATCCCGATTTTCGCGATCGCAGCCGGAGTGGCGCAATCCCTGCAATACTTAAATCGGTATCATGTGATACGCGAGCCTCCGGAGCATATTTTGAACAGGTTACCTTCGAGCGCATCGGCTTTAGCGCGCAGCGCCCACGCCCTGAATCTCATTGAGAAGCGAACGCTGGATCATGAGGAGATGAAAGCACTTAACCGAGAGGTGATTGAATACTTCAAAGAGCATGTCAATCCGGGGTTTTTAGAGTATCGCAAATCTGTTACCGCCGGCGGGGATTACGGAGCCGTAGAGTGGCAAGCGGGGGGTTTAAATACGCTTGTCGACACCCAGGGACAGGAGTTTATCGACTGCCTTGGAGGTTTTGGAATTTTCAACGTGGGGCACCGTAATCCAGTTGTGGTTTCCGCCGTACAGAATCAACTTGCGAAACAACCGCTGCACAGCCAGGAGCTGCTCGATCCGTTACGGGCGATGCTGGCAAAAACACTTGCTGCACTGACGCCCGGTAAACTGAAATACAGCTTCTTTTGTAATAGCGGCACCGAGTCCGTTGAAGCAGCGCTGAAGCTGGCGAAGGCTTATCAGTCACCGCGCGGCAAGTTTACTTTTATTGCCACCAGCGGCGCGTTCCACGGTAAATCCCTTGGCGCGCTGTCGGCCACGGCGAAATCGACCTTCCGCAAACCATTTATGCCGCTGCTGCCAGGGTTCCGTCATGTGCCGTTTGGCAATATCGAAGCCATGCGCACGGCCCTTAGCGAGTGCAAAAAAACCGGTGATGATGTTGCTGCAGTGATCCTTGAGCCGATTCAGGGCGAAGGTGGCGTCATTCTGCCGCCGCCGGGATATCTCACCGCCGTGCGTAAGCTGTGCGATGAGTTCGGCGCACTGATGATCCTCGATGAAGTGCAAACCGGTATGGGGCGCACGGGCAAGATGTTCGCCTGCGAGCATGAGAACGTACAGCCGGACATCCTGTGTCTGGCAAAAGCCCTCGGCGGCGGCGTGATGCCGATTGGCGCAACCATCGCCACTGAAGAGGTGTTTTCCGTTCTGTTCGACAACCCGTTCCTGCATACCACTACCTTTGGCGGCAACCCGCTGGCCTGTGCGGCGGCGCTGGCGACCATCAATGTGTTGCTGGAGCAGAACTTACCGGCTCAGGCTGAACAAAAAGGCGATATGTTGCTGGACGGTTTCCGTCAATTGGCGCGGGAATATCCCGATCTGGTACAGGAAGCGCGTGGTAAAGGGATGTTGATGGCGATTGAGTTTGTTGATAACGAAATCGGCTATAACTTTGCCAGCGAGATGTTCCGCCAGCGCGTCCTGGTGGCCGGAACACTCAACAACGCTAAAACGATCCGCATTGAACCACCACTGACACTGACCATTGAACAGTGTGAACTGGTGATCAAAGCGGCGCGTAAGGCGCTGGCGGCCATGCGAGTAAGTGTCGAAGAAGCGTAATATCAAGTCGAATGGCGATACGACGTCGCCATTCGATCTTTTTATACAATACGTACGCCCGCAGGCATCATCCGCTCCGGCGTTAACAACACGCTTTCACTGCCGTCATCGGTTTCCGCACACAACAGCATGCATTCCGACGTTTCACCGCGCATTTTCGCTTTTTGCAGATTACATAAGACCACCACCGTTTTTTCCATCAGCTCTTCTTCGCTGTAGTACGGCACCAGGCTGGTCACGGTTTGCAGTGTTTTTTCCCCCACATCAACCTGTACGATGTACAGCTTGTCGGCGTTTTCATGGCGTTTCACTTCCACAATCTTTCCGACGCGCATTTCCAGACGTGCAAAATCAGCGTAAGCCACGGTTTCCATTGTTTCCTCCCTTCGGGTAAAATTTTACTAAACTATAGCAAAAGTTTTTCTCAATCCTGTAGGCTAAAAATGGAGAATGCAGGCGTGATCACATTCGTGAGCCGCTGTGTTACCGTTACAGCGTCAAAGAAACGCGCTTTATTTACTGAAAACAGGTGACCCGATAAGCACTTCCTCTACAATGGGGGCGCACATCAGGGAAAGTAAAAAAGGTAAACATGGCAACACTAAAAGACATCGCAATCGAAGCTGGCGTATCCCTGGCGACAGTATCCAGGGTCTTAAATGACGATCCGACATTGAATGTGAAAGAAGAGACGAAACATCGCATTCTCGAGATCGCCGAAAAGCTGGAGTACAAGACCAGTAGTGCCCGTAAACTCCAGACAGGTGCAGTCAACCAACACCATATTCTGGCTATCTACAGCTACCAACAGGAGCTGGAGATCAACGATCCTTACTATCTGGCGATCCGCCACGGCATTGAAACTCAGTGCGAAAAGCTGGCGATCGAACTGACCAACTGTTATGAACACAGCGGATTACCAGACATTAAAAACGTCACCGGTATTTTAATTGTCGGCAAACCCACGCCCGCCCTGCGCGCCGCCGCCTGTGCGTTGACCGACAATATCTGTTTTATCGACTTTCACGAACCCGGCAGCGGTTACGATGCGGTGGATATCGATCTGGCACGCATCAGTAAAGAAATCATCGACTTCTATATCAACCAGGGCGTTAATCGCATTGGTTTTATTGGCGGTGAAGATGAGCCTGGCAAGGCGGATATTCGTGAGGTCGCCTTTGCGGAATATGGCCGACTGAAACAAGTGGTACGCGAAGAGGATATCTGGCGCGGAGGCTTTTCCAGTTCGTCGGGCTATGAACTGGCAAAACAAATGTTGGCGCGGGAAGACTACCCGAAGGCGTTGTTTGTCGCTTCTGATTCCATTGCTATCGGCGTACTGCGGGCAATTCATGAACGAGGCCTGAACATCCCACAGGATATTTCGCTTATCAGCGTGAACGACATCCCCACCGCGCGATTTACCTTTCCGCCGCTCTCAACCGTGCGCATCCATTCCGAGATGATGGGAAGTCAGGGCGTTAACCTGTTGTATGAAAAGGCTCGCGATGGTCGCGCGCTGCCGCTGTTAGTCTTCGTTCCCAGCAAATTAAAACTGCGCGGCACGACCCGCTAAATCCCCTTACACACTGTCCGGCAATCGTTTTTGCCGGACAGTGCTGCCGTTTATTTTCGTGATCCAGTTAAAGTAAATGCATTTACCCGCTACTTTTTAGTAAAAATTTTACTAAACTCCCCAGCAATTACACAAACTACCATCACCATGAATGGTTCCGATTTCTCTCTACCGGGAGGCCCTATGAATCGCTGGGAAAACATTCAGCTCACCCACGAAAACCGACTTGCGCCGCGTGCGTACTTTTTTTCATATGATTCTGTTGCGCAAGCGCGTACCTTTGCCCGCGAAACCAGCAGCCTGTTTCTGCCCTTAAGCGGTCAGTGGAATTTCCACTTTTTTGACCACCCGCTGCAAGTGCCAGAAGCCTTCACCTCTGAGTTAATGGCTGACTGGGGGCATATTACCGTCCCCGCCATGTGGCAAATGGAAGGTCACGGCAAACTGCAATATACCGACGAAGGTTTTCCGTTCCCTATCGATGTGCCGTTTGTCCCCAGCGATAACCCAACCGGTGCCTATCAACGTATTTTCACCCTCAGCGACGGCTGGCAGGGTAAACAGACGCTGATTAAATTTGACGGCGTCGAAACCTATTTTGAAGTCTACGTTAACGGTCAGTATGTGGGTTTCAGCAAGGGCAGTCGCCTGACCGCAGAGTTTGACATCAGCGCGATGGTTAAAACCGGCGACAACCTGTTGTGTGTGCGCGTGATGCAATGGGCGGACTCTACCTACGTGGAAGACCAGGATATGTGGTGGTCAGCGGGGATCTTCCGCGATGTTTATCTGATCGGAAAACAACTAACACATATTAACGATTTCACCGTTCGTACCGACTTTGACGAAGCCTATTGCGATGCCACGCTTTCCTGCGAAGTGGTGCTGGAAAATCTCGCCGCCTCCCCTGTCGCAACGACGCTGGAATATAGCCTGTTCGACGGCGAGCGTGTGGTGCACAGCAGCTCCATTGATCATCTGGCAATTGAAAAACTGACCAGCGCCAGCTTTGCGTTTACTGTCGAACAGCCGCAGCAATGGTCGGCAGAGTCTCCTTATCTTTACCATCTGGTCATGACGCTGAAAGACGCCGACGGCAACATTCTGGAAGTGGTGCCGCAACGCGTTGGCTTTCGTGATATCAAAGTGCGCGACGGTCTGTTCTGGATCAATAACCGTTATGTGATGCTGCACGGCGTCAACCGCCACGACAACGATCATCGCAAAGGCCGCGCCGTTGGGATGGATCGCGTCGAGAAAGATCTCCAGTTGATGAAGCAGCACAACATCAACTCCGTACGTACCGCTCACTACCCGAACGATCCGCGTTTTTACGAACTGTGTGATATCTACGGCCTGTTTGTGATGGCGGAAACCGACGTCGAATCGCACGGCTTTGCCAATGTCGGCGATATCAGCCGTATTACCGACGATCCGCAGTGGGAAAACGTCTACGTCGAGCGCATTGTTCGCCATATTCACGCGCAGAAAAACCATCCGTCGATCATCATCTGGTCGCTGGGCAATGAATCCGGCTATGGCTGTAACATCCGCGCGATGTACCACGCGGCGAAGGCGCTGGATGACACGCGACTGGTGCACTACGAAGAAGATCGCGATGCTGAAGTGGTCGATATTATTTCCACCATGTACACCCGCGTGCCGCTGATGAATGAGTTTGGTGAATACCCGCATCCGAAGCCGCGCATCATCTGTGAATATGCTCATGCGATGGGAAACGGACCGGGCGGGCTGACGGAGTACCAGAACGTCTTCTATAAGCACGATTGCATTCAGGGACATTATGTCTGGGAATGGTGCGACCACGGGATCCAGGCGCAGGATGACAACGGCAATGTCTGGTATAAATTCGGCGGCGACTACGGCGACTATCCCAACAACTATAACTTCTGTCTTGATGGTTTGATCTATTCCGATCAGACGCCTGGGCCGGGCCTGAAAGAGTACAAACAGGTTATCGCGCCGGTAAAAATCCACGCGTTGGATCTGACTCGCGGCGAGTTGAAAGTCGAAAATAAACTGTGGTTTACCACGCTGGATGACTACACCCTGCACGCAGAGGTGCGCGCCGAAGGTGAAACACTCGCGACGCAGCAGATTAAACTGCGCGACGTTGCGCCGAACAGCGAAGCCCCCTTACAGATCACGCTGCCGCAGCTGGACGCCCGCGAAGCGTTCCTCAACATTACGGTGACCAAAGATTCCCGCACCCGCTACAGCGAAGCCGGGCATTCTATCGCCACTTATCAGTTCCCGCTGAAGGAAAACACCGCGCAGCCTGTACCTTTCGCACCGAATAACGCCCGTCCGCTGACGCTGGAAGACGATCGTTTGAGCTGTACTGTTCGCGGCTACAACTTTGCGATCACCTTCTCAAAAACGAGTGGTAAACCGACATCCTGGCAGGTAAATGGCGAATCGCTGCTGACCCGCGAGCCAAAGATCAACTTCTTCAAGCCGATGATCGACAACCATAAGCAGGAGTACGAAGGGCTGTGGCAGCCAAATCATTTGCAGATCATGCAGGAGCATCTGCGCGATTTTGTCGTTGAGCAAAGTGATGATGAAGTGTTGATCATCAGCCGCACGGTTATTGCCCCACCGGTGTTTGATTTCGGAATGCGCTGCACCTACATCTGGCGCATCGCTGCCGATGGCCAGGTTAACGTGGCGCTTTCCGGCGAGCGTTACGGCGACTATCCGCACATCATTCCGTGCATCGGTTTCACCATGGGGATTAACGGCGAATACGACCAGGTGGCGTATTACGGTCGTGGACCGGGCGAAAACTACGCCGACAGCCAGCAGGCTAACATCATCGAAATCTGGCGCAGCACCGTCGATGCCATGTTCGAGAACTATCCCTTCCCGCAGAACAACGGCAACCGTCAGCATGTCCGCTGGACGGCACTCACTAACCGCCACGGCAACGGTCTGCTGGTGGTTCCACAGCGCCCCATTAACTTCAGCGCCTGGCGCTATACCCAGGAAAACATCCACGCTGCCCAGCACTGTAACGAGCTTCAGCGCAGTGATGACATCACTCTGAATCTCGACCACCAGCTGCTTGGCCTCGGCTCCAACTCCTGGGGCAGCGAGGTGCTGGACTCCTGGCGCGTCTGGTTCCGTGACTTCAGCTACGGCTTTACGTTGCTGCCGGTTTCTGGCGGAGAAGCTACCGCGCAAAGCCTGGCGTCGTATGAGTTCGGCGCAGGGTTCTTTTCCACGAATTTGCACAGCGAGAATAAGCAATGAGGATCATCGATAACTTAGAACAGTTCCGCCAGATTTACGCCTCTGGCAAGAAGTGGCAACGCTGCGTTGAAGCGATTGAAAATATCGACAACATTCAGCCTGGCGTCGCCCACTCCATCGGTGACTCATTGACTTACCGCGTGGAGACAGACTCCGCGACCGATGCGCTATTTACTGGGCATCGACGCTATTTTGAAGTGCATTACTACCTGCAAGGGCAGCAAAAAATTGAATATGCGCCGAAAGAGACATTACAGGTCGTGGAATATTATCGTGATGAAACTGACCGTGAATATTTAAAAGGCTGCGGAGAAACCGTTGAGGTCCACGAAGGGCAAATCGTTATTTGCGATATCCATGAAGCATATCGGTTTATCTGCAATAACGCGGTCAAAAAAGTGGTTCTCAAAGTCACCATCGAAGATGGTTATTTCCATAACAAATAACAACTACGGCGGCAAAAGGAGTTTGCCGCCACCGCTACCCTACTCATTTTCGGAGATGTGTTATGTCTGATACCAAACGTAATACAATCGGCAAATTCGGCTTGCTCTCGCTGACTTTTGCCGCCGTTTACAGCTTTAACAACGTTATCAATAATAATATTGAGCTTGGACTGGCCTCGGCACCGATGTTTTTCCTCGCGACGATTTTTTATTTTATTCCCTTCTGTCTGATCATCGCAGAATTTGTTTCGTTAAATAAAAACTCAGAAGCTGGTGTCTACGCGTGGGTAAAAAGTTCGCTGGGCGGGCGTTGGGCATTTATTACTGCCTATACCTACTGGTTCGTAAACCTGTTCTTTTTCACCTCGCTGTTGCCGCGCGTTATTGCTTATGCTTCGTATGCCTTCCTCGGCTACGAATATATTATGACGCCGGTTGCCACCACCATTATCAGTATGGTGCTGTTCGCCTTCTCCACCTGGGTTTCCACCAACGGGGCGAAAATGCTGGGGCCAATTACCTCCGTCACTTCAACGCTGATGCTGCTGTTAACGCTCTCCTACATTTTACTGGCAGGTACGGCACTGGTTGGCGGCGTACAGCCTGCCGATCCGATCACCGTTGACGCGATGATCCCGAACTTCAACTGGGCGTTTCTCGGCGTTACCACCTGGATCTTTATGGCCGCAGGTGGCGCGGAGTCCGTCGCGGTGTACGTTAACGACGTCAAAGGCGGTTCGAAATCGTTCGTTAAAGTGATCATCCTCGCCGGGATTTTTATCGGCGTACTGTATTCCGTTTCCTCGGTGCTGATTAACGTCTTCGTCAGCAGCAAAGAGTTGAAATTTACTGGCGGATCGGTGCAGGTATTCCACGGCATGGCGGCGTATTTTGGTCTGCCGGAAGCGTTGATGAATCGCTTTGTCGGTCTGGTGTCCTTTACCGCGATGTTCGGTTCCCTGCTGATGTGGACCGCAACGCCGGTGAAAATTTTCTTCTCCGAAATCCCGGAAGGCATCTTTGGTAAGAAAACCGTCGAACTGAACGAAAACGGCGTTCCGGCGCGCGCAGCGTGGATCCAGTTCCTGATCGTCATCCCGCTGATGATTATCCCGATGCTCGGTTCCAATACCGTGCAGGATCTGATGAATACCATTATTAATATGACCGCCGCAGCGTCCATGCTTCCGCCGTTATTCATCATGCTGGCTTACCTGAATTTACGCGCCAAATTAGATCACCTGCCACGTGATTTCCGTATGGGTTCCCGCCGCACCGGTATTATCGTTGTTTCAATGCTGATTGCGATATTTGCCGTAGGGTTTGTCGCTTCGACATTCCCGACTGGCGCGAATATTCTGACCATCATTTTTTATAACGTCGGCGGTATTGTTATCTTCCTTGGCTTTGCGTGGTGGAAATACAGTAAATATATAAAGGGATTAACGGCTGAAGAGCGCCATATTGAAGCGACGCCAGCCAGCAATGTTGATTAAGCAGACTAATAAAAAATGAGCAGGCATTTTCCCTCTTCCTGGATGGGGAGAGGGAAAATAGTTTCTGCCTTTATATCTTTATAATTACAACGATAAAAGGCTGTACTTTTTCTTTAGCTCATGGATTAACACAATGAAATTAATCACTGCACCATGCAGAGCATTACTTGCTCTGCCGTTTTGCTACGCCTTTTCTGCGGCCGCTGAAGAAGCACGTCCGGCAGAACATGACGACACAAAAACACCCGCCATTACCTCGACATCTTCTCCTTCATTTCGTTTTTACGGCGAATTAGGGGTTGGTGGATATATGGATTTAGAGGGTGAGAATAAACATAAATACAGCGACGGCACCTATATTGAAGGTGGCCTGGAGATGAAGTACGGCTCCTGGTTCGGCCTGATTTACGGCGAAGGCTGGACCGTGCAGGCCGACCACGACGGTAATGCCTGGGTGCCTGACCATAGCTGGGGCGGTTTCGAGGGCGGGATTAACCGTTTCTATGGCGGTTATCGTACCAATGATGGCACCGAAATCATGCTCAGTCTGCGTCAGGATTCCTCGCTGGATGACCTGCAATGGTGGGGCGATTTCACGCCCGATCTGGGCTACGTCATTCCCAATACCCGCGACATTATGACTGCGCTGAAGGTGCAGAACTTAAGCGGCAACTTTCGTTATAGCGTCACCGCCACACCTGCCGGACATCATGACGAAAGCAAAGCCTGGCTACATTTTGGCAAGTACGATCGCTACGACGACAAATACACCTACCCGGCAATGATGAACGGTTACATCCAGTATGACCTTGCCGAAGGCATCACCTGGATGAACGGTCTGGAAATCACCGATGGCACAGGGCAACTCTATCTGACGGGCCTGCTTACCCCTAACTTTGCCGCTCGCGCCTGGCACCATACCGGACGCGCCGACGGGCTGGACGTACCGGGAAGTGAAAGCGGGATGATGGTGAGCGCCATGTATGAAGCGTTAAAGGGCGTTTATCTCTCCACCGCTTACACCTACGCCAAACATCGCCCTGACCACGCTGACGATGAAACCACCTCTTTCATGCAGTTTGGTATCTGGTACGAATACGGCGGCGGACGTTTCGCAACGGCTTTTGATAGCCGCTTCTACATGAAAAATGCCTCTCACGATCCCAGCGACCAAATCTTCCTGATGCAATATTTCTACTGGTAATAAGGACTGTAATTTCATGAAAATCAAAACTATTTTAACGCCAGTAACCTGCGCTCTGCTGATAAGTTTTTCCGCCCATGCCGCTAACGCCGACAATTATAAAAACGTGATTAACCGTACTGGCGCGCCGCAGTACATGAAGGATTACGATTACGACGATCACCAGCGTTTTAATCCGTTTTTCGATCTCGGAGCCTGGCATGGCCATCTGTTGCCAGACGGCCCGAACACCATGGGCGGCTTTCCGGGCGTTGCGCTGCTGACGGAAGAGTACATCAACTTTATGGCCAGCAATTTCGACCGCCTGACCGTCTGGCAGGACGGTAAGAAAGTCGACTTCACGCTGGAGGCATACAGTATTCCCGGCGCGCTGGTGCAAAAACTGACAGCAAAAGATGTACAGGTTGAAATGACTCTTCGCTTCGCCACGCCACGCCACGCCACGCACGTCACTACTGGAAACTAAAATCATCAGCAATAAACCGCTGGATCTGGTGTGGGACGGCGAACTGCTGGAAAAACTGGAAGCGAAAGAAGGGAAACCGCTTTCCGATAAAACCATTGCTGGCGAATACCCTGACTACCAGCGCAAAATCAGCGCCACCCGTGATGGCCTGAAAGTCACCTTTGGCAAAGTGCGCGCCACCTGGGATCTGCTGACCTCCGGCGAATCGGAATATCAGGTGCATAAATCCCTGCCGGTGCAGACTGAAATCAACGGCAATCGCTTTACCAGTAAGGCGCATATCAACGGTTCGACCACGCTCTATACCACCTACTCCCACCTGCTGACCGCTCAGGAAGTTAGCAAAGAGCAAATGCAGATCCGCGATATTCTGGCGCGTCCGGCGTTTTATCTCACCGCCTCGCAGCAACGCTGGGAAGAGTATCTGAAGAAAGGGTTAACCAATCCGGATGCGACGCCGGAACAGACGCGCGTCGCGGTGAAAGCGATCGAAACGCTCAACGGTAACTGGCGCTCGCCGGGCGGGGCGGTGAAATATAACACCGTCACGCCGTCGGTGACCGGACGCTGGTTCTCCGGCAACCAGACCTGGCCGTGGGATACCTGGAAGCAGGCGTTTGCGATGGCGCATTTCAATCCGGACATCGCCAAAGAGAATATCCGCGCGGTCTTCTCCTGGCAGATCCAGCCTGGCGACAGCGTGCGTCCGCAGGATGTGGGCTTTGTCCCCGACCTGATAGCGTGGAACCTTAGCCCCGAGCGTGGCGGCGATGGCGGCAACTGGAACGAACGTAATACCAAACCCAGCCTTGCCGCCTGGTCAGTAATGGAAGTGTATAACGTCACCCAGGATAAAGCCTGGTTGGCAGAGATGTACCCGAAGCTGGTGGCCTATCACGACTGGTGGTTACGTAATCGCGATCACAACGGCAACGGCGTGCCGGAATATGGTGCGACCCGCGACAAAGCCCACAACACCGAGAGCGGCGAGATGCTGTTTACGGTGAAAAAAGGCGACAAAGAAGAGACGCAGTCTGGGCTGAACAACTACGCCCGTGTGGTGGAGAAAGGCCAGTACGACAGTCTGGAAATTCCGGCACAGGTTGCTGCGTCGTGGGAATCAGGTCGTGATGACGCCGCCGTCTTTGGGTTTATCGACAAAGAACAGCTGGATAAATATGTCGCTAATGGCGGCAAACGTAGCGACTGGACGGTGAAATTCGCCGAAAACCGCAGTCAGGACGGAACGTTGCTGGGGTACTCGCTATTGCAGGAGTCGGTGGATCAGGCCAGCTATATGTACAGCGATAACCATTATCTGGCGGAGATGGCAACCATACTCGGTAAGCCGGAAGAGGCCAAACGCTATCGCCAGTTGGCACAGCAGCTCGCGGACTACATCAACACCTGTATGTTCGACCCGACTACCCAGTTCTACTATGACGTGCGCATTGAAGATAAACCGCTGCCGAACGGCTGCGCGGGCAAACCGATTGTCGAGCGCGGTAAAGGGCCAGAAGGCTGGTCACCGCTGTTTAACGGTGCGGCAACGCAGGCCAACGCCGACGCGGTGGTGAAGGTGATGCTCGATCCTAAAGAGTTCAACACCTTTGTTCCGCTGGGAACGGCGGCGTTAACCAATCCGGCTTTTGGCGCTGATATCTACTGGCGCGGGCGCGTATGGGTGGATCAGTTCTGGTTTGGTCTGAAAGGGATGGAGCGTTACGGTTATCGTGATGATGCCCTGAAACTGGCGGATACGTTCTTCCGGCACGCCAAAGGGTTAACCGCCGACGGCCCGATTCAGGAAAATTACAACCCGCTCACTGGCGCGCAGCAAGGCGCACCAAATTTCTCCTGGAGCGCCGCGCATTTGTATATGTTGTATAACGATTTTTTCCGTAAGCAGTAATTTTTCCCGATGCCGGACGACTGTATTACCGCCGTCCGGCATGACGAACAGGCGTATTCTTTTTGAATCCCATCACAAACCCCACACTCCCCTTTTCCCTTTTCTCCGGCGACGGCTAAATTAGAACTCATCCGACCACATAACAATTATTTTACATACTGGACAATTTTATGAGCTACCCGTCGCTGTTCGCCCCGCTGGATTTAGGCTTCACCACGTTAAAAAACCGAGTACTGATGGGTTCAATGCACACGGGACTGGAGGAATACCCGGACGGCGCTGAACGGCTGGCAGCGTTTTATGCTGAACGCGCCCGTCACGGCGTGGCGTTGATTGTCAGCGGCGGTATTGCACCAGATTTAACAGGCGTTGGCATGGAAGGCGGCGCAATGCTCAATGACGCAAGCCAGATCCCGCACCATCGCACCATAACCGAAGCCGTACATCAGGAAGGCGGCAAAATCGCCCTGCAAATTTTGCATACCGGGCGCTACAGCTACCAACCGCATCTGGTCGCTCCTTCCGCATTGCAGGCTCCCATCAACCGTTTCGTTCCCCATGAGTTAAGCCATGAAGAGATCCTGCAACTGATCGACAATTTCGCCCGCTGCGCGCAACTGGCGCGGGAGGCCGGATACGACGGCGTAGAAGTGATGGGTTCCGAAGGGTATTTGATCAACGAGTTTCTGACCCTGCGCACCAACCAGCGTAGCGACCAGTGGGGCGGCGATTACCGCAACCGGATGCGCTTTGCAGTTGAAGTGGTGCGAGCAGTGCGCGAACGCGTCGGCAATGACTTCATTATTATCTACCGTCTGTCGATGCTCGACCTGGTAGAAGGCGGCGGTACTTTTGCAGAAACGGTAGGGCTGGCGCAGGCCATTGAAGCGGCGGGCGCGACCATTATCAACACCGGCATTGGCTGGCATGAAGCACGTATTCCGACCATTGCCACGCCCGTGCCGCGCGGTGCCTTTAGCTGGGTCACGCGCAAACTGAAAAGCCACGTCTCGCTGCCGCTGGTGACCACCAACCGGATTAACGATCCGCAGGTTGCCGACGACATTCTCTCGCGCGGTGATGCCGATATGGTATCGATGGCGCGACCGTTTCTTGCTGATGCGGAACTGCTGTCAAAAGCGCAATCGGGGCGAGCCGATGAGATCAACACCTGTATTGGCTGCAATCAAGCCTGCCTCGATCAGATCTTCGTTGGCAAAGTCACCTCGTGCCTGGTGAATCCTCGCGCCTGCCACGAAACCAAAATGCCGATCCTTCCCGCCGTGCAGAAAAAAAATCTGGCGGTGGTCGGCGCTGGTCCGGCTGGGCTGGCGTTTGCCATTAACGCGGCGGCACGTGGTCATCAGGTAACGTTGTTTGATGCTCACAGTGAGATCGGCGGTCAGTTTAATATCGCCAAACAGATCCCTGGCAAAGAGGAGTTTTACGAAACGCTGCGCTATTACCGCCGGATGATCGAAGTAACAGGCGTGACGCTGAAACTCAATCACACCGTGACGGCGGATCAGTTACAGTCGTTCGATGAAACGATCCTCGCTAGCGGGATCGTACCGCGCATTCCACCTATCGACGGAATCGATCATCCGAAGGTGTTGAGTTATCTCGACGTACTGCGCGACAAAGCGCCTGTGGGCAAAAAGGTAGCAATCATCGGTTGTGGCGGGATTGGTTTTGATACGGCGATGTTTTTAAGTCAGCCGGGTGAGTCCACCAGCCAGAACATTGCCGAGTTCTGTAATGAGTGGGGGATCGACAGCAGCCTGCAACAGGCTGGTGGCTTAAGCCCGCAGGGAATGCAGATCCCGCGTAGCCCACGGCAGATTGTGATGCTCCAGCGCAAAGACAGCAAACCGGGACAGGGGTTAGGCAAAACCACCGGCTGGATCCATCGCACCACCCTGCTCTCGCGGGGTGTGAAAATGATCCCAGGCGTAAGTTATCAGAAGATTGACGATGACGGGCTGCATGTGGTGATCAACGGCGAACCGCAGGTATTAGCAGTGGACAATGTGGTGATCTGCGCAGGGCAAGAGCCAAACCGCGCGCTGGCGCAACCGCTGATTGATGGCGGGAAAACTGTGCATTTAATTGGCGGCTGCGATGTAGCTATGGAGCTGGACGCACGACGGGCAATTGCCCAGGGAACACGGCTGGCGCTGGAGATTTAAATCGTTATTTGAAGCGCCGGATGCGACGCATCCGGCACGTCGCGTTAATCAATAAACAAGGCGGGAGAAATGCCGAATCGCGTTGCCAGTTTTTTAGCGTGTTCCAGCGTTAATTTCCTCTTCCCGCTCAAAACGCGTGACACCATGGATTTACTGCCAATTTCCGGAAGATCGGAAAGGGTTAAACCATATTGATCCATAAGGGTACGAATCACGGCTATACCGCCAGGCATGGCTTGAGCCATGGCATTAAATTCAGCAAATTCGGGCGCTGATTCTTCCCACGCGGTTATTTTGGCACACACCAGATCCAGCAAGGGATTTTCAGGATCGTTGAGCAGCAGATGATCGACCAGTTCCAGCGCCTGGGCGTATTGTTCCTCGTTCTGAATACCCGCCAGAAAAGGTGCCACAGCAGTTAGCTTTTCTCCTGCTTGCAAGATGTCGGCAATCGCAATCATTTTTTCCCCTTAGTACGATGAACGGCGGTAAAGAAATCGTATTCTTTATGCGTCATAACTTCACGTATGTAGCACTTTTGCGATTCAAAAAAGACCATTGCTACAACACGTAATTCATTGCCCCCGACATTGAAAACATAATGCTTATCCAGATATTTGAAGTTATCCAGAGATGGGAATACTGCTTTTAATGATTCAGGTTTTTTGAAATATCCCTTAGCAATCGTGTTCCCCAGAGCCACCAACTCCGTTTTATGTTGCGGGTATTTTTCCGCAGCATCTTTCAATGCTTTTTGAGTTATCAGGTGCATTCTTCATCACGTCCGTTGACAAATTGGCAATATGATAACATCCGTTGACAGATTGGCAACGAATGAATTTATCTGTGTGACGGAAGAATAAACGTAGAAAAATGCTAAACAAGAGAATGTAGAGGATGGTGACAGGGATTTTTTGTTTTATGGAAACGCGATTCCAGAACTGGGCAGACATTGCCGGATGCGACGCTTGCCGCGTCTTATCCGACCTGGGGGTAATGTGCTGAACGTATGCCAGATAAGGCGTTTACGCCTTATCTGGCAGGTAGCTGCCAATCTTACCGACGACGCCCCAGCTTCACTGCTTTCAGCACCACAAATTTATTATTCGTGGCGATGGTGGTGCAGTTGCCGAAAATCTTCTTCAGTTTATGGAAGTAATCCAGGTGACGGTTGGCAACGATATACAGCTCGCCGTTGATTTTCAGACAGCGGCGGGCGTGGTGGAACATCTCCCAGGCGACGTTATCGGTCAGCGCATGTTGCTGATGAAACGGCGGGTTGCAGAGCACAGCATTAAAGCGGAAAGGCTCCACGCCGGAGAGCGCGTTGTTGATCATAAACTCGCAGCGATCCAACGCCTCTGGCATGTTGGTTTCAACGTTCAAACGGCTGGAAGCAACCGCCATCGGCGATTCATCGACAAACACCACTTTCGCCTGCGGGTTTTTATCAAGCAGCGTCAGACCAATAACGCCATTACCACAACCGAGATCGACAATCTCACCTTCGAGATTCTCTGGCAGATGCTGCATAAAGAAGCGCGCGCCAATATCCAGCCCGGTGCGGGAGAAGACATTCGCATGGTTGTGGATAGTCCAGTCAGTACCTTCCAGTTTCCAGCTAACGGTCTGCGGCGCATCGGCCAGCGGCGGCTCGTTGAAAGTACAGTTAATTAAGCGTGCCTTCTTCCATGCCAGCGTGGTGGTGGTCGGGCCGAGCACTTTTTCGAACAGTTCCAGGGTGGAAGTGTGAATGTCACGGGCTTTGGTACCGGCAATAATGCGCGTATCTGGCGTGACCACTTTGCGCAGCGCGCGCAGTTGCTGTTCCAACAATGCCAGTGTTTTCGGTACTTTGATCAGCACCACTCCCGGCTGTTGCGGGTAGTCAGCGGTGCTGTCGAGAAACTTCACGCTCGACTCATCAATCCCGTTGAGGCGTAAATTCTCGCGCGTCGCCAGTTCGCTGATGTATGAGTCGCCAATGCTGTATGGCTTATGTTCCGCCAGCGCACAACTTAACGCACCAAAGGCATCATTCAGGATCAACACCGGGCCGCGGATTTCTGTGTCGTCCAACTGTTGCAGCAAATATTCATCCGCCGCTTCCCACGCCTGTAGTGGGTTAACGTCATCCGTCGCCGGAAAACGTTGTAGTGTCAGTGAACGGAAACCGTTGTCTAAGTGGCTCATCGGCCCTCCTGAATGATAAAATTTCGACGTTGCCCCTGAAAAGGGTGCGTGAGTATACCCTTTTTCTCTTTTTCGTGGGCGGTTATGAGCAATCTTACTTATCTTCAGGGTTATCCCGAGCACCTACTTTCCCAGGTGCGAACGCTGATTAACGAACAGCGTCTGGGCGATGTGCTGGCAAAACGCTATCCGGGAACACACGACTACTCCACCGATAAAGCCCTCTGGCAATATACTCAGGATCTTAAAAATCAGTTTCTGCGCAATGCCCCGCCGATCACTAAAGTGATGTATGACAACAAGATCCATGTGCTGAAAAACGCGCTCGGGTTACATACCGCTGTTTCGCGTGTGCAGGGCGGCAAGCTGAAAGCAAAGGCGGAGATCCGCGTCGCTACCGTGTTTCGCAACGCGCCGGAACCGTTTTTGCGCATGATCGTGGTGCACGAGTTGGCGCACCTGAAGGAGAAAGAGCATAACAAAGCGTTCTATCAATTGTGCTGCCATATGGAGCCGCAGTACCACCAGCTTGAGTTCGACACCCGGCTGTGGCTAACGCAGTTGTCGCTTGGGCAGGACAAAATCTGAAAATGATGTCAGGCGTTATCTTTTCTTCCTATAGCGCCTAAAATCGACCTCCCCCCTTTCGTTAAGGATAACGACCATGCAGCCCCGCCTTCTTCTCCGTATTTGTTTTTCTCGCCGGACTCTTAAGATTGGCTGTTTATTGTTGCTTATAGCAGGAGCGACCATTTTTATTGCCGATCGCGTTATGGTCAACACCAGCAAGCAGCTGACCTGGAGCGATGTCAACGCAGTTCCGGCGCGTAACGTGGGTTTATTGCTGGGGGCGAGGCCGGGTAATCGCTACTTTACCCGACGTATTGATACCGCAGCAGCGTTGTACCACGCCGGAAAAGTGAAATGGCTACTGGTAAGTGGCGATAACGGACGTAAAAATTACGATGAAGCCTCAGGTATGCAGCAGGCTTTGATCGCTAAAGGCGTACCGGCGAAAGTGATCTTCTGCGACTATGCCGGATTCTCAACGCTTGATTCCGTGGTGCGTGCCAAAAAGGTGTTTGGTGAAAACCATATCACCATTATTTCGCAAGAATTTCATAACCAACGCGCCATCTGGCTGGCAAAACAGTACGGCATCGACGCTATCGGCTTTAACGCGCCAGACCTCAATATGAAGCACGGTTTTTATACTCAGTTACGGGAGAAACTCGCCAGAGTCAGCGCGGTGATTGACGCCAAAATCCTCCATCGCCAGCCGAAATATCTCGGGCCATCGGTCATGATTGGGCCGTTTAGTGAGCATGGCTGTCCGGCGCAGAAATAATGCGTATCTGCGCACGTCGAAGATGAAAAAGGCGTGCTACATTGACGGCAGAATCCCTTTATGGAGTATCCACGCGTTATGATACGTTTCGCTGTGATTGGTACGAACTGGATCACTCGCCAGTTCGTCGAGGCCGCCCATGAGAGCGGTAAATACAAGTTAACCGCCGTATATTCCCGCAGCCTTGAACAGGCCCAGCACTTTGCCAATGATTTTTCTGTCGAGCATCTGTTTACGTCGCTGGAAGCGATGGCAGAAAGCGATGCCATTGACGCGGTGTATATTGCCAGCCCGAATGCCCTGCACTTTTCCCAGACACAACTTTTCCTTAGCCACAAAATTCATGTGATTTGCGAGAAGCCGCTGGCATCGAATCTGGCGGAAGTGGATGCCGCCATTGCCTGTGCGCGGGAAAATCAGGTGGTGCTGTTTGAGGCATTTAAAACCGCCAGCCTGCCGAACTTTCATCTGTTACGCCAGGCACTGCCAAAAGTCGGCAAACTGCGTAAAGTCTTTTTCAACTATTGCCAGTATTCCTCGCGGTATCAACGTTACCTGGATGGTGAGAATCCCAACACCTTTAATCCGGCATTCTCTAACGGTTCAATTATGGATATCGGCTTTTACTGCCTGGCGTCGGCGGTGGCATTATTCGGTGAACCGAAAAGCGTGCAGGCAACCGCCAGTTTGCTGGCAAGCGGTGTGGATGCCCACGGCGTGGTGGTGATGGATTACGGTGATTTCAGCGTTACGTTGCAGCACTCAAAAGTGAGCGATTCTGTCCTGGCAAGCGAGATTCAGGGCGAAGCAGGATCGCTGGTGATTGAAAAACTGTCTGAATGCCAGAAAGTTTGCTTTGTTCCGCGTGGCAGCCAGATGCAGGATCTCACCCAACCGCAGCATATTAATACCATGCTCTACGAAGCAGAGCTGTTCGCTACCCTGGTGGATGAGCATCTGGTGGATCATCCAGGGCTGGCGGTCAGTCGCATCACCGCCAAACTGCTGACCGAAATCCGCCGCCAGACTGGGGTGATTTTTCCGGCAGATAGCGTAAAACAATAATGGTTACCGTAAAGCAGTGTAAAAGGCATGTAACAGACCATTGACTGACTGAATGGTCTGTCATACTTTGTTACCTGCAAAGGGGAGTAACTTCATTGCCGGTCGATCGTCATTACGATGTGTGCAAAACCACATCCGGTCACCGGGCAACCCGAAAGGAATACGCAGACGTATTCCTTTTTTGTTGTAAGTGAGACCTTGCCGGAAGGCGAGGTCTATGCATAAAAAGCAGCGGCTGACGTCTTCCGACGTTGGCCGTTTTTTTATGTGTAAGGAACTTCTATGAATACTGTCGGCACGCCGTTGCTATGGGGCGGATTCGCTGTTGTTGTCGCCATTATGCTGGCTATCGACCTGTTGTTGCAGGGGCGTCGTGGGGCACATGCCATGACCATGAAACAGGCTGCGGCCTGGTCGCTGGTCTGGGTGACGCTGTCGTTACTGTTTAACGCCGCTTTCTGGTGGTATCTGGTGCAAACCGAAGGTCGCGCCGTTGCCGATCCACAGGCACTGGCCTTTCTCACGGGTTATCTGATTGAGAAATCGCTGGCGGTCGATAACGTCTTTGTCTGGCTGATGTTGTTCAGCTATTTCTCTGTTCCGGCGGCGTTACAACGGCGCGTGCTGGTGTATGGCGTGCTCGGGGCGATTGTTCTGCGTACCATCATGATCTTCACTGGCAGCTGGCTGATTTCGCAGTTCGACTGGATCCTGTATATCTTCGGTGCCTTCCTGCTGTTTACCGGCGTGAAGATGGCGCTGGCCCATGAAGATGAATCAGGCATTGGCGACAAGCCGCTGGTGCGCTGGCTACGCGGTCATTTGCGCATGACCGACACCATCGACAACGAGCATTTCTTTGTGCGTAAGAATGGCTTGCTGTATGCCACGCCGCTGATGCTGGTGCTGATTCTGGTGGAATTGAGCGACGTGATTTTCGCCGTGGATAGCATCCCGGCTATCTTCGCCGTGACCACCGATCCGTTTATTGTGCTGACCTCAAACCTGTTTGCGATCCTCGGCCTGCGTGCGATGTATTTCCTGCTGGCGGGCGTAGCAGAACGTTTCTCGATGCTCAAATATGGCCTGGCGGTGATTCTGGTGTTTATCGGTATCAAGATGCTGATTGTCGACTTCTACCATATTCCAATCGCCGTCTCGCTGGGCGTGGTGTTTGGCATTCTGGTGATGACATTTATTATCAACGCCTGGGTGAATTATCGGCATGATAAGCAGCGGGGAGAATGATTCGCTGTATATTAAGCCATTACTAGAGATAACTCATTCCAGACAAAGGTGAGCTATTAATTATGTAATCGGCTTATAGCTCTTTACAAAAAGACCGCACGGGTGTTGGTGGCGTCAAAATCGCCGAAGCGTTCCCTGGAGGCCGGGGCGACGCGCATGGATGCGCGGCGAGGGCGCATCTTACAGGGACGTTCCCTTGCGCCCGACCCGGTAGCCGCAAGGGATAAGCTGAGGGAACCGCGCAGCGGCGATTTTGTTCGCCAGAGCCTGGGGGTGCAGGGGGCGGCGGCGATTGGCCGCCCCCTGCGCGCTCCCTGCGCCAGTGACTTTATATGGCATAACACATTAAAGGAGCGCAACCGTTCTCATATTCCAAATAGTTTTGCCCATATGTTATCTAATCAGCCTTAGTAGCCAGTCCTTCCCTCTGTTTATGTCAAATAAATGTAACCATTAAGTTGCAAAATATGACCTCTCTTTAAAATCCAGCATTTTTCGCTTCCCGAAGCTGTAACTTTCCTTATACTCGACCTTGCAAACACTTTGTTACATCCTGAAAGATGCGTCGACAGAACGCACCAGGGATGTGCGACAACACAATGAAAGGATCGAAAAATGACTACGCAACGTTCACCGGGGCTATTCCGGCGTCTGGCTCATGGCAGCCTGGTAAAACAAATCCTGGTCGGCCTTGTTCTGGGGATTCTTCTGGCATGGATCTCAAAACCCGCGGCGGAAGCTGTTGGTCTGTTAGGTACTTTGTTCGTCGGCGCACTGAAAGCCGTTGCCCCCATCCTGGTGTTGATGCTGGTAATGGCGTCTATTGCTAACCACCAGCACGGGCAGAAAACCAATATCCGTCCTATTTTGTTCCTCTATCTACTGGGCACCTTCTCTGCTGCTCTGGCCGCAGTAGTCTTCAGCTTTGCCTTCCCTTCTACCCTGCACTTGTCCAGTAGCGCGGGTGATATTTCGCCGCCGTCAGGCATTGTCGAAGTGATGCGCGGGCTGGTAATGAGCATGGTTTCCAACCCCATCGACGCGCTGCTGAAAGGTAACTACATCGGGATTCTGGTGTGGGCAATTGGCCTCGGTTTCGCACTGCGTCACGGTAACGAGACCACCAAAAACCTGGTCAACGATATGTCGAATGCCGTCACCTTTATGGTGAAACTGGTCATTCGCTTCGCACCGATCGGTATTTTTGGTCTGGTTTCTTCTACCCTGGCAACCACCGGTTTCTCCACACTGTGGGGCTACGCGCAACTGCTGGTCGTGCTGGTTGGCTGTATGTTACTGGTGGCGCTGGTGGTTAACCCATTGCTGGTGTGGTGGAAAATTCGTCGTAACCCGTTCCCGCTGGTGCTGCTGTGCCTGCGTGAAAGCGGTGTGTATGCCTTCTTCACCCGCAGCTCTGCAGCGAACATTCCGGTGAATATGGCGCTGTGTGAAAAGCTGAATCTGGATCGCGATACCTATTCCGTTTCTATTCCGCTGGGAGCCACCATCAATATGGCGGGCGCAGCAATCACCATTACCGTGTTGACGCTGGCTGCGGTTAATACGCTGGGTATTCCGGTCGATCTGCCCACAGCGCTGCTGTTGAGCGTAGTGGCTTCTCTGTGTGCCTGTGGCGCATCCGGCGTGGCGGGGGGGTCTCTGCTGCTGATCCCACTGGCCTGTAATATGTTCGGTATTTCGAACGATATCGCCATGCAGGTGGTTGCCGTCGGCTTTATCATCGGCGTATTGCAGGACTCTTGCGAAACCGCGCTGAACTCTTCAACTGACGTGCTGTTCACTGCGGCAGCTTGCCAGGCAGAAGACGATCGTCTGGCAAATAGCGCCCTGCGTAATTAATGTTTACCCCCTTTCGTCTACGGCGGAAGGGGTTTTCTCTACTTTAAACGGATCAATCCCCCTTTTCTGCATCCGCCAGAAACGAATGATATTCAGGCCATTCATAAGCAGAAAACTCCCCTCAATCATCGTGCCGCCTATCGACCCCGCCCAGAAGTTGTGAATCACCCAGCAACACGTTGAAAACCACATCACGCAGCGCATGGTCAGCCCTTTACAGCGGAACAGCGCCCAGGTACTGACAATCGTGCCGATAACCGGCAATAGTTCGACAGGATGATGGAACTTCGCGAGGCCAATTCCGCCAGTCAGCACAATAAAAATCGCCATTACCCATAAGCTGCGCGTGCGTAAAGTAATCAGTGTACGAATGGCATTAAGAATGGCACTGGCACCGGCGGGATAGGTACCCAGAAGAAAAAAATGTACGCCAATAACGGCGCTATAGACCGAAAGCTGCTTTTTGAAGCGACGTTCGTCACGATTGAAAAATGTTGTGATACCAATCAGAAAGGCGATGACACCCACGCCCTGGGCCAGCCAATACGCGGTCATGATAAATCCTTAGCAGGTATGGAAAAGCAAACGGCGCTTCACATTATGAAACGCCGTTTTTTATTAACAACTCATTTCGACTTTATAGCGTTACGCCGCTTTTGAAGATCGCCAGTTCGCGGAAGTCGTTACGCTCGTTGCAGGTTTGTTTACCATTGGCAAACTCAACGATGGTGTCGATAAATTCTTCCAACAACTGCGGCATCGCTTTACCGTGGATCAGCTGACCCGCGTCAAAGTCGATCCAGTGTTTTTTCTTCGCCGCCAGTTCACTGTTGGTGGCGATTTTCACCGTCGGCACAAATCCACCATACGGCGTGCCACGACCAGTACTAAACAGCACCATATGGCAGCCCGCACCCGCCAGGGCGCTGGTCGCTACGGCATCGTTACCCGGCGCACTTAACAAGTTCAGCCCCGGCGTTTTCAGACGCTCGCCGTAACGCAGCACGTCAACCACGACACTGGAACCCGCTTTCTGGGTACAGCCAAGCGATTTATCTTCCAGCGTGGTGATACCGCCTGCTTTGTTCCCCGGTGATGGGTTTTCGTAGATCGGCTGGTCATGGGCAATAAAGTACTGCTTGAAGTCATTGACCATGGTGACCAGTTTTTCAAACGTTGCTTCGTCGCGGCAATGGTCCATCAGCAACTGCTCTGCGCCAAACATCTCCGGCACTTCGGTCAGTACGGTAGTACCGCCGTTAGCAATCACGTAGTCAGAGAAACGCCCCAGCATCGGGTTAGCAGTAATACCAGAAAGACCGTCAGAACCACCGCACTCCAGACCAAACTTCAGTTCGCTGAGTTTGCCTGGCTCGCGTTTATCGTTGCGCATCACGTTATACAGCTGATGCAAATGCTCGATCCCGGCCTCGATCTCATCATCCTGCTGTTGGCAGTTCATGAAATGAACGCGTTCAGGATCGATATCGCCCAGCGTTTCACGGAATGCGGCAACCTGGTTGTTTTCACAGCCCAGACCAATCACCAGCACTGCGCCTGCGTTCGGGTGGCGCACCATGTTTTGCAGCATGGTGCGGGTATTAATGTGATCGTCGCCCAGCTGTGAGCAGCCGTAGGTGTGGCTGAAGAGGAACACGCCGTCGGTACCTTCAGCGTTGTTGGTCTCTTTCAGAAAACGGTTCTGGATCTGCCGCGCGATGCCGTTGACACAGCCCACGGTTGGCAGGATCCACAGCTCATTGCGCACCCCGACATCGCCGTTAGCGCGACGATAGATCTGCACTTCACGATCTGCCGCTTGCGCAGGCAGATCCTGAAAATCAGGTTGATAGCGATACTGATCCAGATCGCTCAGATTCGTGCGCGTATTGTGGGCGTGAACGTGTTCCCCCGCCGCAATATCCGCCAATGCATAACCAATCGGCAGGCCATATTTGATGACGTTGGCCCCTTTTGCGATATCCGTTAACGCAAATTTATGTCCACGAGCAACATCCTGGCGCAGCGTAACAGTCTGGTTATCGACACTGACTTCTGTGCCTTCAGCCAAATCCGCTAAAGCGACCGCGACGTTATCCAGCGCATGGATCTTGATGTATTGCATATCAACCCCAGACCTTAGTTCAGTTCAATGGCGAAGTAGTCACGCGCATTGTTAAAGCAAATATTTTTCACCATCTCGCCCAGCAGGTTGATGTCCGCCGGCGCTTCGCCCGCTTCCACCCAGCGACCAATCATCTGGCACAGAATGCGGCGGAAGTATTCGTGACGGGTGTATGACAGGAAGCTACGGCTGTCAGTCAGCATACCGACAAAGCGGCTCAGCAGACCGAGCTGCGCCAGTTGGGTCATCTGACGTTCCATACCGTCTTTCTGATCGTTAAACCACCAGCCGGAACCGAACTGCATTTTGCCCGGCATACCTTCGCCCTGGAAGTTACCGATCATAGTGCCCAGCACTTCGTTATCGCGCGGGTTCAGGCAGTAGAGAATGGTTTTCGGCAGCAGGTTTTCTTCGTTCTGCTTGCTCAGCAACTTAGACAGCTCTTCCGCCATCGGACGGTCGTTGATGGAGTCAAAGCCGACATCCGGCCCCAGCAGTTTAAACTGACGCAGGTTGTTATTACGCAGTGCGCCAATGTGGTACTGCTGTACCCAGCCGCGACGTGCGTATTCAGCGCCGAGGAACACCAGCACCGCAGTTTTGAACTGTGCCACTTCGTGCTCGCTCAGGGTTTCGCCTGCCAGACGGCGCGCGAGGATGCTGTCCAGTTCCGCTTCGTTCGCTTCAGCAAACATCACCACATCCAGCGCGTGGTCAGACACTTTACAGCCGTGAGCGGCGAAGTGATCCAGACGTTTGGTCAGGGCAGTTTGCAGATCAGCAAAGCGGCGGATGTCGGTATCGGAAACTTCGCCCAGCTTCGCCATGTAGTCGTTAAAGGTCGCCTGTTCGATGTTGAAGGCTTTATCAGGACGCCAGCTCGGCAGCACTTTAATGGTGAAAGAGCCGTCTTTGGCGATCTCTGCGTGATGCTCCAGAGAATCGATCGGGTCATCGGTGGTGCCGACCATTTTCACGTTCATCTGCTGCATGATGCCGCGCGCGGAGAAGTTATCCTGCGCCAGCAGTTCATTACATTCGTTCCAGATTTCATCGGCAGTTGACGGAGAAAGCAATTTGCCAGTGATACCAAACGGACGACGCAGTTCGAGGTGCGTCCAGTGGTATAACGGGTTGCCGATAGTGTGCGGAACAGTCGCCGCCCAGGCGTCAAATTTTTCACGGTCAGACGCATCACCGGTGCACAGACGCTCGGCCACACCGTTGGTACGCATAGCGCGCCATTTGTAGTGATCGCCCTTCAACCAGATGTCATACAGGTTTTTAAAACGATAGTCTTCCGCAATCTGCTGCGGCGGCAAATGGCAATGGTAATCGAAAATCGGCTGGTCTTTTGCGTAGTCGTGATACAGACGGCGGGCAAATTCGGTATCTAACAGGAAATCTTCAGTCATAAACGGAGTCATTTTCGTCTTCCTCTCAACGAGTGAGCTAGCTTGCTTATGGTGCGATGCTGACAAAGTTATCACACCAATTTCCAGAGTCCGAAGATATTTTCGTGAGATAGATCAATAAACGTAGTTAAAAAAATTACTCTCAAAGTGGTAAATCTCGCTGCAGGCCGCGCCAGTACTGGCCTCGTTGTCATCAGGTAATGTCCCTACAAATATTCCCACATTTGTGATGGCTCTCACCTTTTAAAGTTGTATGACAAGTTATCTTTCTGCCGTCGCAAATCATAAGTCGACGGAATGCAAATTGCCGATTCATTCATTTGTTAGATGAATCGGGTTAACCGGTACGGAAGCCGAATTAGCACGAAACTTTCATGGCAACGTTCGGGGCGTGCCGGTTTTTTTTCGGTTACCCGGTCGTAACTAACATCTTCAGCCTCTGGCGGGATGATGGCCGCGCTTCCTGCGGATATAACAAAACGATGAGGTTTTACATGCGTAAAATTAAAGGGTTACGTTGGTATATGATCGCACTGGTGACGCTCGGCACCGTGCTTGGTTACCTGACGCGTAACACTGTGGCGGCAGCTGCGCCAACTCTGATGGAAGAGTTAAACATCTCCACCCAACAGTATTCCTATATCATCGCAGCCTATTCTGCTGCTTATACGGTCATGCAACCGGTAGCGGGTTATGTACTGGATGTGCTGGGTACGAAAATCGGTTACGCAATGTTTGCTGTACTGTGGGCCGTATTCTGTGGTGCAACCGCGCTGGCAGGTAGCTGGGGTGGCCTGGCGATTGCTCGTGGTGCGGTCGGTGCCGCGGAAGCAGCGATGATCCCGGCGGGTCTGAAAGCCAGCTCCGAATGGTTCCCGGCGAAAGAGCGTTCCATCGCAGTAGGCTACTTTAACGTAGGTTCTTCTATTGGTGCGATGATTGCGCCGCCGCTGGTTGTATGGGCAATCGTGATGCACAGCTGGCAGATGGCATTTATCATCTCCGGTGCATTGAGCTTTATCTGGGCAATGGCATGGCTGATTTTCTATAAACATCCGCGCGACCAGAAGCATCTGACCGATGAAGAACGCGACTACATTATTAATGGTCAGGAAGCCCAGCACCAGGTGAGCACGGCGAAGAAAATGTCCGTTGGTCAGATCCTGCGTAACCGTCAGTTCTGGGGTATTGCACTGCCGCGTTTCCTGGCAGAACCGGCCTGGGGTACTTTTAACGCGTGGATCCCGCTGTTCATGTTTAAAGTTTACGGCTTTAACCTGAAAGAGATCGCGATGTTTGCCTGGATGCCGATGCTGTTTGCTGACCTCGGTTGTATCCTCGGTGGTTACCTGCCGCCGCTGTTCCAGCGTTGGTTTGGTGTTAACCTGATCGTTTCTCGTAAGATGGTCGTAACGCTGGGTGCTGTGCTGATGATTGGCCCGGGTATGATCGGTCTGTTCACCAACCCGTATGTCGCAATTATGCTGCTGTGTATCGGTGGTTTTGCTCACCAGGCACTGTCTGGCGCGCTGATTACGCTCTCTTCTGACGTGTTCGGTCGTAACGAAGTGGCAACGGCAAACGGTTTAACCGGGATGTCCGCATGGCTGGCAAGTACGCTGTTTGCGCTGGTTGTCGGTGCACTGGCTGACACCATCGGCTTCAGCCCGCTGTTCGCAGTTCTGGCAGTATTTGACCTGCTGGGTGCGCTGGTTATCTGGACGGTGTTGCAGAACAAACCGGCGATTGAGGTGGCGCAGGAAACACATAACGATCCTGCACCGCAACATTAAGGCTTCGTGTAAGTTTTAGTTTCCCTTCAAAGCCGCCTTCTCAGGCGGCTTTTTCATCACTGTGAGTAGAGCTAAACTCGCAAAAGTGGTATAACAAATATAGTCTGCCGTATCATGCCTGGAGCGCATATGGAAATCACTGAACCACGCCGTTTGTATCAACAACTTGCCGCTGATCTGAAAGAGCGCATCGAACAGGGCGTCTATCTGGTGGGTGATAAACTGCCTGCTGAGCGCTTTATTGCCGATGAAAAGAACGTCAGCCGTACGGTAGTTCGTGAAGCCATCATCATGCTGGAAGTTGAAGGCTATGTGGAGGTGCGTAAAGGTTCAGGTATTCACGTGGTTTCCAACCAGCCGCGTCATCAGCAGGCGGCGGACAATAATATGGAATTCGCCAATTACGGTCCGTTTGAGTTGCTCCAGGCTCGCCAGCTCATCGAAAGTAATATTGCCGAGTTCGCGGCAACTCAGGTAACGAAACAGGACATCATGAAACTGATGGCCATCCAGGAGCAGGCGCGCGGCGAACAATGCTTCCGTGATTCCGAGTGGGATTTGCAGTTCCACATTCAGGTAGCCCTGGCGACGCAGAACTCCGCCCTGGCGGCTATCGTTGAAAAAATGTGGACCCAACGTAGCCATAACCCGTACTGGAAAAAACTACACGAACACATTGATGCCCGTACTGTCGATAACTGGTGCGATGACCACGATCAGATCCTCAAGGCGTTAATTCGCAAAGATCCTCATGCTGCCAAGCTGGCAATGTGGCAGCATCTGGAAAACACCAAAATCATGTTATTTAACGAAACCAGCGACGATTTCGAGTTCAATGCCGACCGCTATCTGTTCGCAGAAAACCCGGTAGTGCATCTCGATACGGCCACCAGCGGCAGCAAATGAAATTTCCATCCGACAGGCGCTGCAATGCGCCTGTTTGCTTCGTCGGTAAGCGAAAAGTATAAAGTGTCAGCCTGTGTAAATCCTCTCGCCACCCTCCCCTGCAATCAGCAAAATCAGACTCCACGGACATGTAATTTTGATAACGAACAACGTTGACCTTTGTTACAATTAGATTCAATTTGAATTTATGCTTTTGAATGCTTTCTTATCTCACGATTTAACAGGGAATAGTTCAGGCTGTGTTGATGTATCAAACCCGCAAAACATACCAAAACAGCAATAACATTGCGGTAGTGCATCTTTTAAAACCAGCGTGGCGTTAACCGATTCACCAGGAATAATGAATGGAACTTTTGACCCAATTGCTGCAAGCCCTGTGGGCGCAGGATTTTGAAACCTTGGCCAATCCGTCGATGATTGGCATGTTGTATTTTGTCTTGTTTGTAATTTTGTTCCTTGAAAACGGCTTGCTTCCGGCGGCCTTTTTACCGGGCGACAGTTTACTGGTGTTGGTCGGCGTATTGATTGCGAAAGGCGCGATGGGCTATCCGCAAACGATTCTGCTGCTGACCGTTGCCGCCAGCCTCGGTTGCTGGGTCAGCTATATTCAGGGGCGATGGCTGGGCAATACCCGCACCGTACAAAACTGGCTATCTCATTTACCCGCGCATTATCATCAACGCGCACACCATCTTTTTCATAAACACGGTTTATCGGCGCTGTTAATTGGTCGCTTTATTGCATTTGTCAGAACACTGCTGCCGACGATTGCCGGATTATCAGGGCTGAATAACGCGCGCTTTCAGTTCTTCAACTGGATGAGCGGTCTGCTGTGGGTATTGATCCTGACAACTCTGGGTTACATGCTCGGCAAAACGCCGGTATTTTTAAAGTACGAGGACCAGCTGATGTCATGCCTGATGCTGCTCCCGGTGGTGCTTCTGGTGTTTGGCCTGGCAGGTTCTCTGGTCGTGTTATGGAAAAAGAAATATGGAAATCGGGGGTAAGGGATGCAAATACCTCGCATGTCGCTTCGCCAGCTAGCCTGGTCCGGCGCTGTTTTACTTCTGGTCGGCACACTGTTGCTGGCCTGGTCCGCGGTTCGCCAGCAAGAGTCTACGCTGGCGATTCGTGCCGTTCATCAAGGGACAACGATGCCAGACGGTTTTTCAATCTGGCATCACCTTGACGCTCACGGCATTCCTTTCAAAAGTATCACCCCCAAAAATGACACTCTGTTAATTACCTTTGACTCCAGCGACCAGAGTGCCGCCGCAAAAGCGGTCCTCGACAGAACATTGCCCCATGGCTACATCATTGCACAGCAGGACAATAATAGTCAGGCTATGCAGTGGCTGACCCGGTTGCGGGATAACTCTCATCGCTTCGGATAACTTCCTGTTATCCGAAACATATCACTGACTTTGGTGATTTCACCGTAACTGTCTATGATTAATGAGGCGGTGGTTAACACTACCGCTTCGTTGTCTGGACAATCGTTCCTTTGTAATAGGTCCGAATCACAATGGAAGGTTCAAGAATGAAATACCGCATCGCTTTAGCTGTTTCTCTTTTTGCTCTTAGTGCCGGTAGTTATGCCACTACCCTGTGTCAGGAAAAGGAGCAAAATATCCTTAAGGAGATCAGCTATGCCGAAAAACACCAAAACCAGAATCGTATTGACGGTCTGAATAAAGCCCTGAGTGAAGTCCGGGCCAACTGTTCAGATAGCCAGCTGCGTGCCGATCATCAGAAGAAAATCGCAAAGCAGAAAGATGAGGTGGCGGAACGCCAGCAAGATTTAGCCGAGGCGAAGCAAAAAGGCGATGCCGATAAGATTGCCAAACGCGAACGGAAACTGGCAGAAGCGCAGGAAGAGCTGAAAAAGCTGGAAGCGCGCGACTACTAACTCACAATAGTCACTACTTACTCACCTGGAGAAAACTATGTCGAAAGAACACACTACGGAACATCTGCGTGCTGAGTTGAAATCCCTTTCCGATACGCTGGAAGAGGTGCTTAGCTCATCTGGCGAGAAGTCGAAAGAAGAGTTGAGTAAGATTCGTAGCAAAGCGGAGCAGGCACTGAAACAGAGCCGTTATCGCCTGGGTGAAACCGGTGATGCCATTGCCAAACAAACCCGTGTCGCGGCAGCGCGTGCCGATGAGTATGTGCGTGAAAACCCGTGGACGGGCGTGGGCATTGGCGCTGCAATCGGTGTAGTGCTCGGCGTTCTGCTGTCGCGTCGTTAATTATGGCGGACACTCATCACGCGCAAGGGCCCGGTAAAAGCGTTCTGGGCATCGGGCAGCGAATTGTTTCCATCATGGTTGAAATGGTGGAAACACGTCTGCGGCTGGCGGTGGTGGAGCTGGAAGAGGAAAAAGCGAATCTCTTTCAACTTTTACTGATGCTGGGCCTGACGATGCTTTTCGCTGCATTTGGTCTTATGAGCCTGATGGTGCTGATTATTTGGGCGGTTGATCCGCAATATCGCCTGAATGCGATGATTGCCACCACCGTGGTGTTGCTGCTACTGGCACTGATTGGCGGTATCTGGACGTTACGTAAATCGCGTAAATCCACCCTGCTGCGCCACACGCGCCATGAGCTGGCAAACGATCGGCAGCTGCTCGAGGAGGAGTCCCGTGAGCAGTAAAGTCGAACTTGAACGACGTAAGGCGCAACTGCTGAGCCAGATCCAGCAACAACGGCTGGATCTTTCCGCCAGTCGTCGTGAATGGCTGGAGGCAACAGGCGCTTACGATCGTCGCTGGAATATGCTGCTAAGTCTGCGCTCCTGGGCGCTGGTAGGCAGTAGCGTGATGGCGATCTGGACGATTCGCCATCCTAATATGCTGGTCCGCTGGGCCAGACGCGGTTTTGGCGTATGGAGCGCCTGGCGTCTGGTGAAAACGACCCTCAAGCAGCAACAACTTCGCGGTTAACTTCCCTCTGGCCGGAGCCATTCCGGCCTTATCCCTCAAATTTTTTGAAGATTTTTGACAGTTTTCCTTGCTAACATTCATCATTCACCACGTTTATGATTCTCTCCATCGACAGCAACGACGCTAATACCGCGCCCTTGCACAAAAAAACAATCAGCAGCCTGAGTGGCGCAGTGGAGAGTATGATGAAAAAATTAGAAGATGTTGGTGTACTGGTAGCGCGCATTTTAATGCCGATTCTGTTTATTACCGCTGGCTGGGGAAAAATTACTGGCTACGCGGGTACCCAACAATATATGGAAGCAATGGGCGTCCCGGGTTTTATGCTGCCGCTGGTGATTCTGCTTGAGTTCGGTGGTGGTCTGGCAATCCTGTTCGGTTTCCTGACTCGCACCACTGCCCTGTTTACTGCGGGCTTTACGCTGCTGACGGCATTTTTATTTCACAGCAACTTTGCTGAAGGCGTCAACTCGCTGATGTTCATGAAAAACCTGACAATTTCTGGCGGATTCCTGCTGCTGGCAATTACCGGTCCGGGCGCGTATAGCATCGACCGCCTGCTGAATAAAAAGTGGTAAGCACGCGCTATACTTAATGATAAAAAACGAGGAGGAAGCTCCTCGTTTTTGCTATTGGAGGAGAGAAATATGGGTCAACTGATTGACGGCGTCTGGCATGACACCTGGTACGATACCAAATCTACCGGCGGTAAATTTCAACGTTCAGCTTCCGCATTTCGTAACTGGCTCACTGCCGATGGCGCGCCAGGCCCCACTGGCACAGGCGGTTTTATCGCAGAGAAAGATCGTTATCATCTCTATGTTTCACTCGCCTGCCCGTGGGCGCACCGCACGCTGATCATGCGTAAACTCAAAGGACTGGAACCGTTTATTTCCGTTTCCGTAGTGAACCCGCTGATGCTGGAAAACGGCTGGACCTTTGATGACAGTTTTCCGGGTGCAACCGGCGATACACTCTATCAACATGAATTTTTGTATCAGCTTTATCTCCACGCCGATCCACACTACAGCGGACGAGTTACTGTTCCCGTACTCTGGGACAAAAAGAACCACACCATCGTCAGCAACGAATCAGCGGAAATCATCCGCATGTTCAATACCGCGTTTGATGCGCTGGGCGCGAAAGCGGGTGATTACTACCCACCAGCCCTGCAAACGAAAATTGACGAACTTAACGGCTGGATTTATGACACCGTTAACAACGGCGTGTATAAAGCTGGTTTTGCCACCAGCCAGCAAGCTTACGACGAGGCGGTGGCGAAAGTGTTTGAATCGCTGGCGCGACTGGAGCAGATTTTAGGCCAGCATCGTTACCTGACCGGCAATCAGCTAACCGAAGCCGATATTCGCCTGTGGACCACGCTGGTCCGTTTTGATCCGGTGTATGTGACCCACTTCAAGTGTGATAAGCACCGCATCAGCGATTACCTGAATCTGTACGGTTTTCTGCGCGATATCTACCAGATGCCGGGGATCGCCGAAACTGTCAATTTCAATCACATCCGTAATCATTACTTCCGCAGCCATAAGACCATCAACCCTACGGGGATTATTTCAATTGGTCCGTGGCAGGATCTCGATGAACCGCATGGACGAGATGTTCGCTTCGGTTAAAAAAAGGCACCTTACGGGGTGCCTCTGATTATTAGCTAAGTGCATGTTGTTCATGTCGGATGCGGCGTGAACGTCTTCTCCAACCTACAAAACGTTTATATTCAATATGTTACAATGCCGCGTAGGCCAGATAAGCGTAGCGCATCTGGCGATTTTGCGCTTGTCATCAGTCTTAGCGCGCCTTCACGGCACTTTATTAATTCCTTGAACGAATATTTACTGCCATTTCATTCACGTCTATTCTTAATTTGCTGCTTTAAAAACAAGTGATTGAGCAAAATTGAGGCAAAAATGGACTGGTATCTGAAAGTACTAAAAAATTATGTCGGTTTCCGGGGTCGTGCGCGGCGCAAAGAGTACTGGATGTTTATTCTGGTCAACATCATCTTTACGTTCGTGCTGGGGCTGCTGGATAAAATGTTAGGCTGGCAACGTGCCGGTGGCGAAGGCATCCTGACGACAATCTACGGTATTCTGGTGTTTTTACCATGGTGGGCAGTTCAGTTCCGCCGCCTGCACGACACCGACCGCTCGGCGTGGTGGGCACTGCTATTCTTAATCCCGTTTATCGGCTGGCTTATTATCATCGTCTTTAACTGCCAGGCGGGTACGCCAGGCGAAAACCGCTTTGGACCTGATCCAAAACTGGAACCTTAAAACAAATCTCCTCGCCGGATGTCTGACTCATCCGGCTTTTATCATTATGTTGATGAATGAATAATTTACTAATGTTTATTTAAAATATTTCAATGTCGTTATATAAATTACATATAAAAAATAACCATGTATTTATCTTAAATATCAAAACCTTTATAACATCCGAAAAAGAAAGATACGAATAGCATTTACACAATACCCGGAATAAACTTTCGTCACTTTTAATTAAAGGGATGTTTTTATGCAGTGGTATTTATCCGTATTAAAAAATTATGTTGGTTTCTCTGGTCGCGCACGTCGTAAAGAGTACTGGATGTTTACTCTGATTAACGCCATCGTCGGCGCTATTATCAATGTCATTCAATTGATTTTAGGTTTAGAGTTTCCGTTCCTTTCTCTCATTTACCTGGCAGCAACAATCATTCCGGTCATTGCTCTGTGCGTTCGTCGTCTGCATGATACTGACCGTTCAGGTGCGTGGGCGCTTCTCTATCTGGTACCGATCATTGGCTGGTTAGTTCTGTTTGTATTTGCCTGTTTAGAGGGCAATTCTGGCAGCAATCGTTACGGAAACGATCCGAAGTTTGGTTCAAATTAATATTAAAATTGGGGCGATATTTCGCCCCTTTTTATTAACAATAACAAATATTATTTTCCGCTAAAAAGTTTGGGAATTTCCCGCAGACACCAGGATTTCGCTTCCCCCATACTGTCACGACGCCAGGCCATAATAATATCGATCTCGCTGGTCGATTCTGGGCTGACGACACGCAACCGCCCTTCCGCGATATCTTTTTCGACCATCGGATACGGCATCGTCGCCACGCCAAGCCCCGCCAGTAATGCCTGACGTTTATCTTCAATCGTGCTCACCGTTAAACGCGGCTGTTTGTCCAGTAGCTGTACGGTCAATACCGGGCGCTCACGAGCGGTATCCGCCACCGCAATTCCACGATATTTCACGCGCGTCACTTCAGATAACGGTTCCGGCTCCTGATGAATCGGGTGATCAGGCGCGGCAACGTAGACGTTCATTAACGTATAGAGCTTGCGCGAGTTGATCTCCGACGAGGAACGAAAATGCATATCCGGCGCGATAACGATATCCGCCCGCCCCTGCTCCAGTCGTTCCCACGCCCCCGCCAGCACTTCGGTGATGATTGCCAGTTGGGTATTGGCTTTTGCCGCCAGTTTGTCAATTAACGGGAAAAAGGCAGGTGTCGGTACCAGCGCCTCGGTCACAATGGTGAGATGCGTTTCCCAACCGCGCGCGAGGGCTTCCGCATCGGTAGTCAGTTTATCTGCGGCTTCCAGCAAAACGCGCCCTCGCTCCAGCAACATCCTCCCGACATTGGTGAATTTGGTGCGATGGCCCGAGCGGTCAAACAGCACCACATCCAGCTCTTCTTCCAGTTTTTGCATGGTGTAGCTAAGTGCGGAAGGCACGCGTCCCAGCTCATCCGCCGCCGCCGCAAAACTGCCCCGGCGATCGATCGCATCCATAACCCGTAGTGCTTCCAGCGTTAATGCCCTTTCTTTGGCCATTTCGTTCTCATTCAGGAAATTTGAACATACCGGGCAGAATATCTGGCTAACAATGTAGCGTCCAGCCCCTTACCATAAAAGGAAGTAAAGAGAGGTCAAGAATTATGATTACTACCCGAACTGCCAGGCAGTGTGGACAAGCAGACTACGGATGGTTGCAGGCCCGGTATACTTTTTCCTTTGGACACTACTTCGACCCGAAATTGTTAGGCTATGCCTCCCTGCGCGTGCTTAACCAGGAAGTGCTGGCCCCAGGTGCCGCCTTTCAGCCGCGAACCTATCCCAAAGTCGATATTTTAAATGTGATTCTGGATGGAGAAGCAGAGTATCGCGACAGCGAAGGCAATCATGTTCAGACCAGCTCCGGTGAGGCGTTGCTGCTCTCTACCCAGCCGGGTGTCAGCTATAGCGAACACAATCTCAGCAAAGACAAACCGTTAACGCGAATGCAGCTTTGGCTGGATGCCTGCCCGCAGCGAGAGAATCCGCTGATTCAAAAGCTGGCGCTTAATATGGACAAGCAGCAATTAATCGCCTCGCCAGAGGGTGCGATGGGAAGCCTGCAATTACGCCAACAAGTGTGGCTGCACCATATCGTGCTCGACAAAGGCGAAAGTGCGAATTTCCAGTTGCATGGGCCACGCGCGTATTTGCAATCGATTCACGGGAAATTTCATGCGCTTACGCATCATGAAGAGAAAGCGGCGCTAACCTGCGGTGATGGGGCGTTTATTCGTGACGAGGCTAACATTACGCTGGTTGCCGATTCCCCACTGCGCGCTTTGCTGATAGATTTGCCTGTCTAGTTGTTTTTACAGGGAGATGATGATGAGTAAAAAATCGGCCAAAAAGCGTCAGCCAGTGAAGCCCGTGGTGGCGAAAGAACCTGCTCGCACCGCCAATAATTTTGGCTATGAAGAGATGTTGAGCGAGCTGGAAGCCATCGTCGCGGATGCTGAAACGCGTTTAGCCGAGGATGAAGCTACCGCGTAAAGACAGGTGCCGGATGCGGCGTAAACGCCTTATCCGGCCTACAAAACCCAACAACATCAACAAATTGTGCAATTCGTAGGCCGGATAAGATGCGCCAGCATCGCATCCGGCACGATACCCAAAACCTGGCGATTATCTGGCCTTGCTCGCCATAATCTCGATAATCTGCCGATCCGTTTGCTGCATCGAATGGCTTGCTAACGCACACAGGTTGGCAATCGACTGCTCAACATCATGCGCCACAATCCCTTCATTGCCGGTCACTGCGGTATCATCCAGCGCCATTAACACCGCTTTCCACGCAGCCGAAGCACTGGTCGAAACCTTCATCGCGCAGCTGTTCGACGCACCATCGCAAATCATGCCGCTGACATCGCCGATCATACTGCTGATCGCCATCGAAATGGTTTCATAACGCCCATCCACCAGCCATGCCATCCCGGCGGCGGCCCCCATTGCTGCGGTCGTTGCGGCACAAAGCGCAGACAAACGCGGTAACTGGTTATGGATGTAAATCGCGCTCAAATGCGAAAGCATCAGCGCACGCGCCAGCCGTTCATCATCGGCCCCGAAGTGTTCTGCTACCACCACCACTGGCATTGTTGCAGTGATCCCCTGGTTACCCGAGCCGGAGTTACTCATTGCCGGAAGCGTAGCGCCGCCCATACGCGCATCGGATGCCGCGCTGGTACGAATCACAATGGATGAAGAGAGATCTTTCGCCAGCAAACCGCGTGCACACTGTTTTTCCAGCGTCGCGCCAATATGCAGCCCCCACTTACCGCTCAAACCTTCCTGCGATAACGCACAATTTAGCTTCGCGGAATCGAGAATAAAGCGGATCGCCGCAAACGGGACTTCATTGACGAACTTCAGGATCTCAGCCAGCGTCGTTCTTGAAAGCACCGTCAGCGGCGACTCTTGCTCGCCCTCTGTCACACACGCCTGCTGGGTAAACACCACACCATTGTGCGTCTCAATATGCACAATGTTGGTATGCCCGCCGACGATGGTGACACACGCCCACTTCTCACCGTTCCAGACTTTGGCGCGTGAGAAGAGGATTTCATCGCAAGGTTCCTGGATCTTAACTGAGACTTTCCCCGCCGCCAGCAGTGCTTTGGCATCGGCAATTGCCTGCGCTGTTGCGTCTTTCAGCACTTCCAGCCCGGCGTTAGCATTTCCACCTAACGCTCCCAGCGCCGCCGCAATTGGCAGCCCCACCATTCCTGTACCGGGAACGGTGACACCCAGACCGTTCTTCATCAGATTTGGCGAAACCCAGGCTTCTACACGTTCAACCGGACCTTCCAGTTCAGCCGCAGCAACCGCCGCCGCTAGCGCCAGTGAAATCGGTTCAGTACACCCCAGCGCCGGTTTTACCTCCTCCTGAACGGCGAGGATGTAACGCTGCCATAACGGATTTAAAGTCGAATCAAACATATTAAAAACCTTAAAATTTCAGGTAAATCAAGAAAATGCCAGGAACGGAGAAACACAAAGCAACAAACCAGTGACGATAATCAGGTACAGAGACATCCCTTTGTATTTGTGCAATGCCGGTACTTTGTAAACCAGCCACGCCGGGATCAGGCACCCTACCATGCCGAAAATCGGGCTACAGATAGAGGTGAAGCTCAACACCGGGGCGTTCAGTACGATGGCGCTCCAGGCCAGCAAAATGGCGAAAATCATGATGCCGCGCTGAACGAGATTTTCGTTAATCTTCTCGGCAGGTATCTTGCGACGCAGGATGTTCATTACGATCCCTTGCGTTGCTTCGCGAAAGCCTAAATAGACGCCAAAGAATGCAGTCATTACAGCAAAGATATTGAGAATGACGCTGACCACTTTCACCCACGCTGCGCCGTCACCGCTAATAAACTGTGCGGCAATCGCCAACGCGGAAATATTCTGCTCGTAGGCTTTTACCGCTTCGTCATGTCCCATCGCCAGCGTGAACGACACGGCGTAGAAAAAGACGGTGACAAACAAAATGCCAAACGCGATATTCATTGCCCGCAATGCTTTATGCCGCGCCACTTCAATTGATTTTTCCCGCGAGCGATAAGAGATCACCATCGGGCTTAACGTCTGGATAAACAGAATCGACGTCAGGGTAAACGGCAGCGTAATAATGGCGTTTTTCACCAGTAGCCCCAGCGGCGGTAGAGAACCGACGTTATACAGATGCCACATTCCCACCATCGACACGCCCAGCGCCGCGACCACCAGCAGCTTGGTCAGCACCATGCCCGTCGAAATTTTGAATAACAATTTCTCGCCGCGTGAGGAGATCGCCACCAGAATGCAAATCAGTACCAGACCATAAAAGGGACTGTCTGACAGCAACCCTTCCGTCACGCCGAAGGTATGCAGGTAGGAAGCACTATCGTTGGTGATGGCGGTGGAATAGACGAACATCCAAATCACCAGCATTACGAAATAGAGCGCACCTAACAGGATGCCCCAGTTTTTACCTAAATAACCGCTAATGACACTCGGGTAATCTTTACATTCTGGTGATTCTGCCAGCGTATTAATAAACAATCGCTGAAACAGATACATTGCCGGGTAACCAATCACCGATGAGAGCAAAAATACCCACAATCCCATCAAACCGACCTGCACCGGGAGAAAAACAATCCCCGCGCCAATCGCCATCCCGATACTCATAATCACCCAGCCGGTGTCAGTACTGTCGAATTTGATCGCTTCTCGCCACTCGCTCTCACTCATTCCAGCACGACCCGCCGGGGTCGAAGCGTCTGCAATGACGCCTTTATTCGATGCAATTTCCATAATTTCTCGCTCAATATTTTGTAGGGCTTATTATTTTTTTCCGAGCCGCATCAAGGCGATATGCGGTCTACGTTTTTGCAGGCGAGTTATTAGAATAAAGAAATGATACGCGCGAGGTCAGAGAAAATCTTCACAATCAAGACTTTGAAATAACGGAGATGGATAAGAATTTTCTACTAAATTAATCACAAGAGAATATTCATTCTCTATTTGCGGCAGATCACAAAAAAAAGGTGCACATTTGTGCACCCAAGGATGAAAGCTGACAGTAATGTCAGCCGCAGACCACTTTAATGGCCAGTCCTCCGCGTGATGTTTCGCGGTATTTATCGTTCATATCTTTGCCGGTTTCATACATCGTCTCGATCACTTTATCGAGTGAAACACGTGGTGCCGAGGTGCGGCGCATCGCCATCCGTGCGGCATTTACTGCTTTCACGGCATTAATGGCATTACGTTCAATGCACGGGATTTGTACCTGTCCGGCAACCGGATCGCAGGTCAGCCCAAGGTTATGCTCCATCGCGATTTCCGCCGCATTGCATACCTGCGCCGGACTGCCGCCCAGGAGTTCAGTTAACCCTGCCGCCGCCATTGAACAGGCCACGCCAATCTCCCCCTGACAGCCGACTTCCGCGCCAGAGATGGAGGCGTTCATTTTATACAGCGCGCCAATAGCTCCCGCGGCCAGAAAATAGCGGGCAATTGACCGCTCGTTTACCGGACGACGGAACTTATCGTAATAAGCCAGCACTGCCGGAATAATGCCGCACGCACCGTTAGTCGGTGCCGTTACCACACGCCCGCCAGCTGCGTTTTCTTCACTAACCGCCAGCGCATACATGTTGATCCAGTCGATGACATTCATCGGATCGTTAGAGATGTTATCGCTGGAAACCAGCTGACGACGCAGCGCTACGGCACGACGCGGCACATTGAGCGGACCAGGCAGCACGCCTTCAGTGTTCATCCCGCGTTCAATACCGTCATGCATCACTTGCCAGATACGGGCAAACCCTGCGTCAATTTCCGCTTTGCTGCGCAGCGCCAGCTCGTTGTGCATCATCAGACCAGATATAGACAGGCCGTTGTAATCACACATTTTCAGCAGTTCACCTGCTGAGTGGAAATCGTAAGGTACGGACGTTTCGACATCGTGCGACAGGCCGAAGTGTTCTTCTTCGACAATAAACCCGCCGCCGACAGAGTAATAGGTTTTACTTAATAGCGCTTCCTGTCCCTTCCAGGCAGTGATCCGCATTCCGTTCTCATGGCGAGGCAACATTTCGGGATGGAAGATAATGTTCTTTGCTACAGGAAAATCAACAATATGCGCACCAGATGCCACTGGCAGCCGCCCGCTGCGCGTTACTAACTCTATAAATGCAGGGATCTCATCAATGACAACATCCTGCGGACTGTTTCCTGCCAGTCCCATGATGATGGCGACATCCGTGGCATGGCCTTTGCCCGTCAGTGACAACGACCCGTACAGATCGACCACAATATGGCTCGTCGCGGTTAATAAGCCGCTACTTTCCAGCCGATCAATAAAACTTTTTCCGGCATTCATTGGCCCCACGGTATGCGAACTGGAGGGACCAATCCCAATTTTGAAAATATCGAATGCACTAATCATATCCACACCCTCGGATTGCCGTTCAGTGAAGTGGAGCGGAACGACCTTGCGACCGTCCCGCTCACGAGGCTTTACGCACTACGTACTGCGATGGCTTCAATTTCCAGCTTCACATCTTTCGGCAAACGCGCGACCTGTACACAGCTCCGGGTCGGGTAGGTCGCCTGATGCTCATCGAAGAACTGCTTATAGACTTCGTTGATGGTGGCAAAATCATTCAGATCGGTGATGAACACGGTCATCTTGATGATATCGCCCACGCTCAGCCCGGCAGCAACCACGATCGCTTTGACGTTTTCGAGGCTTAAACGCGCCTGATCTTGCACATCAGCCGGGATCTCACCGGTTTGTGGGCAAACCGGAATTTGCCCGGAGGTGAAGACCATACTGCCTAAATCAACGCCCTGAACATAAGGGCCGATTGCGCCTGGGGCACGTTGCGTTTCGATAATCTTTTTCATACATCCTCCGGCGTCAGAGCGCCTGGGTAAAAGTACGTGAAATAACATCCTGTTGCTGTTCACGGGTCAGTGCGTTGAAGCGCACGGCGTAGCCAGAGACACGGATTGTCAGGTTAGGATATTTTTCCGGGTGCTCGATGGCATCCAGCAGCATTTCCCTATTCATTACGTTGACGTTGAGGTGTTGACCGCCTTCGACATCCGCTTCGTGGTGGAAATACCCATCCAGCAGGCCGACAAGGTTGGTTTTACGTACTGGATCTTCTTTGCCCAGCGCCGCAGGCACGATCGAGAAGGTGTACGAGATCCCGTCTTTGGCGTAGGTGAACGGCAGTTTCGCCACCGACGTCAGCGAGGCTACCGCACCTTTGCGGTCACGACCGTGCATCGGGTTAGCGCCCGGTGCGAACGGTGTACCCGCACGACGACCGTCTGGCGTGTTACCGGTTTTCTGGCCGTACACCACGTTAGAAGTGATAGTCAGAATCGACTGGGTAGGGACGGCGTTGCGATAGGTTGGCAGCGCTTTAATTTTCTTCATAAAGCGTTCAACCAGATCGCAGGCAATGCTGTCTACGCGCTCGTCGTTGTTGCCATACTGCGGATATTCGCCGTCGATTTCGAAATCCACCGCCAGGCCGTTTTCGTCACGGATCGGTTTCACGCGGGCATATTTGATGGCAGACAGGGAGTCCGTCGCCACCGACAGACCCGCGATGCCGCAAGCCATCGTGCGATAAACATCACGATCGTGCAGCGCCATCAGCGAGGCTTCATAGCTGTACTTGTCGTGCATGTAGTGGATGATATTCAGCGCGCTGATGTACTGCACTGCCAGCCAGTCCATGAAATGATCGAGGCTGTCCATCACTTTGTCGTAGTCCAGCACGTCGTCCATCAATGGTGCTGTTTTCGGCCCGACCTGAATCTTCAGCTTCTCATCCACCCCGCCGTTAATTGCGTACAGCAGTGTTTTCGCCAGGTTAGCGCGCGCACCAAAGAACTGCATCTGCTTACCAATCACCATTGGGCTGACGCAGCAGGCAATCGCGTAATCGTCGCTGTTGAAGTCAGTACGCATCAGATCGTCGTTTTCATACTGCAAGGAAGAGGTGACGATCGACACCTGCGCGGCATATTTTTTGAAGGCAATCGGTAATTCTTCCGACCAAAGAATGGTCAGGTTAGGTTCCGGTGCAGGCCCCATAGTGTGCAGGGTGTGCAAATAGCGGAAGGAGTTTTTGGTCACCAGCGTACGACCGTCCAGCCCCATCCCGCCGATCACTTCCGTCGCCCAGATTGGGTCGCCGGAGAACAGCGAATCAAATTCCGGTGTACGCAGGAAGCGTACCATACGGATCTTCATGATGAAGTGATCGATCAGTTCCTGTGCCTGCTGCTCATTGAGTACGCCAGCTTTAAAGTCGCGCTCAATGTAGATATCGAGGAACGATGCCGTGCGACCCAGCGACATCGCGCCGCCGTTCTGTGATTTCACTGCCGCCAGGTAAGCGAAGTAGAGCCACTGCACCGCTTCCTGCGCATTCTGCGCCGGGCGAGAGACATCAAAGCCATATTTCGCCGCCATTTCCTGAATCTGCAACAGCGCATGACGATGCTCTGCCAGCTCCTCACGCAGACGGATAGTGGCTTCCAGATCCTCGCCTTTTTCCAGACGGGACTGGAGATCGGCAAATTGCAGTTCGCGTTCACGCACCAGATAACTGATGCCATACAGCGCCACGCGGCGGTAGTCACCGATAATGCGCCCACGGCCATAACCATCTGGCAAACCAGTCAGTACACCCGATTTACGGCAGCGCAGCATATCCGGTGAGTAAACATCAAATACGCCCTGATTATGGGTTTTACGCAGATCGGTAAACAGATATTCAAATTCACTGTCCATTTCACGGCCATAGGCGTGGAATGAACTTTTAATCATATTAATGCCACCGAACGGATGCAGCGCACGCTTTAATGGCGCATCCGTTTGCAGGCCCACTATTTTTTCCAGCGGCTGGTTAATATATCCCGCATCATGAGCGGTAATGGTGGTGGCAATATTGGTATCGAAATCAACCGGCGCGTGGGTTGCGTTTTCAATACGAATGCCTTCCATCACCTTTTCCCACAATTCCGTGGTGGCTGGCGTCGCTTCAGCGAGGAAAGATTCATCGCCTTCATACGGTGTATAGTTATGTTGAATAAAATCGCGGACATTAATTTCGTTTTTCCAGTCCGTACCTTTAAAGCCAAGCCATGCGTCGGCGTACAGCTTATCGCTGGTATCAATATCTACCTTCATGAAAAATAATCTCTCTACAATACTTCAACTAAATTATGCAAATTCTGCGGACGCGTTCACTTTGCCTAAATGAATGGCATCCAAAGCAATCATTTTTTCTTCGTTGGTTGGGATAACGGCGCAAATGACACGGGCATTTTCACTGGAAACAATTCGCTCTCCACAGGAGTTAGAGCGATTATTCATTTCTGTATCAATCTCTACGCCTAATACAGCCAAATGTTCCATGACCAGACGACGAATTAAACTTGAATTTTCTCCTATTCCGCCGGTGAATATAATTCCATCCAGGCGACGTAATGAGGCTGCGTGTCCGGCAATATGACGGGCAATTCGGTGAACAAAGGTTTTAATTGCCAGTTGCGCGCGTTCGTGACCTTCATGCCAGGCTTTTTCCAGAACACGTAAATCCGAAGAAAGACCGGAAATACCTAATAATCCCGACTCTTTATTCACTACGCGTTCCAGGTCACCCAGGCTCTGGTTGGTTTGGCTGGCGACCCAGGACATCGCACCAAAGTCGACATCACCACTGCGGGTACCCATCATCAAGCCTTCCAGCGGCGTCATTCCCATTGAAGTGTCAACACTCTGACCGTTGCGAACTGCGCAGATTGACGCGCCATTGCCAAGATGCGCCACAACCAGGCCGGAGTCATCTTCCGCCAGATTCAGCAAAGAATGTGCGCGCTGGGAAACATAGCGGTGCGACGTGCCGTGGAAACCATAACGGCGTACACCTAACTCTTCATAATATTTCCACGGCAGGCCGTATAAATAAGCTTCCGGAGCCATCGTCTGGTGGAAACTGGTATCAAATACCGCCACCTGAGTTACGCCAGGAAATAATTGCTGCGCCGATTCAATACCACTTAAATTGGCGTAATTATGCAGGGGTGCCAGTGGAGAAACGCGACGGATATTATCAATGACTTCATCGGTAATAATGGCGGACTCGGTAAAAATACTGCCGCCGTGAGCGATGCGGTGGCCAATTAAGGCCACGCTGTCATTTAAATTCCGTTTTTCCAGTTCAAATGCAATTGCCTTCAATGCACCTTCGTAGCTGTGGTGAGCCAGCGGTGCTGGCTCTCCCCCATTTACGGATAAGAATGCATTTTCCGAGTTAATACCGTCGGCAATACCTGACATTAATACTTCACAGTCGCTGGCATCGAGCACGGAAAACTTAATCGAAGACGAACCACAGTTAATAACCAAAACAACCGGAAATTCATTCATCTCTTTTCTCATCCTGAGTTACGGATTAAAACAGTTTGTATACGATGTTCAGGATGGTCAGCAGACCAATCACGGTAACAAACACGTTATCCAGACGACCACGGTATTTCGCCAGAGACGGCGCTTTACGGATGGCATACATCGGCAACAGGCACAGCAGGGATGCGATAATCGGTGCGCCCATGGCTTCAATCAGGTCGAGGATGTTCGGGTTGGCGTAGGCAACAACCCAGGTGGAGCCCATGATGAAGATCATGCTGAGAGTATTCAGTTTACCCAGCGACACTTTGGTTTTGTCACCTTTATAACCGAACTTCAGAATCAGGCCATTCAAGCCTTCCAGCGTCCCCAGATAGTGACCGAAGAAAGATTTGAAGATAGCCACGAGTGCGATGATGGAAGCCGCATATTCCAGTGTAATCGCGAACGTTGTTTTGGTACCGGTCATGGACGCAAAGTGGTTAGCCAGATAAGAAAGCACTGGAATATTCTGCGCTTTGGCTTCCGCCATGTTGGCCGGAGACAGCGTAAACAGGCAGCTAAAGGCAAAGAACATCACCACTGCAACCATCAGCATGCTGGCACGAGAAATGATTTGGGAACATTTACGTTCGGTGAAGTCGCGACCGAAGTCTTTCTCATACTCTTCACGTTTAGAAACCACGAAGGAAGAGACGATTGGCGAGAAGTTAAAGGAGAAAACCATGATGGAAATCCCCAGCCAGACAGTGATCAGGATACCGTCATGACCGGTTAACGACAGCGAACCGAGGTCAACCTGGTCGATAACTGCAGAGTTCCAGTAAGGGATCAGCGACAGAGAAATCAGCACCAGGCTGGCGATAAACGGCCATACCAGGTAGCTCATCACTTTAACCATCAGATCCTTACCAAACCAGATGACGAAAGCCATCAGCAGCAACAGGAACAGCGCCACAAAGCCGCGATTCAGCGGTGCAAAGCCGAGCTGGTTTTCCCAGAAGGTCATAAAGGTGTTGGTAATAGTAACGCCATAAATCCACAGCAGTGGGCAAATCGCGAAGAAGTACAGGAACGTGATAACCACGCCGCCAGTTTTACCAAAATGCTCTTCCACCGTTTCCGTAATGTTGCCGGAAGGGTTAGAGCCAGAAAGACACAGACGCGCCAGCGCCCGGTGGCAATAAAATGCGATGGGGTATGCTAATACCAACATCAGAAGAATCGGGATCAGTCCGCCAAAACCTGCGCGGATAGGGAAGAACAGCACCCCGGCGCCGATTGCCGTACCAAACAAGCCTAACGTCCATGTGGTATCTGATTTACGCCAGGACGATTGTTTTGTCTGGCTGGATACAATGCTATCTGAAGTACTCATATCCTATCCTCAACGAATTAATTAAGCGTCAACGAAACCGGTGATTTGAGAGACGCGAGAAAGATCGATATTGCCGCCGGAAATAATACTGACGGTTTTTCTGTTTTGAATATATTGGTCTAATTTACCGCTTAATAATGCAGCACATGCCAGAGCGCCTGCGCCTTCGGTGACGACTTTATTGCGCTGAATTAAGGCAATCATACTGTTTCTGATTTCATCTTCGCTGACCAGCACGATGTCATCGACTAATTCACGAACGATTTCGTAAGTTAAATTACCCGGGCGGGAGACATCACAACCATCCGCCAGGGTGCCGGTAGTTCGGTGCGTGGTTATTTCTCCGGAGTGGAAAGAAGCCGCCATGCCGTGAACGTTTTCTGACTGTACGCCAATAACACGAATGGTCGGGTTAATAGATTTTATTGCCACCGCAATACCAGCAATTAAACCGCCACCACCAATTGGCACAATCACGTTATCGACATCATAGAGATCTTCCATAATTTCCAGACCAATCGTTCCCTGGCCAGCAATCACTTTCGGATCATCGTAAGGTGGGATAAAAATACGGCCTTCCATTTCGACAATTTCGCTCACTTTAGCGATAGTGTCGTTGAAGTTATCACCATGCAGAACGACTTCTGCGGAGTAGTCGCACGTTGCCGCTACTTTGGATTTCGGCGCGCCTTTTGGCATCACCACTTTACCGTCGATACCCAGCATCGCGCAGGAGAGCGAAACCCCTTGCGCATGGTTGCCCGCAGAGCAGGCCACTACACCTTTACGTTTTTCCGCATCGGTCAGTGAACTTAATTTATTAAATGCGCCACGAATTTTAAATGAACCGGTACGCTGCATGTTTTCGAATTTGAGGAATATTTCACCTTTGCAACGTTCACTAAAATAGTTGGAGCGAGGCATGCCTGTTTTATAAATTCGCCCAGCCAGTCGTTGTTTAGCTTCAATGATGTCATCAATAGCAACCGGGAGATCGTATGTAATATGCATTATAAAACCTCTTAGCCTGAATTAAATATGTAGGTAACCGTAACCGACACCTGCAAAACAGACAGGTGGATTATTTATGTTTAAATAAAAACAAATAACTAACCAACTTCAATTAATTGCCTTCGTCTACACCCATTATAAGATGAATACTCTTTGGCTAATTCCACCAAAACCGATGCTGCTTTTTTAATACGATAATTTTTCGACCATACCGCGGCATATTGTGCCACAGGTAACGTTTCTTCAACCGGAATAGTAATAAATTGATTTGAACCAAAAGGTGATGTCATATCACAAGGAATTACAGTTAAGAAATCAGCATTGAGAACAAGATTATAAATTGTCACGACTGAGTCGGTTTTAACGATGTTTTCAATACTGATGCCATTCCTTTGTAACGTAGTAAGTAGCTCGCTGTAGTACCCCATATTGGTTTGTGGCAACACCCACTGTTCGTTCTTCAACGACTCCAGCGTGGTGGTGCCGGTGCATGTTCGGGACTTACTGGCTACCAGCACAAACTCGGACTCGAACAGCGGCTCAACATGTAAATCCTGAAGCTTCATTTCTGCGCTTAACGTACCAATCGCAAAATCCAGTCGACCGTCGCGGATTGCCGGTAAGAACGAAGACAGTTGCGCTTCATACATAGAAACCTGCGCTTTCGGGAACACCTCTTTGAACTTGTTGATCATCCCTGACATAAAAGTAAAACCAATCAATGAAGGAAAACCAAATGAGACTTCCACCACCGCCTCAGAAGACATACCGCTTATCTCATTAACCATATTTTTCATTTCACGGGTAATGGATTCGGAACGGGAGAGTAACAATTGACCGGCAGGTGTTAATGTTACACCGGTATTTTTCCGCACCACTAATTCCACGCCAAAATAATCTTCAATATCGTTAATGATTTTACTGACAGCCGGTTGAGTTAACCCTAATTCTTTTGCAGCCGAGCCGATAGAACCACTTCTAATGACTTCCTGAAAGACTACCAGGTGTTGCGTTTTCGGAAGAAGAATAGTGCTCATAACGACCTACGTTAATTACCTCATTGACGGCATGAAGTGTATCAAAATGAAATGAACAGGATATGTGCGACCACTCACAAATTAACTTTCAATACTTTCCATGGTATCGTTATTCCAATTAAATATCTTTATATATCAATAAGTTAAAGTATAAAAATCAGCATAAACCCTGATTTTTGTCAAAAAAAATGACGGGGATAACCATATTTTATGGCGATAACATCATTCGTTATGTGGTTAATACAAAAAAGGGGCTGAGACCATATTTCAAGCAATTACCGGATAATTACCAGGCAAATTTTGAGTTAAATTTAATGAGCAAGTTCTCAAATTTTATTATAAATAAATCATTTTCAGCGATAAATAATGCGGCACGTCACATTTTTTCACGCTATTTGTTGGAGAACAAACATTTATTTTATCAATATGTTAAAATTTCGAATACAGGTATTGATCATCTCGAACAATTGATTAACGTCAACTTTTTCTCTTCTGACAGGACGTCATTTTGTGAATGCAATCGTTTTCCATAAATTCCTCTCCCCTCATAGGTGACGAATAGCATTTTGTGTTGAGGATCACAAAACGAATAATTGCTGGTCGCCGCGATAAGGTCAGCCAAAGACAACAAGGGGAATTTTCACAGAGCTTTTGATCGGCGTAGGCCACAGAATGTTGCTTCGTTTACTGTAATGCCGGGTAAATGAGCGTTTTTTGATAGTGCGAAAGTGCCGTGCGAGGAAAATAAGCATCTATTATTGTTTGTCATGATGACAAGGCAGGCATCAATGAAAGGCTTCCCAATTGCACATATTTTTCACCCTTCAATCCCGCCAATGCACGCAGTGGTTAACAATCACAACAGAAATATTGATTATTGGACGGTAAAAAGAAAGTTTGCAGAAATTGTCTCCACCAATGACGTTAATAAAATATACAGTATAAGTAATGAACTGCGGAGAGTATTATCTGCAATTACTGCATTGAACTTCTATCAAGGCGATGTTCCTTCTGTCATGATTCGAATCCAACCGGAAAATATGAGTCCATTCATCATAGATATTTCTACAGGAGAACATGACGATTATATCATACAAACATTAGATGTAGGCACTTTTGCACCTTTTGGCGAACAATGTACTTGCTCAGCCGTCAATAAAAAAGAGCTGGAGTGTATTAAGGAGACGATTTCTAAGTATTGTGCAAAATTCACCCGAAAAGAAGCCATCTTAACCCCCCCTACGTACTTTAATAAAACCTCCATTCCTTCAGATTGTTGGCAAATTCTCTTTTTTTCACCCGATCATTTTAATAATGATTTTTATTGATTATTTATGAAGGATAAAATAATGTCCCCTGTTTCATCAATTGGTAATGATATTAGTAGTGATTTAGCCCGTCGAAAAATGAATGACCTTCCTGAAAGCCCCATAGGAAATAACCTCGAAGCACTAGCACCAGGCATAGAAAAACTAAAACAGACCTCTATTGAAATGGTCACTTTACTTAACGCGTTACAACCAGGTGGGAAATGCATTATCACTGGTGATTTTCAAAAAGAATTAGCGTACTTACAAAATGTAATTCTTTATAATGACTCCTCTCTTCGTATGGATTTTTTTGGTTATAACGCCCGAATTATTCAACGATCAGACAATACCTGTGAACTTACAATTAATGAACCGTTAAAAAACCAGGAAATATCCACAGGCAATATCAATGTTAATTGCCCATTGAAAGACATTTACAATGAAATCAGGAGGTTGAACGTAATCTTTAGTTGTGGGACTGGAGGTATAGTTGATCTATCCTCTCTGGACTTACGGAATGTCGATTTAGAACTTTATGATTTTACAGATAAACATATGGCCAATACAATTTTAAATCCTTTTAAATTGGATGACACAGATTTTACTAATGCCAACATGTTTCAGGTAAATTTCGTTAGTTCAAAACAAAACGCCACAATCTCATGGGATTATTTACTAAAAATAACGCCTGTTATAACAAGCATTAACGATATGTATTCTGAAGAAAAAATTAAGCTTGTCGAAAGTTGTTTAAATGCGCTTGGAGATATTACCGAAGAACAATTAAAAATTATGAGACTTGCAATTATAGAATCTATACCAAGAGCAACTCTAACAGATGAATTAGAAAATGAATTAACAAAAGAAATATATAAAAGCTCATCGAAAATTAACAATTACTTGAACAGAATTAAATTACCAGAGATGAAAGTATTCTCATTAGAAAAAATATATTATTACATCGATATAATCATTAAAGATTATGAAAGCGTCAAAGAAAATGCTTATCTTATCGATCCAAAAAATAATTACAATACAGATTTAAACATAGAGGATTCTAGCTCAGAGGAATTCCTTTCAGATAATACACTCGAGAAAGACGAAAATTCTCCTGACAATTGCTTTGAGGTTGTAAAATATAACACATATGAAGCATATAACTCAGAGAAGCAATATTTTACCAGAGAGGACTATACGTATGATTACGACCTTTTAAATGCAATATAGACTTAATAATTTCTTACAAAGTCTATTATTTATACCGTAGATATTTATTCATCTTACACTATGCTCCAAAAAGCAAAAACCCGCCAGTTTACGCTGCCGGGTTTTCGTTAAAAGAGGTGAAACTGACCGATAAGCCGCTTTCTTTTGAGTATAGTGTCGTGGACAGTCATTCATCTTTCTGCCCCTCCAAAAGCAAAAACCCGCCGAAGCGGGTTTTTACGTAAAACAGGTGAAACTGACCGATAAGCCGGGTTCTGTCGTGGACAGTCATTCATCTAGGCCAGCAATCGCTCACTGGCTCAAGCAGCCTACCCGGGTTCAGTACGGGCCGTACCTTATGAACCCCTATTTGGCCTTGCTCCGGGTGGAGTTTACCGTGCCACGGACTGTTACCAGCCGCGCGGTGCGCTCTTACCGCACCCTTTCACCCTTACCTGATCCCGCTTGCGCGGGCCATCGGCGGTTTGCTCTCTGTTGCACTGGTCGTGGGTTTCCCCCCCAGGCGTTACCTGGCACCCTGCCCTATGGAGCCCGGACTTTCCTCCCCTCCGCCCGTCTCCCCCGAAGAGGACGACGACGAAGCGGCGACTGTCTGGTCAGCTTCGGCGCGCAGTATAGAGGGTTTGCGCGCCCTTGTCACCCCACGTTGCGCATTCCAATCGCCAGTGTCGCGGCGATATTACGTGAAGCACGGTAAATATTGTCATAAGCCCCGCGGAATGCTTCGTCCAACGTACCAATACTGGTCAATACGCTGAAGACCGCATCAATGCCATGCTGATGTACAACGCCAACATCATTGGTCAGGCTACCCGCAATGCCAATAACCGGTTTATGGTACTTTTTCGCCACGTTTGCGACGCCAATCGGAACCTTGCCGTGTATACTCTGGCTGTCAATACGCCCTTCACCGGTGATCACCAGCGTACAATCGTGAATATGTTCCTCCAGATTCAGCGCCGTAGTGACTATTTCAATACCACTTTTCAGTTCTGCACCAAGAAACGCCATCAGCGCCGCGCCCATACCACCCGCAGCTCCTGCGCCGGGGACATCTTTCACATCAACATGCAGCGCTTTTTTAATGACATCGGCATAGTGAGAGAGGTTATTGTCCAGCTCGACAATCATCGCTTCACTGGCTCCCTTTTGTGGGCCAAAGATGCGCGATGCGCCGTTATCACCCACCAGCGGATTGGTGACATCACAAGCGACGCGAATGACGCAATCTTTTAAGCGCGGATCGAGGCCGGAAATATCAATATCATTCAGAGTATTAAGACTACCGCCGCCAAAACCAATTTCATTGCCGTTGGCGTCGCATAATTTCGCCCCCAGCGCCTGTACCATGCCTGCGCCGCCATCATTTGTAGCGCTACCGCCAATGCCGATAATAATGTTTGTCGCGCCGCTCTCCAGCGCCTGCAGAATTAACTCGCCTGTGCCGCGTGAAGTGGTCACGAGTGGATCACGTTTTTCCGCAGGTACCAGCTCCAGCCCACTGGCCGCCGCCATTTCAATAAACGCGGTTTTGCCATCGCCGGAGATCCCCCAACTGGCATCCACTTTCTCGCCCAGCGGCCCTGTAACCCAGGCGTGACGTTCAGAACCCTGGGTAGCTGCAATCATCGCTTCCACCGTTCCTTCGCCACCATCGGCAACCGGAACAGAAACGTACTGTGCATCAGGAAAAATTTCCCGAAATCCTTTTTCTATCGCCTGCGCAACCTCGCTGGCAGATAAACTTTCTTTATAAGAGTCTGGGGCGATTACGATTTTCATACCTATGCCTGTTACCACATGACGCCGGAGGGCGTTTCTCTTATTCGGCCTGGATTCCAGGCCCGGATTGCAATACGCCATCCGGGCACGACGTCATTAGCGAGTAACTTCGACTTTCGCCAGTTTTTCGTAGTAGCACGCCAGGGCGCTATGATCCGCCGTTCCTAAACCATCTGCACGCAGTGCCTGCATCATCTCCATAACCGCAGCTGTGAGCGGCAGTTGCGCGCCGACGCCGTGAGAAGTATCCAGCGCATTCGCCAGGTCCTTAATATGCAGATCAATGCGGAAGCCCGGCTTGAAGTTGCGGTCCATCACCATCGGCGCTTTGGCATCCAGCACGGTACTGCCCGCCAGCCCACCGCGAATTGCCTGATAAACCAGGTCCGGGTTAACGCCCGCTTTAGTTGCCAGCGTTAACGCTTCTGACATCGCGGCAATATTCAGCGCCACAATGACCTGATTTGCCAGTTTGGTGACGTTACCTGCACCGATTTCCCCGGTATGCACCACGGAACCCGCCATCGCTTTCATCAAATCATAGTATTTGTCGAAAATAGCCTTGTCGCCGCCCACCATCACTGACAGCGTACCGTCGATAGCTTTCGGTTCACCGCCGCTCACCGGAGCATCCAGCATATCAATGCCTTTCGCTTTCAGCGCTTCGCTGATTTCACGGCTTGCCAGCGGTGCGATAGAACTCATATCGATCAATACCGTACCAGGCTTCGCGCCTTCAATAATGCCATTCTCACCCAGCGCCACCTCTTTCACATGAGGGGAGTTTGGCAGCATGGTTATGATGACGTCGCACTGTTCAGCGATCGCTTTAGCCGTAGAGGCTGTTTCTGCACCTGCAGCAATCACGTCAGCAATAGCTTCTGGGTTACGGTCAGCAACCACCAGCGAGTAACCTGCTTTCAGAAGGTTTTTACTCATTGGTTTACCCATAATCCCCAGGCCAATAAAACCAACTTTCATAGTCATATCAATCATCTCTCTTGTTGCGGTGGTGGTTATTTTTTAAAGGTATCAGCCAGTTTCTGAGTGGCAGAGCGGAAGACGCCGAGATCGCTGCCGACAGCCACAAACGTCGCACCCCATTCCAGATAACGACGCGCATCGGCTTCGACCGGTGCGAGGATACCGCTGGGTTTGCCGTGCGCACTGGCACGGTTAAAAATATGCTGAATTGCTTTTTGTACATCCGGGTGCGAGGCATTGCCGAGATGGCCTAATGCCGCAGCCAGATCGCTGGGGCCGACGAAGATACCGTCTACACCTTCGGTAGCGGCAATGGCATCGACGTTATCTACGCCCTGCTGACTTTCTATCTGGACCAGAATGGTGATGTTCTTGTTCGACTGAGCGAAATAATCCGCCACGGTGCCAAACATATTGGCGCGGTGAGAAACGGAGACGCCGCGAATGCCTTCCGGTGGGTAACGGGTTGATGCCACCGCCTGCTCTGCTTCCTCTTTTGTTTCTACAAAAGGAATCAGGAAGTTATAGAAACCGATATCCAGAAGACGCTTAATAATTACCGGCTCGTTGGTCGGCACTCGCACTACTGGCGCGCTGGCGCTGCCTTTCAGGGCCATTAACTGCGGAATAAACGTGGAGATATCGTTTGGCGCATGTTCGCCATCCAGCACCAGCCAGTCAAACCCAGCCAAACCAAGGACTTCAGTGCTAATCGGGTTAGAGAGTGCTGACCAGCAACCAATTTGTACCTGTTTCGCAGCCAGTGCGGCTTTGAATTTATTCGGGAAAACATCGTTATTCATCGCTTATACCTTTGCTTATTTCTGCAATTCCATACGTTTAATGTCGCCAACTACGAAGAGGTAGCAGACCATCGCCATCAGCGCTGAACATCCCACGAAAACCAGTGCTGCATTGAAGGAGTGCAGTTCACTTACCAGGTAGCCAATCACCAGTGGAGTGACAATGGAGGCAACATTGCCAAAGACGTTAAAGACGCCGCCGCAGAGACCAACAATCTCTTTCGGCGCGGTGTCAGAAATCACTGGCCAGCCCAGCGCACCAAATCCTTTGCCAAAGAAAGCCAGCGCCATCAGCATGACCACCAGCGTGGTGTTGTTGGTGTAGTTACATAAGATGATGGTGGAAGCCAGCAACATTCCCAGCACAATCGGTAGCTTACGTGCCAGGGTCAGGGACAAACCGCGTTTGATCAGATAATCCGAGAAGACACCTCCCAGCACGCCGCCCGCAAAGCCACACAGTGCCGGAATCGAGGCGACCAGACCCACTTTCAGAATCGACATGCCTTTTTCCTGCACCAGATAAATTGGGAACCAGGTGAGGAAGAACCAGGTGATGGTGTTGATAAAATATTGTCCGAAAAATACGCCCAGCATCATGCGGTTAGAGAGCAATTGCTTGATGTAATGCAGTTTGGGACCGCTTGCTGCCGCACTGCCCGGCTTTTTGTGGTCCATATCGACCACCGCGCCATTTTCTGAGATAAACTTCAGCTCTTCCGCAGACATACGTGGGTGATCTGTCGGGTTATGAATCAACTTGATCCACAGCGCCGTCAGCACAAAACCAATTACCCCCATAACGGTAAAGACGTGCTCCCAGCCCCAGGCGAAAGTCAGCCAGCCAAGCAGCGGCGAAAAGAGCGCCAGCGAGAAATATTGCGCCGAGTTAAAGATGGCGGAGGCAGTACCACGTTCTTTCGTTGGGAACCAGGCGGCGACAATACGGGCGTTCGCCGGGAATGATGGCGCTTCCGAGAATCCCAGCATAAAGCGCATAAAGAACATGGAGATCCCTGCCCAGGCCAGCGGGAACATATCAACAAAGCCTTGCAGGAAGGTGAACAGCGACCAGAAAAAGAGGCTGTAGGTGTAAACTTTTTTCGAGCCAAACTTATCAAGCAACCAGCCGCCGGGAATTTGCATCAGCAGGTAGGCCCAGCCAAAAGCGGAGAAGATGTAACCCATCGAAACCGCACTTAACTGCAACTCTTTTGCCACTTCGGTACCAGCAATAGACAGCGTTGCACGATCGGCGTAGTTAACGGCGGTAACAATAAAAATAATCAGTAATATTAAATAGCGGGTATGCACGCCTTTCTTTTTTACGTCAACGGTGTCCAGAATCATTTTATTTACCTCGGGTACTTATGCTGATTTTTATTATTATGGGGAAGGTGTTATTTATGAGTTTTATTTATGCCGTTACGACAATGAACTCGGGAATTAGTATAAGCAGCGGGAGAATAATAATCATTGTGCAAATGCTAATTTAATCAGTACTATTTAAATATTATTTTGAGCATATGCACATAAGGTTGCGCGCTAAAGCACAGATTTGCGCTTTACCTTACCTGGCGGCACTGCAATCCCTGAAATGATTGACATTGATCACATTTCTGCGTTTAAACTCCTGACATTCTTATTTCACCCAATGAAGTCATTTATTTTTAAATGAGACCAGGTCCTCATTTTAATAACCCCTGGCTGGAGAATATTGCACAATGGCCAACATCGAAATCAGACAAGAAACGCCAACTGCGTTTTATATAAAAGTTCACGACACAGATAATGTGGCAATTATTGTTAATGATAATGGCCTGAAAGCAGGAACGCGTTTTCCGGATGGCCTGGAATTAATTGAACATATTCCCCAGGGGCATAAAGTCGCATTGCTGGACATTCCGGCTAATGGTGAAATTATTCGTTATGGCGAAGTGATTGGTTACGCCGTGCGCGCAATCCCACGCGGAAGCTGGATCGACGAATCAATGGTTGTACTACCGGAAGCGCCGCCGTTACACACGCTGCCACTGGCAACCAAAGTGCCGGAACCCTTACCGCCGCTGGAAGGATACACCTTTGAAGGCTATCGCAATGCCGATGGCAGCGTGGGCACCAAAAACCTGCTCGGCATCACCACCAGCGTCCACTGTGTGGCAGGCGTGGTGGACTACGTAGTAAAAATCATTGAACGCGATCTGCTGCCGAAATACCCGAACGTCGATGGCGTGGTGGGGCTGAATCATCTGTACGGTTGTGGCGTGGCGATTAACGCTCCGGCGGCGGTGGTGCCCATTCGGACCATTCACAACATTTCGCTTAACCCAAACTTTGGCGGCGAGGTGATGGTGATTGGCCTGGGTTGCGAGAAATTACAGCCAGAACGCCTGCTGGTCGGCACGGATGATGTACAAGGTATTCCGCTGGAGAACGCCAGTATTGTCAGCTTGCAGGATGAAAAGCATGTCGGTTTTCAGTCCATGGTCGAGGATATTTTGCAGGTCGCCGAACGCCATTTGCACAAACTGAATCAACGGCAGCGAGAAACCTGTCCGGCTTCAGAACTGGTTGTCGGCATGCAGTGCGGCGGTAGCGATGCGTTTTCTGGCGTAACGGCAAACCCGGCGGTTGGGTATGCGTCTGATCTACTGGTGCGCTGCGGCGCAACGGTGATGTTTTCAGAAGTCACGGAAGTGCGTGACGCGATCCATCTGCTGACACCACGCGCAGTGAACGAAGAGGTCGGCAAACGGCTGCTGGAGGAGATGGAGTGGTACGATAACTATCTCAATATGGGAAAAACCGACCGCAGCGCCAACCCTTCGCCGGGCAACAAGAAAGGCGGTCTGGCAAATGTGGTGGAGAAGGCACTCGGCTCCATTGCGAAATCGGGTAAAAGTGCGATTGTTGAAGTGCTGTCACCGGGTCAACGTCCGACCAAACGTGGATTAATTTACGCGGCCACACCTGCCAGCGATTTTGTCTGTGGCACACAACAGGTGGCTTCAGGGATTACCGTGCAAGTGTTTACGACCGGTCGCGGTACGCCGTACGGCCTGATGGCGGTACCCGTCATTAAAATGGCGACCCGCACCGAGCTGGCGAACCGCTGGTTTGATTTAATGGATATTAATGCGGGCACCATCGCTACCGGCGAAGAGAGCATTGAAGAGGTGGGCTGGAAGTTGTTCCACTTTATTCTCGACGTCGCCAGCGGGAAGAAGAAAACCTTCTCAGATCAATGGGGACTGCATAACCAGCTGGCGGTGTTTAACCCGGCACCGGTGACCTGATTTCTTTTGGAACGTCCCTCGCAAAACATGGCCTTAGTGCCATGTTTTTATTGTTTAAAGTCCCCTCGTCCATTAATAATGCATTTGCATTACCTTAGTTCAAGCTTATAATTTGAGCAGAAAACAGGCTGTAAAAGGACAGTGAATCATGCCCGCTAATGCTCGCTCTCACGCTGTACTGACCACTGAATCAAAGGTCACGATACGCGGACAAACAACTATCCCCGCGCCAGTGCGTGAGGCCTTAAAACTGAAGCCAGGCCAGGACAGCATTCATTACGAAATTCTGCCTGGTGGGCAAGTATTTATGTGCCGACTGGGAGATGAACAGGAGGATCATACTATGAATGCATTTTTGCGTTTTCTGGATGCAGATATCCAGAACAACCCGCAAAAAACTCGTCCATTCAACATTCAACAAGGAAAGAAACTTGTCGCTGGCATGGACGTCAACATTGATGATGAGATTGGCGACGACGAATAATGGATTTTCCACAAAGGGTTAATGGTTGGGCGCTATATGCTCATCCCTGTTTTCAGGAAACCTACGACGCTTTAGTTGCCGAAGTCGAGACATTAAAGGGAAAAGATCCTGAAAATTATCAGAGAAAAGCCGCCACAAAGTTATTGGCGGTAGTCCATAAAGTGATTGAGGAGCATATCACGGTCAATCCATCATCACCGGCATTCCGTCATGGCAAGTCGTTAGGCTCTGGGAAAAATAAAGACTGGTCACGGGTAAAATTTGGTGCTGGTCGTTATCGTCTCTTCTTTCGTTATAGTGAAAAAGAGAAAGTCATCATTCTGGGATGGATGAACGATGAAAACACTCTGCGCACCTACGGTAAAAAAACAGATGCCTATACCGTATTCAGCAAAATGTTAAAAAGAGGACATCCTCCTGCCGACTGGGAAACCCTCACCCGAGAGACAGAAGAACCCCATTGATGGTGTTCACAATGCCCGCCGAACGCATTCGTGTTGACCAGCGGGCACCCTTTCTCACTCCCCGACCAGAATCACTTCAACCCCAGCCTTTCGCAGCCCTTCCAGGCTATCCGCAGGAATGCCTTCATCAACAATGATCATGTCGATACGTTGAGTATCAATGATCTTATGTAAACTGGAACGATTGAATTTACTGGAATCGGTGACCACGATGATCCGTTCCGCAACTTCGCACATCCGGCGGTTTAAACGGGCTTCATCTTCATTATGCGTACTGACGCCGCGCTCCAGATCGATCGCATCTACACCAAGAAACAGCATATCGAAGTGGTAATTTTGCAGCGATTGCTCAGCCTGATCGCCGTAAAAAGATTGCGACTGACGGCGCAAATGCCCGCCGGTCATCAGCAGCTCAACGCCTTCCGCTTCCAGCAACGCATTAGCCACGTTCATACCGTTGGTCATCGCAATTACGTCAGTGTGCTTGCGCATCAGACGAGCAATCTCAAAAGTGGTGGTCCCGGAATCGAGGATCACCCGATGACCTGGCTGAATCAACTCAACGGCAGCTTTCGCAACGCTGCGTTTCATCGCGGTGTTCAGCGCGCTTTTATCTTCCACTGATGGCTCGACTGACGGCGTGGTGCTATCGCAGATCAACGCGCCGCCATAGGCACGCACAGCGATCCCCTGCTTTTCCAGAAACGCCAGATCGTTGCGGATCGTCACAGTAGATACGCCATACAATGCCGACAGATCGTTAACCTGCACACTCCCTTGCTGTCGCAGACGCTGAATGATCTGTTCTCGTCGCTCGCTGGTGCCTGTCATTCGCTTCTCACCTGAAGCGTCGGTATTACTCATAGTAAGTCCTTTCGTAAAACTTTCGTTTCATTTCGTTTTGCCTATTAACGCCTTTCTATTAAGCAAATGCAAGCCCACCTTACCCATTGGCGCAAGCTACTCTCGTTTCAGTGGCTTTCATTATGTTTCTTTTGTGAATCAGATCAGAAAACTATTATCTTTCGTTTTATTTTTATCTCACCATGGCGCAGTATCAACTGAAACAAAACGAAAGATTAATATCGCAGTAATCTGAACTGGAGAGGAAAGTGAAACATCTGACAGAAATGGTGAGACAGCACAAAGAGGGCAAAACAAATGGAATTTATGCCGTTTGTTCCGCACATCCGCTGGTGCTGGAAGCTGCAATCCGCTACGCCAGTGCAAACCAAACGCCGTTACTGATTGAAGCAACCTCCAATCAGGTAGACCAGTTCGGCGGTTATACTGGAATGACGCCCGCCGATTTTCGCGGCTTTGTTTGTCAGCTCGCCGACTCGTTGAATTTCCCACAGGATGCGTTGATTTTGGGAGGCGACCATCTGGGGCCAAACCGCTGGCAAAACCTGCCAGCCGCTCAGGCAATGGCCAATGCCGATGATTTGATTAAAAGCTACGTGGCGGCAGGATTCAAAAAAATTCACCTTGATTGCAGCATGTCCTGTCAGGACGATCCAATTCCCTTAACTGATGACATCGTGGCTGAACGCGCCGCACGTCTGGCGAAAGTGGCGGAAGAAACCTGTCTTGAACACTTTGGCGAAGCCGATCTGGAGTATGTCATTGGTACCGAAGTACCGGTACCTGGCGGCGCGCATGAAACCTTAAGCGAGCTGGCGGTCACCACGCCGGATGCCGCCCGCGCCACGCTGGAAGCCCATCGTCACGCCTTTGAAAAGCAGGGTCTGAGTGCCATCTGGCCACGCATCATTGCTCTGGTGGTACAACCCGGCGTCGAATTCGATCACACCAACGTTATTGATTATCAGCCCGCCAAAGCGACCGCCTTAAGCCAGATGGTCGAAAACTACGAAACGCTGATTTTCGAAGCGCACTCTACCGATTATCAAACGCCGCAATCGCTGCGCCAGCTGGTGATTGACCACTTTGCCATTCTGAAAGTTGGCCCGGCGCTGACCTTCGCCCTGCGTGAAGCTCTGTTCTCTCTGGCGGCGATTGAAGAAGAACTGGTACCAGCAAAAGCCTGTTCTGGTCTGCGTCAGGTGCTGGAAAAAGTGATGCTCGACCGCCCGGAATACTGGCAAAGCCACTACCACGGTGACGGCAACGCGCGTCGTCTGGCGCGTGGTTACAGCTACTCGGATCGCGTGCGTTACTACTGGCCGGACAGCCAGATTGATGACGCTTTCGCTCATCTGGTTCGTAATCTGGCGGATTCACCAATTCCGCTACCGCTCATCAGCCAGTATCTGCCGCTGCAGTACGTGAAAGTTCGCTCCGGCGAGCTGCAGCCAACACCACGGGAACTCATTATCAACCATATTCAGGACATCCTGGCGCAGTACCACACAGCCTGTGAAGGCCAATAAGCAAAACAAAGAGGAACACGCTATGCCAAATATTGTTTTAAGCCGGATTGATGAACGCTTGATTCACGGTCAGGTCGGCGTTCAGTGGGTCGGATTTGCGGGGGCAAATCTGGTGCTGGTAGCCAACGATGAGGTTGCCGAAGATCCGGTACAACAAAACCTGATGGAAATGGTACTGGCAGAAGGGATCGCCGTACGTTTCTGGACGCTGCAAAAAGTCATCGACAACATTCATCGCGCCGCCGATCGACAGAAAATCCTGCTGGTTTGTAAAACACCTGCCGATTTCCTGACGCTGGTGAAAGGTGGCGTTCCGGTGAATCGCATTAACGTTGGCAATATGCACTACGCCAATGGCAAGCAACAAATCGCCAAAACGGTTTCTGTGGATGCGGGCGATATCGCAGCATTTAACGACCTGAAAGCCGCTGGGGTGGAATGCTTCGTTCAGGGCGTCCCGACAGAGCCTGCTGTGGACCTCTTTAAATTACTTTGAGGGATTCATCATGGAAATCAGTCTGTTGCAGGCATTCGCGTTGGGCATTATCGCCTTTATCGCTGGCCTGGATATGTTTAACGGCTTAACCCATATGCACCGCCCGGTGGTCCTCGGCCCGTTAGTCGGGCTGGTACTTGGCGATCTGCATACCGGTATTTTAACCGGCGGTACGCTGGAACTGGTGTGGATGGGGCTGGCCCCGCTGGCGGGCGCACAGCCGCCTAACGTGATTATCGGTACTATCGTCGGCACGGCGTTTGCCATTACTACTGGCGTGAAACCCGATGTCGCGGTCGGTGTCGCCGTACCTTTCGCTGTCGCAGTACAGATGGGGATTACCTTCCTGTTCTCGGTGATGTCTGGCGTAATGTCCCGCTGCGACCGGATGGCGGAGAACGCCGATACACGCGGCATTGAACGCGTGAACTATCTGGCACTGTTGGCACTCGGCACTTTCTATTTTCTCTGCGCTTTCCTGCCTATCTACTTCGGCGCAGAACATGCCAAAACCATCATTGATGTCCTGCCGCAACGATTAATCGACGGCCTCGGCGTCGCGGGCGGCATCATGCCAGCAATCGGTTTTGCCGTGCTGCTGAAAATCATGATGAAAAACGTCTACATCCCCTACTTCATCCTGGGCTTTGTTGCCGCAGCCTGGCTCAAGTTACCGGTGCTGGCTATTGCTGCCGCCGCGCTGGCGATGGCGCTGATCGACCTGCTGCGTAAATCTCCTGAACCGACTCAACCTGCGGCACAGAAAGAGGAATTTGAAGATGGCATCTAATCAAACCACCCTGCCGAACGTCAGTGAAAACGAAGAAACACTGCTGACAGGCGTCAATGAAAACGTGTATGAAGATCAGAGTATTGGCGCGGAGCTGACAAAAAAAGATATCAACCGCGTCGCCTGGCGTTCCATGCTGTTACAAGCGTCTTTTAACTACGAACGTATGCAGGCTTCCGGCTGGTTGTACGGTCTGCTGCCTGCTCTGAAAAAGATCCACACTAATAAACGCGACCTGGCGCGCGCCATGAAAGGGCATATGGGTTTCTTCAATACCCATCCGTTTCTGGTGACGTTTGTTATCGGCATTATCCTTGCGATGGAGCGTTCTAAGCAGGACGTTAACAGTATTCAGAGCACCAAAATTGCCGTCGGTGCGCCGCTTGGCGGGATTGGCGATGCAATGTTCTGGCTAACGCTACTGCCGATTTGTGGCGGGATTGGAGCCAGTCTGGCATTGCAAGGCTCCATTCTTGGCGCAGTCGTCTTTATTGTGCTGTTTAACGTGGTACACCTGGGGCTGCGTTTTGGTCTGGCGCATTATGCTTACCGCATGGGCGTGGCGGCGATTCCACTCATTAAAGCGAATACCAAAAAAGTCGGCCATGCTGCGTCAATCGTTGGGATGACGGTAATCGGCGCGCTGGTAGCAACCTATGTTCGTTTAAGCACCACGCTGGAAATCACCGCTGGCGATGCAGTGGTTAAGTTACAGGCTGATGTTATCGACAAACTGATGCCTGCCTTCTTACCGCTGGTCTACACCCTGACCATGTTCTGGCTGGTACGCCGCGGCTGGAGTCCGCTGCGCCTGATTGCAGTTACCGTGGTTCTCGGTATCGTCGGTAAATTCTGTCATTTCCTTTAAATACAATGAGGTATTAGATGTTAAGTATTATTTTGACAGGGCATGGCGGATTTGCCAGCGGCATGGAAAAAGCAATGAAGCAAATCCTCGGCGAGCAATCGCAGTTTATCGCCATCGATTTTCCGGAAACCTCAAGCACCGCGCTGCTTACATCGCAGCTTGAAGAGGCCTTCGCCCAACTGGATTGTGAAGACGGCATTGTTTTTCTGACAGATTTGCTGGGCGGCACGCCGTTTCGCGTAGCTTCAACGCTGGCGATGCAAAAACCGGGCTGTGAAGTGATCACCGGCACCAATTTGCAACTGCTACTGGAGATGGTGCTGGAGCGCGAAGGGTTAAGCGGTGAAGAGTTCCGTGTGCAGGCGCTGGAGTGTGGACACCGTGGGCTGACCAGTTTGGTGGACGAGTTAGGCCGCTGCCATGAAGAATGTCCGGTCGAGGAAGGAATATGACACCCGTTCTGCGCGCCAGAAGGCTGCTAACTGAAGAGGGATGGCTCGATGACCATCAGTTGCGTATTGCTGACGGTGTCATCGCAGCAATCGAACCGATTCCAGTGGGCGTGACTGAACGCGATGCGGAACTGCTCTGCCCCGCTTACATCGACACCCATGTACACGGTGGTGCGGGCGTTGATGTAATGGATGACGCGCCGGATGTACTCGACAAGCTGGCAATGCACAAGGCATGCGAAGGTGTCGGCAGTTGGTTACCGACCACCGTAACCGCGCCGCTTAATACCATTCATGCGGCGCTGAAACGTATTGCTCAACGTTGCCAACGCGGCGGACCTGGTGCGCAAGTGCTGGGGAGTTATCTCGAAGGACCGTACTTCACGCCGCAGAATAAAGGCGCGCATCCACCGGAGCTGTTTCGCGAGCTGGAAATTGCCGAGCTGGATCAATTGATTGCCGTTTCTCAGCACACCTTACGCGTGGTAGCGCTGGCACCGGAAAAAGAAGGGGCATTGCAGGCCATCCGCCATCTTAAACAGCAAAACGTAAGGGTGATGCTGGGGCATAGCGCGGCGACCTGGCAACAAACCCACGCCGCATTTGATGCTGGTGCCGACGGCCTGGTGCATTGCTATAACGGGATGACAGGTTTACATCACCGCGAACCGGGAATGGTTGGCGCGGGATTAACGGACAAGCGCGCCTGGCTGGAACTGATAGCCGATGGTCATCATGTGCATCCGGCGGCGATGTCGCTGTGTTGTTGCTGTGCGAAAGAGAGAATCGTACTGATCACCGACGCGATGCAGGCAGCCGGGATGCCGGATGGTCGCTATACGTTATGTGGCGAAGAAGTGCAGATGCACGGTGGCGTTGTCCGTACCGCGTCCGGTGGGCTGGCGGGCAGTACGCTATCTGTCGATGCAGCAGTGCGCAACATGGTCGAGTTAACGGGCGTAACGCCTGCGGAAGCCATCCATATGGCGTCGCTGCATCCGGCGCGAATGCTGGGTGTTGATGGTGTTCTGGGATCGCTTAAACCGGGCAAACGCGCCAGCGTCGTTGCGCTGGATAGCGGGCTACATGTGCAACAAATCTGGATTCAGGGTCAATTAGCTTCGTTTTGATGGTTTGCTCCATTATTGGGCCTTCACTTCCCCCGTAAGGCCTTTCTTTTTCTTTCTTTTTGATCTGTGCAGCGGTGTCGGATGCGACGCTAACGCGTCTGATCCGACCTACGGTACGCCGCATCCGGCAATCGGTGAACATAGCGACGTTATCACGCAATCCTTTAATCTTCCCTTGTCTTTTCTTTCAACGATCACAAATTTCGTTTTATTTCTTTTTTCTCCATTGAACTTTCAGTTTCTTTTCTATAGATTTTAATCAACGAAAGACATCACCAAGTGAAATGAAACGAAAGGTAAGCGAAAGCGACAACGCCCGACGTCAAGTTCATCAGACTAAGGATTGAGTTATGCCAGAAAATTACACCCCTGCTGCTGCCGCAACCGGTACATGGACTGAAGAAGAGATCCGCCATCAGCCTCGCGCATGGATCCGTTCACTCACCAACATCGACGCACTACGTTCCGCGCTCAATAACTTCCTTGAACCGTTACTGCGCAAAGAGAATCTGCGGGTAATCCTGACCGGAGCCGGAACCTCGGCATTTATCGGTGACATTATCGCGCCGTGGCTCGCCAGCCATACCGGTAAAAACTTCAGCGCCGTACCGACCACCGATCTGGTCACCAATCCGATGGACTACCTGAATCCAACTCATCCACTGCTGTTGATCTCCTTCGGTCGATCCGGCAACAGCCCGGAAAGCGTCGCCGCCGTGGAACTGGCAAATCAATTTGTACCCGAGTGCTATCACCTGCCGATCACCTGCAACGAAGCGGGCGCTCTTTACCAAAACGCGATCAACAGCGACAACGCGTTTGCCCTGCTGATGCCCGCAGAAACGCACGATCGCGGCTTTGCGATGACCAGCAGCATTACCACCATGATGGCCAGCTGCCTCGCGGTTTTCGCACCTGAGACGATCAACAGCCAGAGCTTCCGCGACGTGGCGGATCGTTGCCAGGCGATCCTAACCTCACTGGGCGATTTCAGCGAAGGTGTGTTTGGTTACGCACCGTGGAAACGGATCGTTTATCTCGGCAGCGGTGGCTTACAGGGCGCAGCACGCGAGTCGGCGCTGAAAGTACTGGAACTGACGGCGGGTAAACTGGCGGCCTTTTATGATTCCCCGACCGGATTCCGTCATGGCCCGAAATCGCTGGTCGATAACGAAACGCTGGTGGTGGTATTTGTCTCCAGCCACCCTTACACCCGTCAGTATGATCTTGATCTGCTGGCTGAACTTCGCCGCGATAACCAGGCGATGCGCGTAATCGCTATCGCCGCGGAAAGCAACGACGTTATTACCGCCGGTCCACATATCATCCTGCCGCCGTCACGTCACTTTATCGACGTTGAGCAGGCATTTTGCTTCCTGATGTACGCCCAGACGTTTGCACTGATGCAGTCGCTGCACATGGGCAATACGCCGGATACCCCATCAGCCAGTGGCACCGTTAACCGCGTGGTGCAAGGCGTAATCATTCATCCGTGGCAGGCATAAGAGGATCGCATTATGAGCATTATCTCCACCAAATATCTGTTACAGGACGCCCAGGCCAATGGCTACGCGGTGCCTGCCTTTAACATTCATAACGCCGAGACGATCCAGGCGATCCTCGAAGTGTGCAGTGAAATGCGATCGCCGGTGATCCTCGCCGGAACGCCGGGGACCTTTAAACATATCGCGCTGGAAGAGATCTACGCCCTGTGTAGCGCCTATTCCACAACCTACAACATGCCACTGGCGCTGCATCTCGACCACCACGAATCGCTGGATGATATTCGCCGTAAAGTCCACGCAGGCGTGCGCAGTGCGATGATCGACGGCAGCCACTTCCCGTTTGCCGAGAACGTAAAGCTGGTGAAATCGGTTGTCGACTTCTGCCACTCACAGGATTGCAGCGTGGAAGCAGAACTGGGCCGCCTGGGCGGTGTTGAAGATGACATGAGCGTTGACGCCGAAAGTGCATTCCTGACCGATCCACAAGAAGCTAAACGCTTTGTCGAACTGACTGGCGTCGACAGCCTGGCGGTAGCGATTGGTACGGCGCACGGCTTATACAGCAAAACGCCGAAGATTGATTTCCAGCGGCTGGCGGAAATTCGTGAAGTGGTGGATGTTCCTCTGGTGCTGCATGGTGCCAGCGATGTCCCGGATGAATTTGTCCGTCGCACTATTGAACTTGGCGTCACAAAAGTGAACGTTGCCACAGAATTAAAAATAGCCTTCGCTGGCGCGGTTAAAGCCTGGTTTGCGGAAAATCCGCAGGGTAATGATCCTCGTTATTATATGCGCGTCGGTATGGATGCGATGAAAGAAGTTGTCAGAAATAAAATTAATGTCTGTGGTTCAGCGAATCGAATTTCAGCATAATCATTAGTTTTTTATGATTTATCCCAATGTACTTCCCGATTAATATCGGGGAGTGCCTTAATGGTAAAGGAGATAACTAAACCTTAATAAATACATCAGTACAATACCGCAACAATAATATATTTAAAAAGATTATATTATTCAACTTTATGGTGAGGATTACACAATGAGCAGTCCAAATATTCTCTTAACCCGTATTGATAACCGTCTGGTTCACGGTCAGGTTGGCGTGACCTGGACATCCACCATCGGTGCGAATCTGCTGGTAGTCGTGGATGATGTTGTCGCTAACGATGATATTCAACAGAAATTAATGGGTATTACCGCAGAAACCTACGGCTTTGGCATTCGTTTCTTTACTATCGAAAAAACCATTAACGTCATCGGCAAAGCTGCACCGCATCAGAAGATCTTCCTGATTTGCCGCACGCCACAAACGGTACGTAAATTGGTAGAAGGTGGCATTGACCTGAAAGATGTCAACGTCGGCAATATGCATTTCTCGGAAGGGAAAAAGCAAATCAGCAGTAAAGTTTATGTCGATGACCAGGATCTCACGGACTTACGTTTTATTAAACAACGTGGCGTGAATGTTTTCATTCAGGACGTCCCTGGCGATCAAAAAGAACAAATCCCTGACTAAATCTAAAATCGCCTTAATATTGGTTTGAGGTAATAAAAATGCATGAAATAACCCTACTTCAGGGATTATCCCTGGCGGCGTTAGTTTTCTTTCTGGGGATTGATTTTTGGCTGGAAGCCTTATTTTTATTCCGCCCGATAATCGTTTGTACCCTAACTGGCGCTATTCTCGGTGATATTCAGACTGGCTTAATTACCGGTGGTCTGACAGAGTTGGCTTTCGCCGGATTAACCCCTGCAGGTGGTGTTCAGCCGCCCAACCCGATTATGGCGGGTCTGATGACCACCGTCATTGCATGGTCTACGGGCGTTGATGCCAAAACGGCAATTGGTCTTGGCCTGCCGTTTAGTTTGTTAATGCAGTACGTCATTCTGTTCTTCTATTCTGCTTTCTCATTATTTATGACCAAAGCCGATAAATGCGCGAAAGAAGCGGATACGGCAGCGTTTTCCCGACTTAACTGGACAACGATGCTCATCGTTGCTTCAGCGTATGCGGTGATTGCTTTCCTCTGTACTTACCTGGCACAAGGGGCGATGCAGGCGCTGGTGAAAGCGATGCCCGCCTGGCTGACCCACGGCTTTGAAGTGGCTGGCGGTATTCTGCCTGCCGTTGGTTTTGGCTTGCTGCTGCGCGTGATGTTCAAAGCTCAATATATCCCTTACCTGATCGCCGGCTTCCTGTTTGTTTGCTACATCCAGGTCAGCAACCTGTTGCCGGTTGCCGTACTGGGCGCAGGCTTTGCGGTGTATGAGTTTTTCAATGCGAAATCCCGGCAGCAAGCGCAACCGCAGCCCGTTGCCAGTAAAAATGAAGAAGAGGACTACAGCAATGGGATCTGAAATCAGTAAAAAAGATATCACCCGTCTGGGCTTTCGTTCGTCACTGCTACAAGCAAGCTTTAACTACGAAAGGATGCAGGCGGGCGGTTTTACCTGGGCGATGTTGCCGATCCTGAAAAAGATTTATAAGGACGACAAACCGGGCCTAAGCGCGGCGATGAAAGATAACCTCGAATTTATTAATACCCACCCGAATCTGGTCGGATTCCTGATGGGGTTATTAATTTCGATGGAAGAAAAAGGAGAAAACCGCGACACCATTAAAGGCCTCAAAGTGGCACTGTTTGGCCCAATCGCCGGGATTGGCGATGCGATTTTCTGGTTTACCTTATTGCCGATTATGGCGGGAATTTGCTCATCATTTGCCAGCCAGGGAAACTTGCTGGGGCCGATTCTATTTTTCGCCGTTTACCTGCTTATCTTCTTCCTGCGCGTCGGCTGGACCCACGTCGGTTATTCAGTCGGCGTGAAGGCGATCGATAAAGTGCGAGAGAACTCGCAGATGATTGCTCGTTCGGCAACCATCCTCGGGATCACGGTAATCGGCGGGCTGATCGCTTCGTATGTGCATATTAACGTGGTGACATCGTTTGCCATCGACAGTACCCACAGCGTCGCGCTGCAGCAGGATTTCTTCGATAAAGTCTTCCCGAATATTTTACCGATGGCCTACACCCTGCTGATGTATTACTTCCTGCGGGTGAAAAAAGCGCATCCGGTGCTGTTAATCGGCGTGACGTTTGTTCTTTCTATTGTTTGTTCTGCATTCGGCATTTTGTAAATGGAACGAGGCACCGCGTCTGGCGGTGCCTCTTTACTTAAGGAATTTCATCCTGTGCAAACCCTTCAACAAGTTGAAAACTATACGGCGTTAAGTGAACGTGCCAGCGAATATTTATTGGCCGTGATCCGTAGCAAACCGGATGCCGTGATTTGCCTGGCGACCGGAGCCACGCCATTACTGACGTATCATTATCTGGTAGAAAAAATCCACCAGCAGCAGGTTGATGTCAGCCAGCTCACCTTCCTGAAGCTCGACGAATGGGTGGATCTGCCATTAACGATGCCTGGCACCTGCGAAACTTTCCTACAACAGCATATCGTGCAGCCGCTGGGGCTGCGTGAAGACCAGCTCATCAGCTTTCGCTCCGAAGAGATAAATGAGACAGAGTGCGAACGGGTAACGAACCTGATTGCGCGCAAAGGCGGTCTGGATTTATGCGTTCTCGGATTGGGGAAAAACGGTCATCTTGGGCTGAACGAACCGGGAGAAAGCCTGCAACCGGCCTGCCATATCAGTCAACTTGATGCCAGAACACAGCAACATGAGATGTTAAAAGCCGCGGGCCGTCCCGTGACTCGTGGGATCACCTTAGGCCTGAAGGATATTCTCAATGCCCGCGAAGTTTTGTTACTGGTGACTGGCGAAGGAAAGCAGGATGCGACAGAACGTTTTCTCACGGCTAAAGTCTCTACCGCTACCCCGGCTTCATTTTTATGGCTGCATAACTATTTCACATGCATGATTGATGAGATGTGTCGTCGTTAACTCGCCTGGTACAGGCGTTGCAACGCTATTCCTGCTGCAACGCCTGTAATCACTCTCCCTGCTGCTCCAGCGCATACTTATACAGCGCATTTTTCTTCACGCCGTGAATTTCTGCTGCCAGCGCCGCCGCTTTTTTCAGCGGCAGTTCTGCCTGCAACAGCGCCAGTGTGCGCAGTGCATCGGCGGGTAAGTCTTCTTCCTGTGCTTTATGGCCTTCAACAATCAGCACCATTTCGCCTTTACGACGGTTTTCATCTTCTTTGACCCACGCCAGCAGCTCGCCAACGGGCGCGCCGTGAATGGTTTCCCAGGTTTTGGTCAGCTCACGCGCCAGAACCACGTAGCGGGATTCGCCTAATACCGCAACGATATCTTCCAGGCTATCTAACAGACGGTGGGTAGATTCATAAAAAATCAGCGTACGCGGCTCCGCTTCAATGGCTTTTAGCGCATCACGGCGGCCTTTTGATTTGGCAGGTAAAAATCCTTCATAACAAAAACGATCGGATGGTAAACCCGCGGCGCTTAACGCAGTGATAGCAGCACACGGCCCGGGTAGCGGCACCACGCGAATCCCCGCTTCACGGCAGGTACGCACCAGATGGTAGCCAGGATCGTTAATTAGCGGCGTTCCGGCATCGGAAACCAGCGCAATGTTTTGCCCCTCTTGCAGCTTCGCCAGCAGCGTTTCGGCTTTTTGTTGTTCGTTATGGTCGTGCAGCGCAAACAACCGAGCATTAATCCCAAAATGTTGCAGCAATAAACCGGTGTGACGCGTATCCTCGGCGGCAATCAGATCAACGGCCTGTAATACCTCCAACGCACGCTGGGTGATATCCGCCAGATTGCCGATTGGCGTCGGTACAATGTAAAGCTGGCCCTGAGAATTATCCGCCGATTGGTGTTGTTTCATTGTGTCGTCCGTATTGCCGATTTAATATTGAGCATTGCGTAAAAAAAATATCACTGGATACATTATGGTACCCTCAACATTTTCTCGTTTGAAAGCCGCGCGTTGTCTGCCTGTTGTTCTGGCAGCCCTGATTTTCGCCGGTTGTGGCACCCATACTCCCGATCAGTCCACTGCTTATATGCAGGGCACGGCGCAGGCTGATTCTGCCTTTTACCTGCAACAGATGCAGCAAAGTTCTGATGATACCAGGATCAACTGGCAATTACTCGCCATTCGTGCACTGGTGAAAGAAGGTAAAACCGGACAGGCGGTGGAGTTGTTTAACCAACTACCGCAAGAACTGAACGATTCTCAGCGTCGCGAGAAAACACTGCTGGCGGCAGAGATTAAACTGGCGCAGAAAGATTTTGCTGGCGCGCAAAACTTGCTGGCGAAAATCACACCTGCCGATTTAGAACAAAACCAGCAAGCCCGTTACTGGCAGGCAAAAATCGATGCCAGCCAGGGGCGTCCTTCCATTGATTTACTGCGCGCGTTAATTGCTCAGGAACCGCTGCTTGGCGCGAAAGAAAAACAGCAGAATATTGATGCCACCTGGCAGGCGCTCTCCTCCATGACTCAGGAACAGGCGAATACGCTGGTGATCAATGCCGACGAAAATATTCTGCAAGGCTGGCTGGATCTGCAGCGCATCTGGTTTGATAACCGTAACGATCCCGACATGATGAAAGCTGGGATCGCCGACTGGCAGAAACGTTATCCGAACAACCCGGGCGCGAAAATGCTGCCAACGCAGTTGGTTAACGTAAAAGCGTTTAAACCCGCATCGACCAACAAAATCGCCCTGCTGTTGCCACTGAATGGCCAGGCAGCGGTATTTGGTCGCACTATTCAGCAAGGCTTTGAAGCGGCGAAAAATATCGGCACTCAGCCAGTGGCGGCTCAGGTAGCTGCCGCACCTGCCGCAGACGTAGCAGAACAACCTCAGCCGCAAACCGTGGATGGCGTTGCCAGCCCGGCACAAGCCTCGGTTAGCGATCTGACCGGTGAACAACCTGCGGCCCAGCCGGTGCCTGTAAGCGCCCCGGCGGCAACCACCGCAGCGGTAAGCGCACCAGCAAATCCATCCGCAGAGCTGAAAATCTACGATACATCATCACAACCACTTAGCCAGATCTTAAGCCAGGTCCAGCAGGATGGCGCGAGTATTGTGGTCGGCCCGCTACTGAAAAATAACGTTGAAGAGTTGCTGAAGAGCAACACTCCGCTGAACGTGCTGGCACTGAACCAGCCGGAAAATATCGAAAACCGCGTCAATATTTGTTACTTCGCGCTTTCGCCGGAAGACGAAGCGCGCGATGCAGCGCGTCATATTCGTGACCAGGGTAAACAAGCGCCGCTGGTGCTGATCCCGCGCAGTTCATTGGGCGATCGCGTAGCCAATGCGTTTGCGCAAGAGTGGCAGAAACTGGGTGGCGGCACCGTTCTGCAACAAAAATTTGGTTCCACCAGCGAATTACGCGCGGGTGTTAACGGCGGTTCTGGTATTGCTTTAACGGGTAGCCCGATTACTCCCAGAGCGACAACCGACTCCGGCATGACGACCAACAATCCAACGCTGCAAACCACGCCAACCGATGACCAGTTCACCAATAATGGCGGTCGTGTCGATGCGGTGTACATTGTGGCAACGCCGGGCGAAATCGCCTTTATCAAACCGATGATCGCCATGCGTAACGGCAGTCACAGCGGTGCGACGCTGTACGCCAGCTCCCGCAGTGCGCAAGGGACCGCTGGCCCGGATTTCCGCCTGGAGATGGAAGGCTTGCAGTACAGCGAAATCCCGATGCTGGCAGGCGGTAATCTGCCGTTAATGCAGCAGGCGCTCAGCGCGGTGAACAACGATTATTCGCTGGCTCGCATGTATGCGATGGGCGTTGATGCCTGGTCGTTGGCAAATCATTTCTCACAAATGCGCCAGGTTCAGGGTTTTGAAATCAACGGTAATACCGGAAGTCTGACGGCTAACCCGGATTGCGTGATTAACAGGAAGTTATCATGGCTACAGTACCAACAAGGTCAGGTAGTCCCCGCCAGTTAACCACCAAACAGACCGGCGATGCGTGGGAAGTACAAGCGCGTCGCTGGCTGGAAGGCAAAGGACTGCGGTTTATCGCCGCTAACGTGAACGAGCGTGGCGGCGAGATCGATCTGATAATGCGTGAAGGCCGGACCACCGTTTTTGTCGAGGTGCGTTACCGCCGCTCTGCGCTTTATGGCGGCGCGGCAGCCAGTGTGACCCGCAGCAAACAACACAAATTATTACAGACTGCCCGCTTGTGGCTCGCGCGTCATAATGGGAGTTTTGATACTGTGGATTGCCGGTTCGATGTGGTAGCCTTCACCGGGAATGAGGTTGAGTGGATTAAGGATGCCTTTAATGACCACTCATAATTAAGGTTTAAGGATTAGCGTGCAAGAAAGAATTAAAGCTTGCTTCACTGAAAGCATTCAAACTCAAATTGCGGCGGCAGAGGCGCTTCCGGATGCCATCTCCCGTGCAGCCATGACGCTGGTTCAGTCTCTGCTCAATGGCAACAAAATCCTCTGTTGTGGTAATGGAACTTCCGCTGCCAATGCACAGCATTTTGCTGCCAGCATGATCAACCGTTTCGAAACGGAGCGGCCCAGCTTACCTGCCATTGCACTAAATACTGATAATGTTGTCTTAACGGCGATTGCCAACGATCGCTTACATGATGAAGTGTATGCAAAACAGGTGCGGGCGCTGGGTCATGCGGGAGATGTATTGTTAGCCATTTCCACCCGTGGCAACAGCCGCGATATTGTAAAAGCGGTAGAAGCTGCCGTTACGCGTGATATGACCATTGTGGCATTAACCGGCTATGACGGCGGTGAACTTGCAGGTTTGTTAGGGCCACAGGATGTGGAGATCCGCATTCCTTCGCATCGTAGTGCTCGCATTCAGGAGATGCATATGCTGACGGTAAATTGCCTGTGCGATCTGATCGATAACACGCTTTTCCCTCACCAGGATGTTTAAGGAGAATACATGAAGGCATTATCGCCAATCGCAGTCCTTCTTTCCGCGCTGCTGTTGCAAGGTTGTGTTGCCGCTGCCGTAGTGGGTACCGCTGCTGTGGGTACCAAAGCCGCAACTGATCCACGCAGTGTCGGCACCCAGGTGGACGATGGTACCCTGGAAGTGCGCGTAAACAGCGCATTGTCGAAAGACGAACAGATTAAGAAAGAAACCCGTATTAATGTCACGGCTTATCAGGGCAAAGTGCTGCTGGTTGGGCAGTCACCAAACGCTGAACTTTCGGCTCGCGCTAAACAAATTGCGATGGGCGTCGACGGTGCCAACGAAGTGTATAACGAGATTCGTCAGGGCCAGCCGATTGGTCTGGGCGAAGCGTCTAACGATACGTGGATCACCACCAAAGTGCGTTCGCAGCTGTTAACCAGCGACCTGGTGAAATCGTCCAACGTGAAAGTGACCACCGAAAACGGTGAAGTGTTCCTGATGGGGCTAGTGACTGAACGTGAAGCGAAAGCGGCGGCAGATATTGCCAGCCGGGTAAGCGGCGTGAAGCGGGTAACCACGGCGTTTACGTTTATTAAATAGCAGCCCTTGTAATGCCTGATGCGACGCTTGCCGCGTCTTATCAGGCCTACAACGATGCAAACCGTAGGTCGAATAACGCGTTTACGCCGCATCCGACATGTTTTCCCTCAAATCAAACCAACAGCGCCAGCCCGCCGACAATCACACCAGACACTGCCACCATCGCCCCCGTCAGCCATAAGGCTTTCGCCGGGAACGCTTTACGCAGCATAATCAGTGACGGCAAACTCACCGCCGGGAGCGTCATCAACAATGCCAGCGCCGGAGCGGTTCCCATACCTGCCAGCATCATCGTTTGCACAATTGGAATTTCTGCTGCCGTGGGAATGACAAACAAGCATCCTGCTACCGCCATCGCCACCACCCACATAAGGCTGTTATCGACAGCACCATCGGCATGGGGGAATAACCAGACGCGAGCGGCACCCAACACCAGTACTGCAAGGATGTAAACCGGGATCGTACTCCAGAAAAGCGTCCATAGCGCCCTGCCCCAGCGGCTAAAAAATCCGCCCTGCGCTTCCGGTATGTCAATTTCGACCGGTGCCTGCGTTAGCGGTATTTCACGTACCCATTTTTGTACCAGCGTCGCAATCAGCAACACCATCGCAAGGCCTGCAACCAGACGAATCGCGGCAAATTGCCAACCGAGGACAAACCCCATAAACACCAGCGTCGCCGGGTTTAACAACGGATTGCCCATCCAGAATGCCAGCGCCCCGCCCATCGATACCTGTTGGCGACGCATTCCCGCCGCGACCGGAGCCGCACAGCAGGTACACATCATGCCCGGCAGCGAAAACAGCGTTCCCAGCAGCGTGCCGCGAAAGCGCGATTGCCCAAGCGTACGCAGCAACCAGTCACGCGGGATCAGCACCTGTATCAACGAACCGAGGATCACCCCCAGCACCGCCGCTTTCCATACCGCGAGGAAATAGATCATCGCGTAATCCAACGCCGCCTGCCACGGATTAGCATCCGCCTGCGCAAGGATAGATTTACCGATACTGTGGGTTTCGGCAGCAGTAAACGCTTTGCCGTAGTAAGGTTGCCATTTCACATACCAGAGACCGGCAATGACAACCAGAAAGAAAAGCGCGGGTTTCCACCACTGAATGGGCGTTGCCGCCTGAGATGAAGACTGACCAGTCATAGCATTCCCCAGGAATAAGTTATGATAATTGAGCGCGTGAATATTACGCTCACTATCAATTCTTGGGAATAATTATTCAGCTCTTTTGCGTAATTCTGAAGAGCTTAAAATCGTCACACCTTCATGCTCAGGCCGCATCGCCTCTGCCAGCATGACCCGCGCCACGTCTCTCGCATCAATGGATTTCCAGTTACCAGGTAACAAACGGAACAGCGGCGCAAAAAGCGTTTCGTTCATCCGCTGTTTGCTACGATCGCCCAGTAACATCGACGGGCGAGCAATGGTCAATTTCGGCCAGTTCTGGGCAATTAATGCTTCTTCCATCTCCCCTTTGACGCGGTTATAGAAAAACGGCGAGTGGGCCTTGGCACCCATAGCACTGACTACCAGCATATGCTGTGCGCCCAACCGCCGCCCGGTTAATGCGGTATCCACTACCAGCGTGTAATCGGCATGAATAAACGCCTCTTTACTCCCCGCTTCTCGCCGCGTGGTGCCGAGACAACAAAACACAATGTCGATGGGATCGGTGACCTGCGCCAGCGCGTCGGTCAGTTGCGGATCATGGGGATTAAACACCCCGGGCATATCGCCCAACGGACGTCGCGTCGGCGCGGCTATGGCGTTAACTTTCGGTTCGTTAATCAACATCCGCAGCAGGTGACCGCCCACCAGCCCCGTTGCGCCTGTAATCAGTACCTGACTCATCTTCGCTCCTTTACAGAATTGTCTGCCTTGCGCTCCCCGGCTCATGCACCAGGCTTAATAGACCATGAGGTAATTATCCCCGATTGTGGGAAATTCGCCTCATCCAATGCAACAACGCGGAGGAAGCATGAGTAAGAAAATTGCCGTTTTAATCACTGATGAATTTGAGGATTCAGAATTTACTTCACCCGCAGACGAGTTCCGTAAAGCCGGACACGAAGTGATTACCATTGAAAAGCAAGCGGGTAAAACGGTGAAAGGCAAAAAAGGAGAAGCCAGCGTGACCATCGATAAATCCATCGATGAAGTGACGCCAGCGGAGTTTGATGCCCTGTTGCTACCGGGCGGTCATTCACCGGATTATCTGCGTGGCGACAATCGTTTTGTCACTTTCACCCGTGATTTTGTGAATAGCGGCAAACCTGTTTTCGCCATCTGTCACGGTCCGCAGCTGCTGATCAGCGCCGATGTGATTCGGGGGCGCAAACTGACCGCAGTTAAACCGATCATTATTGATGTTAAAAACGCGGGCGCGGAATTTTACGATCAGGAAGTGGTGGTCGATAAAGATCAGCTGGTTACCAGCCGAACGCCGGACGATCTGCCAGCGTTTAACCGTGAGGCGTTACGCCTGCTCGGTGCCTGAGTTACGTAGCCAAATCATTTTTTTACCAAAGCCCAGCGTGTTGTCGGTGAATTTGATTTCATCGAGCCGGATTTCCCATACCGGGGCCGACAGCATTCTGGCAACCGGAAAGCGACGGTTGTACGCCTTGCGTGCGAGGTCGCTTTCCTCACCTTCAAGCCTGCGGATCTCGCCTTTAAATTGCACGCCGCGAATTAACGCTACCGTTTTCGGCTGACCGTTTACAGTTCCGGCAACTGCCGCCTGCGGCCCACTCATCTGCGCGTGGCGCGTTTTTTCTTCCGTCAAAATGTAGAAGGCGACTTTCTGCGCATCAAAAAGATAAAAGGCATTAGCGCACCAGAGTTCCCCTTCCTGCTGCACACACCAGGTGACAACATGTTGTTTTGCCAGCCAACGGCTGATGGCGGTGAGTGTTTCCATTGCTGTTCTCTTTTATTCTGTGGGCCTGACCTTAACATGCGACGCAGACGATGACACCCTGGTTTCTTTACTTGATCCGTACCGCCGACAATAAGCTTTATACCGGGATCACCACGGATGTCGAACGCCGCTATCAGCAACATCAAAGCGGCAAAGGCGCAAAAGCACTGCGTGGGAAAGGTGAACTGACGCTGGCATTTTCCGCGCCAGTGGGCGACCGTTCACTGGCACTACGGGCGGAATATCGCGTTAAGCAACTGACCAAACGGCAAAAAGAGCGTCTGGTAGCGGAAGGCACAGGGTTTGCAGAACTGTTGAGCAGCCTGCAACCCCCAAAGATTAAAAGCGATTGAAGTGCTCGTGATACTCAACCAGACCGGTTACGCCTTTCAGCGCGTCATCCGCTAAACGATGTACCTGGAAGGCGCTTTCAGTGCCCGGCCAGCGGCAACGCAGATCGTGATGCGCCGCCAGCTCAAAGCCGAAACGACTGTACAGCGCCGGATCGCCCAGCGTCACCACTGCGGCATAGCCGAACTCATTAAGCGAATCGAGTCCTTCATAGACCAGTTGGCGTGCCAGCCCCTGTCCACGGTATTTTTCATCAACCGCCAACGGTGCCATGCCGACCCATTGCAGGTCTTCGCCCTGCACATCAACCGGACTAAATGCCACATAGCCAATGACCTGACCTTCGTCATCTGTCGCCACCAGCCCCAACGTCAGAAAGCCATCTTCACGCAGATCGTGAACCAGCTTCGCTTCCGCATCACTTTCGAATGAACGACGCAGCAGGGCATCAATACCCGGCGCATCAATGGGAATTTCTACTCGAATTAGCATGGTTCACCTACCGATGTCTGTTTGGTTTCAGGCGCGGTTTTAATTCCCGCCTCAACAAAATCCGCCAGTTGCAGCAGCATCATGCGTAAGGCTTTCGGCATTTGCTCCAGTTCAATGGCGTCCATCAGGTTTTTCACATACAGCCCCAGCTCCGTATCGCCTTCAATCGCCAGCCGACGCTGGAAGAAGAGCGTATCCGGATCTTGTTTACGCGCCGCAATCATCAGCAGATCGCTGGCGTCGGCACTAAAACTCACATCAGCTTGCGCGTTCTGGCTAACGACCAGTTTGCCATTCACCACCGAGGTAAACCATTGCAGGTCAATATCACGCACATGAATACTTAACCAGCGGCCTTCAAGAAACTCCAGCTCGCCATCATCCAGCGCCTGACGGAATTGCCAGCTTAGGACCTGCTCAAGAACCTGGCGTTTTAGCGCAAATGGCGTCAGTTTTACCGGTACACTCAACAGAGATGGCCCCAAATGCACAATACGGGAACGCAGTTTATCCAACACGAGTTTTACTCCCTGTTTCAACAATCATCCTATTTTGCCATATCAGAAAAATAACATAGCGGTATAAATCAACAATTCCATATGAAATTGCTGCTACCACCAATACAACTTTAACTGCCTTAAATCAAAAATTGTCGCAGCAAGGTTAACTAAAATCCCAGTTCGTTAACATTTTTGCGTTTTGATAGCGCAACCTTCAGGAAAAATTATGGAGCTGCTCTGCCCTGCCGGAAATCTCCCGGCGCTTAAGGCGGCCATCGAAAACGGCGCAGATGCTGTTTATATCGGGCTAAAAGATGATACCAATGCCCGTCACTTCGCCGGCCTTAACTTTACCGAGAAAAAATTGCAGGAAGCGGTGAGTTTTGTCCATCAACATCGCCGCAAACTTCACATCGCGATTAACACTTTTGCGCATCCGGACGGTTACGCCCGTTGGCAGCGCGCCGTGGATATGGCGGCGCAGCTGGGTGCCGACGCGCTTATCCTCGCCGACCTCGCCATGCTGGAGTACGCCGCCGAGCGTTACCCGCATATTGAGCGTCATGTGTCAGTGCAGGCTTCGGCGACCAATGAAGAGGCGATTAACTTTTATCATCGCCATTTTGACGTTGCACGCGTGGTGCTGCCGCGCGTGTTGTCGATTCATCAGGTGAAACAACTGGCGCGGGTCACGCCTGTACCACTGGAAGTCTTTGCTTTCGGCAGCCTGTGCATTATGTCGGAAGGCCGTTGCTATCTGTCGTCATATCTGACGGGTGAATCGCCCAACACCGTCGGTGCATGTTCTCCGGCTCGCTTCGTGCGCTGGCAGCAAACGCCGCAGGGGCTGGAATCCCGCCTGAACGAAGTGCTGATCGACCGTTATCAGGACGGCGAAAACGCAGGTTATCCGACGCTGTGTAAAGGGCGTTATCTGGTGGACGGCGAGCGCTATCACGCGCTGGAAGAACCCACCAGTCTCAATACCCTGGAACTGCTGCCGGAGTTAATGGCAGCGAATATTGCTTCGGTGAAAATTGAAGGCCGCCAGCGTAGCCCGGCGTATGTCAGCCAGGTGGCGAAAGTCTGGCGTCAGGCTATCGACCGTTGTAAGGCCGATCCGCAAAACTTCGTACCGCAAAGCGCGTGGATGGAGACGCTCGGGTCGATGTCCGAAGGCACGCAGACCACCCTTGGCGCGTATCACCGTAAATGGCAGTGAGAAAAGCAATGAAATATTCCTTAGGGCCAGTGCTGTGGTACTGGCCAAAAGAGACGCTGGAAGAATTTTATCAGCAGGCCGCCGCCAGCAGCGCCGACGTGATTTATCTTGGTGAAGCGGTATGCAGCAAGCGTCGGGCAACCAAAGTTGGCGACTGGCTGGAGATGGCGAAATCGCTCGCCGGAAGTGGTAAGCAGATTGTGCTCTCCACGCTGGCACTGGTGCAGGCGTCCTCCGAACTGGGCGAACTGAAACGCTATGTTGAGAACGGTGAGTTTCTGATTGAAGCCAGCGATCTCGGCGTGGTGAATATGTGCGCTGAACGCAAACTGCCGTTCGTCGCCGGGCACGCGCTGAACTGCTACAACGCGGTGACACTGAAAATATTGCTCAAACAGGGCATGATGCGCTGGTGTATGCCGGTGGAGCTATCCCGCGACTGGCTGGTGAATCTGCTTAATCAGTGCGATGAGCTGGGCATTCGCAACCAGTTTGAAGTGGAAGTCTTGAGCTACGGTCATCTGCCGCTGGCCTACTCCGCCCGCTGCTTTACCGCGCGTTCGGAAGACCGCCCGAAAGATGAGTGCGAAACCTGCTGCATTAAGTATCCGAACGGGCGCAACGTTCTGTCGCAGGAAAACCAACAAGTGTTTGTACTCAACGGCATTCAGACCATGAGCGGCTACGTTTACAACCTCGGTAACGAGCTGGCATCCATGCAGGGACTGGTTGATGTGGTTCGTCTGTCACCGCAGGGGACTGACACTTTCGCTATGCTCGACGCCTTCCGCGCCAATGAAAATGGCGCTGCGCCACTGCCGTTGACGGCAAACAGCGACTGTAACGGCTACTGGCGGCGGCTGGCTGGGCTGGAGCTGCAAGCCTAAGTAAATAGCTCACTTTGTTAACAACTTTAACTACTCTTTAATGCAGTATTAAAGATTAATCGGTAACAAAGTGAGCTGTTATGACTGATAAAACCATTGCGTTTTCGCTACTCGATCTGGCCCCCATTCCCGAAGGCTCTTCAGCGCGGGAAGCGTTCTCCCACTCTCTCGAGCTCGCCCGTCTGGCTGAAAAGCGCGGCTATCATCGCTACTGGCTGGCAGAACACCACAATATGACCGGCATTGCCAGTGCTGCAACATCAGTTTTGATTGGCTATCTGGCGGCGAATACCACTACGCTGCATCTGGGGTCTGGCGGCGTGATGTTGCCTAATCACTCACCATTGGTGATCGCCGAACAGTTCGGCACGCTTAATACGCTCTATCCGGGGCGAATCGATTTGGGGCTGGGCCGTGCTCCGGGTAGTGACCAGCGAACCATGATGGCTCTACGTCGTCATATGAGCGGCGATATTGATAATTTCCCCCGCGATGTCGCGGAGCTGGTGGACTGGTTTGACGCCCGCGATCCCAATCCGCATGTGCGCCCGGTACCGGGCTATGGCGAGAAAATCCCCGTGTGGTTGTTAGGCTCCAGCCTTTACAGCGCGCAACTGGCGGCGCAGCTTGGTCTGCCGTTTGCGTTTGCCTCACACTTCGCGCCGGATATGTTGTTCCAGGCGCTGCATCTTTATCGCAGTAACTTCAAACCGTCGGCACGGCTGGAAAAACCGTATGCGATGGTGTGCATCAATATTATCGCCGCCGACAGCAACCGCGACGCTGAATTTCTGTTTACCTCAATGCAGCAAGCCTTTGTGAAGCTGCGCCGTGGCGAAACCGGGCAACTGCCGCCGCCGATTCAAAATATGGATCAGTTCTGGTCACCGTCCGAGCAGTATGGCGTGCAGCAGGCGCTGAGTATGTCGCTGGTGGGTGATAAAGCGAAAGTGCGTCACGGCTTGCAGTCGATCCTGCGCGAAACCGACGCCGATGAGATTATGGTTAACGGGCAGATTTTCGATCACCAGGCGCGCCTGCATTCGTTTGAACTGGCGATGGATGTTAAGGAAGAATTGTTGGGCTGATTTTATAACGCCGGTTTTCAACGGTGATGGTTGGCAATCGGCGATTTTTTTCAAAGTAATCATAGCCGGGCTTCAACATACGCCAGAAATTATATTCCGGCCATACCTGCGCCTGGCGCATATTTTCTTCGTTCATCGCAAACGGGAAGATATGCACCGGCACGCTCTTCTGCCCGCTATTCAGCGCCTGCGCCACCAGTTGATAAATCTCTTCAATACCAGCATCGGTCATGGCATAGCAGCCCGCTGAAACGCAGTTCCCGTGAACCATAATGAAATCACCGGTGTAGCCGTTTGCCCGATCGTAAGCATTCGGGTAACCAATATTAAATGCCAGATGATAGCGGCTGTTTGGGTTAAGCAACCCTTTGTTGGTGGCATAAAAACCTTCCGGGCTTTTACCATCCCCCTGTTTGTGTTTTGGCCCTAAGCCACCAGACCACGCGCATATAGTCCAGGTTTTATAGAGTTCGTAAGGCTTGTTGTTGGTGCTTGCCCACAGTTCCAGCTTATCTTCCGCTTTCAGAATGCGGATAAATAACTGGTCACCAGGATGAATGATTTTTAAAGACGGTGCGACAGGTTTTTCAACTGGCAGGAAAACGTGTTCATCGTGTGGGGCAGGCCAGAAAAATTGAAAAATCATGGCGATAAACAGGCTCAACAATACAATAGCAAGTAGTCCTTTACGCCCCATTTCGTATTCCGCTTATTCTGAGCCAGTTCTTGTATATATTTTCTTATGATATGAAATAGATAAAAGGTCCAGTTCTGTACTTTTATAAAATAGTCATCGTTTTATCATCGCCAAACAGAGAAATGAACAAATCGACTTATTACCAGAGAAAATCATTATGAGTGAACCGGCTTCCTTTTTTCTTCATGCACATATTACCGAGAGTAACCTCGAGAAGTTTTTCCATTCACCAGCAACAAATATCAAAGACCATGACGACTGGTTGCCATGGTTTATCGAGAAGCAGCGGTTGTACGGCGATCCTGCAAAAATGCTTAACAATCTTGCAGCTTGTAATTCTGGTGAAAGTGAAAAGAATATTTATGCCGAACATATCAACTTTAATAAAGAAACACAGATAGTCACGATGGATCACATATTTCTCTCAGAGAGCTATGAAATCTTCATGCCACTCATGGCCTGTGTGCGGGGAATCGAGAAGTTTATTACGCCAGGGGAAAATAATTTTGCGCTAATTTATTATTACTGGTGGGGTTCGGAGACCGCTATCGCGCTCGAATTTGATGCCAATGGTAGCAAAATAACGGCAAATCCTAAGGCAGAAAATTTAACTATCGCCGATGCTTTTTTCGATGAGCACGGGGAAGCTCTCGCTGAAGAACTTTATAATAAACAGGGGTTTATTTGATACCATCTCGTGTACTTGTGAATTATTGCCGGATGAAAACTGCTCATCCGGCTCGTTCAATTACTGATACACCGGCAGCAAATTAAAGCTCGATAAAATATGCACCAGTGCGTTGCCAACGCCAAACACCAGAATCAGCGCAATCATCGGCTTGCCGCCCCAGACGCGGAATTTCGGGCTGCCAAAGCGTTTACGCGATGCGCGGGCCAGCAGCGCCGGAACGATTGCCGCCCAGATGGTAGCCGCTAAGCCAGCATAACCAATGGCGTACAGGAATCCGTTCGGGAACAGTAAACCACCCACAACAGGCGGTGCAAAGGTCAACAATGCTGTTTTCAAGCGGCCCATAGCCGAGTCATCGAAACCAAACAGATCTGCCAGATAGTCAAACAAACCCAGCGTTACGCCAAGGAACGAACTTGCTACCGCAAAGTTTGAGAACACGACCAGCAGAAGGTCCAGGCTACGGCTGTTCAGCACGCCGCTTAATGCCTGTACCAGCACATCAATGTTACCGCCCTTCTCGGCGATGCCGATAAACTCCGGACGAGGGATGTTGCCCATCGTCGCCAGCAACCAGATGGTATACAGCGCCAGCGCCATCAGCGTACCGTACACCAGGCATTTCACGATGGTTTTCGGATCTTTGCCGTAATACTTCATCAGGCTCGGCACGTTACCGTGATAACCAAACGATGCCAGACAGAATGGCAGTGTCATCAGCAGATACGGCGCATAAGACGCATTGCTTTCGGCGACGTTGAACAATGTCGCAGGCTGTACATGCCCCAGCAGGCTGCCGAAGGTGAGGAAGAAAGTAATGACTTTCGCCCCCAGCACAATTGCTGTCATCCGGCTGACAGCTTTCGTACTCAACCACACCACGAACGCTACCAGCAGTGCAAAACCAAATCCAGCTGCCCGTGCAGGGACGTTCAGCGACATCTCCGCGAAGGTGTGATGCAGAATCGAACCGCTGGCAGAAATATAGGCGTAAGTCAGGATATAGAGCACAAAGGCAATGGAAATGCCGTTGACTACGTTCCAGCCTTTGCCCAGCAAATCTTTGGTGATGGTGTCAAAGCTAGAACCGATTCGATAATTCAGGTTAGCTTCCAGAATCATCAAGCCGGAATGCAGCATACAGAACCAGGTAAAGATCAGCGCCGCCATTGACCAGAAGAACCACGCCCCGGACATGACCACAGGCAGAGAAAACATCCCTGCGCCAATAATGGTGCCGCCGATGATCACCACGCCGCCAAGCAGCGACGGTGACGTTTGGGTGGTGGTTAGTGTTGCCATGAGGGCTTCTCTCCAGTGAAAAATAGTGCGACTGCGTTGTTATGCATTGCACTGTACCAGTACACGAGTACAAAAGACAGAAAAAAAGCCCCGATGGTAAAAATCGGGGCTGTATATATTATTTTACAGATTGTGTTCGCTGTTTAGCGATGATTACGCATCACCACCGAAACGACGACGACCGGTAGAGTCATCACGACGCGGAGCGCGGCCTTCACGACGTTCGCCGCTAAAACGACGACCATCACCACGACCACCTTCACGGCGTTCACCGCTGAAGTTACGACCGCCTTCACGACGTTCGCCACCGAAACCACGACCACCGCCACGACGCTCACCGCCAGTATGCGGCTGTGCATCGCCCAGTAACTGCATGTTCATCGGCTTGTTGAGAATGCGAGTGCGCGTAAAGTGTTGCAGCACTTCACCCGGCATACCTTTCGGCAGTTCGATGGTGGAGTGAGAAGCAAACAGCTTGATGTTACCAATGTAACGGCTGCTGATGTCGCCTTCGTTAGCAATCGCGCCAACGATATGACGAACTTCAACACCATCATCGCGGCCCACTTCAATGCGGTACAGCTGCATATCGCCAACATCACGACGTTCACGACGCGGACGATCTTCACGGTCACCACGCGGGCCACGGTCGTTACGATCGCGCGGACCACGGTCATCACGGTCACGGAATTCACGTTTCGGACGCATCGGCGCATCTGGCGGAACAATCAGAGTACGTTCACCCTGTGCCATTTTCAGCAGTGCGGCGGCCAGAGTTTCGAGATCCAGCTCTTCACCTTCTGCCGTCGGCTGAATTTTGCTCAGCAGTGCACGGTATTGATCCAGATCGCTGCTTTCCAGCTGCTGCTGTACTTTAGCGGCGAATTTTTCCAGACGACGTTTGCCCAGCAGTTCTGCGTTCGGCAGTTCAACTTCCGGAATGGTCAGCTTCATGGTGCGTTCAATGTTACGCAGCAGACGACGCTCACGGTTCTCAACGAACAGCAGCGCACGGCCAGCACGGCCCGCACGACCAGTACGACCGATACGGTGAACGTAAGACTCAGAATCCATCGGGATATCGTAGTTAACTACCAGGCTGATACGCTCAACGTCCAGGCCACGGGCCGCAACGTCGGTCGCAATCAGGATGTCCAGACGACCATCTTTCAGTCGTTCCAGTGTCTGCTCACGCAGCGCCTGGTTCATGTCACCGTTCAGCGCGGCGCTGTTGTAGCCGTTACGCTCAAGAGCTTCTGCCACTTCCAGAGTCGCGTTTTTGGTACGAACGAAGATAATCGCCGCATCAAAATCTTCCGCTTCCAGGAAACGTACCAGTGCTTCGTTTTTACGCATACCCCAAACAGTCCAGTAGCTCTGGCTGATGTCAGGACGGGTAGTCACGCTGGACTGAATGCGCACTTCCTGCGGCTCTTTCATAAAGCGGCGGGTAATGCGACGAATCGCTTCCGGCATGGTTGCAGAGAACAGAGCGGTCTGATGACCTTCCGGGATCTGCGCCATAATAGTTTCAACGTCTTCGATGAAGCCCATGCGCAGCATTTCGTCAGCTTCATCCAGAACCAGACCGCTCAGTTTAGAAAGGTCCAGAGTGCCACGTTTCAGGTGATCCAGCAGACGGCCCGGAGTACCGACAACGATCTGCGGCCCCTGACGCAGGGCGCGTAATTGCACGTCATAACGCTGGCCGCCGTACAGGGCAACCACGTTTACGCCGCGCATGTGTTTAGAGAAATCCGTCATTGCCTCAGCAACCTGTACCGCCAGTTCGCGGGTCGGTGCCAGCACCAGAATCTGTGGTGCTTTCAGCTCAGGATCAAGATTCTGCAGCAGAGGTAAAGAGAATGCTGCAGTTTTTCCGCTCCCCGTCTGGGCCATACCCAGAACGTCGCGGCCATTCAGCAGATGTGGAATACACTCTGCCTGAATTGGAGATGGTTTTTCGTAACCCAGATCGTTAAGGGCTTCAAGGATAGGAGCCTTCAGGCCCAGATCTGCAAAAGTGGTTTCGAATTCAGCCATGTAGTACGTGTGCCTCAAAATTAATGGCGGCCAGTCTACATAACTCATCATGAAATTGATCAGCAATTTTCATTGAAAAGTGTGAACCGGCTCAAAGTAGGTGTATTAACGAACAACAACGCCCTCACCCGTTAAGGTGATGGCAATCAAAAAAGATTACGGGCTGATGTGTACGTCAGCTATTGCTGGTCCGATTCTGCCAGGTCATCTTGGTCCTGGCCCAGGAGCGATAATTCCAACAATGCGTATCGGTGCTCAACAAAGTTATGAACGTTGTTGGCAACCGCCAGTTTGAACAGTGCCGTGGCGCTGTCCAAATCCCCCAGACTTAGGTAGTACTTACCTAAATAGAAGTTGGTTTCACTGAGATGCTCAGCGAGCGAGGTGTTATCCGTTGCGTCCGCCTTGAGCCTTTCCATTAACGTTTGTTCGCTAATGTTGCCCAGGTAGAACTCGACAATGTTCCATCCCCACTGTTCCTTATCCGATTTTTCGAAGTGCTGTTTCAACACTTCTTTAGCCTGCTTCTCATCGAGCTTCTGCTCGGCGAGATAAAGCCACAGACTACGGAAAGGATCATTGGGATCGTCTTGATAAAACGCCAGCAGATCATCTTGCGCTAACTTGTCACGACCGCCGTAATATAATGCGATCCCGCGATTCAAGTGCGCGTAGTTGTAAGTTGGATCAAGCTCAAGTACAGAATCAAACGCTTCATAGGCAGCATCAAAATTGCCTGCCTGCGTTAAATATATGCCTAAGTAATTGAATACTTCAGGCATATCCGGTCGGATTGCCAGCGCTTGCGAAAAATCGTTACGCGCTAATGCCCTCAGACCGAGACTATCATACAACACTCCGCGCTCATATAAAAGCTGTGCGCGTTCGTCATCGGTTAAAGCCCGACTGGCAAGGATTTGTTCCATACGTGCCAGAATCACTTCCTGCTGTAAAGTCGGTTGCAATGGTACCGCGAGGACTTCACTTTTACGCCAGGAAGTATTACTGCATCCTGCAAGCGTAAGTGCTGTCGCAACGAAACACCAGCGCAAAAAAGGCTTCATTTCCCACTCCCGAAGACCACGGTTGAATGAACGTCCTGTTCCCGGTTGCTAACAAGGCGTCCTGCCCGGTTAAAAGCCCCCCGCCGCAGCGGAGGGCAAATGGCAACCTTACTCGCCCTGTTCAGCAGCCGGAGCTTCCGGTGCTGCAGCAGGTTGAGACTGCTCAGTCGCTTCTTTAATGCTCAGACGGATACGGCCCTGGCGATCAACTTCCAGAACTTTCACCGGTACTTCCTGACCCATCTGCAGGTAATCGGTCACTTTCTCAACGCGTTTGTCAGCGATCTGAGAGATGTGTACCAGACCTTCTTTACCGCCGCCGATGGCAACAAATGCGCCAAAGTCAACGATACGGGTCACTTTACCATTGTAGACGCGGCCCACTTCGATTTCTGCAGTGATCTCTTCGATACGACGAATAGCATGTTTCGCTTTCTCGCCGTCGGTCGCTGCGATTTTCACAGTACCGTCATCTTCGATTTCGATGGTGGTGCCAGTTTCTTCGGTCAGAGCACGGATTACAGAACCGCCTTTACCGATAACGTCTTTGATCTTGTCCGGGTTGATCTTGATGGTATGGATACGCGGAGCGAGCTCAGAGATATCGCCACGCGGCGCGTTGATCGCCTGTTCCATTACGCCCAGGATATGCAGACGCGCACCTTTAGCCTGGTTCAGCGCAACCTGCATGATCTCTTTGGTGATACCTTCAATTTTGATATCCATCTGCAATGCAGAGATACCGTCGCGGGAACCCGCAACTTTGAAGTCCATATCGCCCAGGTGATCTTCGTCGCCCAAAATGTCAGACAGTACAACGTAGTTGTCGCCTTCTTTCACCAGACCCATTGCGATACCCGCAACAGCAGCTTTGATTGGCACACCTGCGTCCATCAGCGCCAGAGACGCGCCGCACACGGAAGCCATAGAAGAGGAACCGTTGGATTCAGTGATTTCAGACACAACACGTACGGTGTACGGGAATTTGTCCATATCCGGCATGACTGCCAGCACACCGCGCTTCGCCAGACGACCGTGACCAATTTCACGACGCTTCGGAGAACCGACCATGCCGGTTTCGCCTACTGAGTACGGAGGGAAGTTGTAGTGGAACAGGAAGGTGTCAGTACGTTCGCCCATTAGTTCATCAAGAACTTGCGCGTCACGTGCAGTACCCAGCGTTGCGGTAACCAGCGCCTGAGTTTCACCACGGGTGAACAGCGCAGAACCGTGAGTACGCGGCAGCACGCCAGTACGCACATCCAGACCACGAATCATATCTTTTTCACGACCGTCAATACGCGGTTCGCCTGCCAGTACGCGGCTACGAACAACGTTTTTCTCGATAGCGTGCAGAATTTCACCCAGTTCGTTTTCGTCCAGGGTTTCATCTTCAGCAAGCAGCGTCGCGATGGTTTCAGATTTGATGACATCAACCTGCGCATAACGCTCTTGTTTGTCGGTGATGCGGTAAGCATCGCTCAGACGAGCTTCAGCCAGTGCAGCAACGCGCGCGTTCAGCGCTTCGTTTACCGGCTCCGGCTGCCAGTCCCAACGCGGTTTACCGGCTTCTTTCACCAGTTCATTGATGTTCTGAATGACAACCTGCTGTTGTTCATGACCGAACACTACTGCGCCCAACATCTGGTCTTCGCTCAGCAGTTCAGCTTCAGATTCAACCATCAGTACAGCGGCTTCAGTACCGGCAACAACCAGATCCAGTTTGCTCTCTTTCAGCTCGTCCTGAGTCGGGTTCAGTACGTACTGGTCATTGATGTAACCTACGCGGGCAGCACCAATCGGACCATTGAACGGAATACCAGACAGAGACAGTGCTGCGGAAGCGCCAATCATCGCGACGATATCCGGGTTAACCTGCGGGTTAACAGAAACCACAGTGGCGATAACCTGAACTTCGTTGACGAAGCCTTCCGGGAACAGCGGGCGAATCGGGCGGTCAATCAGACGCGCGATCAGGGTTTCGCCTTCGCTTGGACGACCTTCACGACGGAAGAAGCTACCCGGGATACGACCAGCAGCGTAGGTACGCTCCTGATAGTTAACGGTCAGTGGGAAGAAGTCCTGACCTGGTTTGGCTTTTTTCTGGCCAACAACGGTAACGAATACCGCGGTGTCATCCATGCTAACCATAACAGCGGCAGTAGCCTGACGAGCCATCATGCCGGTTTCCAGAGTCACGGTGTGTTGGCCGTACTGGAATTTACGAACGATCGGATTAAGCAATGTAATATCCTTTCTCTTTCTTAGACAGTACCTTACGGCACTGGTGTTAATACCCGATCTTCTGCGCATCCTCGCGACTAATGACAACCCTAACCCAGCCCAATGTGGGTAAAGCCTCTCATTAGCCGCGCGAACCTCTGCAACGGAAGATCATTCATAGCAACAATACATTAGTTTCCAGTGAATTGCTGCCGTCAGCTTGAAAAAAGGGGCCACTCAGGCCCCCTTTTCTGAAACTCGCAAGAATTAGCGACGCAGACCCAGGCGCTCGATGAGCTGGGTGTAACGTGCTACGTCTTTACGTTTCAGGTAGTCGAGCAGTTTACGACGCTGAGAAACCATGCGCAGCAGACCACGACGGCTGTGGTGATCTTTTTTGTGCTCTGCAAAGTGGCCCTGCAGGTGGTTGATCTGTGCAGTCAGCAGTGCTACCTGAACTTCGGTAGAACCGGTGTCGTTTGCGTCACGACCAAACTCAGAAACGATTTTAGCTGTTGCTTCAGTACTTAGAGACATTTTAAAACTCCAAAGTATATAGAATGAAAGGACGCCGATCTCTAATTCAGCGATCCCAGTGTACGTTACGCAAAGTGTTAAACAATTTACGCGACGTTAAGCGGCAGTATTCTACTCGTAGCGACCTGTTATCGCAAGACGGTTAACATTACGCCGGGTATTCAACCACCAGGCGACGAGGCGCGACGCGGCCTTCATCGTCAATTTCGCCCATACCGATAAACTTGCCGTTCTCACCTTCTGTAACGCGAACCAGTCCTTCCAGCGGCGCACCGGATGTACGAACCGGGTTACCATTTTTGAAGTAAACAGAAGACGTTAACGGAAGATTCACCACCGGGTAGTCCGAAGCTGGACTGTCCATTGGCATCAGTAATGGATCAAGTAACTCCGCGGCTGGAATATCCTGCTGTTCGGCTTGTTCAACCAGTTCACGCAGATGTTCCAGGGTCACCATCCGTTCAACCGGATATTTACTTACCGCCAGACGACGCAGGTAAATAACATGCGCGCCACAACCGAGTTTTTCACCCAGGTCATCAATGATGGTGCGGATATAAGTGCCTTTTGAGCAGTGAATTTCCAGCTCCAGCTCATTGCCTTCGTGGCGAATAAACAGCAATTCATAAACGGTAATCGGGCGCGCTTCACGCGGTACTTCAATGCCCTGACGCGCATATTCGTACAGTTTTTTGCCTTGGTATTTCAGTGCTGAATACATCGATGGGATCTGTTCGATATCGCCACGGAAAGTATCCAGTGCCACCGCCAGTTGCTCTGCGCTAAAGGTTACCGGACGTTCTTCAACGATTTGTCCATCGGCGTCAGACGTATCGGTACGCTGTCCAAGACGCGCAATCACCCGATAGCGTTTGTCGGAGTCCAGCAGATACTGGGAAAACTTCGTCGCTTCCCCGAGGCAAATTGGCAACATGCCAGTTGCCAGCGGGTCCAGCGCACCGGTATGCCCGGCACGGTTGGCGTTATAAATCCGTTTCACTTTTTGCAGCGCATCATTGCTGGACATACCCTGCGGTTTATCCAGCAACAAAACACCGTTAATGTCGCGACCGCGACGACGAGGACGACTCATTAGTCCTCCTTGCTGTCGTCCGGGTTAACACGACGTTCTTCGTCATGTTTGACCACGCTGGTCACCAGGTTTGACATGCGCATCCCTTCAACCAGCGAGTTGTCGTAGAAGAAGGTCAGTTCCGGCACGATACGCAGGCGCATCGCTTTCCCCAGCAGGCTGCGGATGAAACCAGAAGCTTCCTGCAACGCTTTGATGCCCGCTTTAACCGCGTCTTCATCTTTGTCGTTGAGGAACGTTACATATACTTTGGCATACGCCAGGTCGCGAGACATTTCGACACCGGAAACGGTGGTCATCATGCCCAGACGAGGATCTTTAATTTCGCGTTGCAGGATGAGAGCGATCTCTTTTTGCATTTCCTGCGCTACGCGCTGCGGGCGACCAAATTCTTTCGCCATAATAAATTCTCCTGACAAAAAAGGGGCCATAGCCCCTTTTTAAAAATTAATTTCAGGTGGAAGGGCTGTGTAGGCCTGATAAGACGCGCGAGCGTCGCATCAGGCAACGGCTGCCGGATACGGCGTAAAAGCCTTATCCAGCCTACAACCCAGACAACCTTAAGCGATGGTACGTTGGATTTCGATGATCTCGAATACTTCGATCACATCGCCAGTGCGGACATCGTTGTAGTTCTTAACGCCGATACCACATTCCATACCGTTACGGACTTCGTTAACGTCATCTTTGAAGCGGCGCAGGGACTCCAGCTCGCCTTCGTAGATAACCACGTTGTCGCGCAGAACGCGGATCGGGTTGTGACGTTTAACCACACCTTCGGTAACCATACAACCTGCGATGGCACCAAATTTCGGCGATTTGAACACGTCACGAACTTCCGCCAGACCGATAATCTGCTGTTTCAGTTCCGGAGACAGCATACCGCTCATTGCCGCTTTCACTTCGTCGATCAGGTTATAGATGACGGAGTAGTAACGCAGATCCAGGCTTTCCGCTTCAATCACTTTACGTGCAGAGGCATCAGCACGTACGTTGAAGCCAACCAGGATGGCGTTGGACGCCGCAGCCAGGGTAGCGTCGGTTTCGGTGATACCACCTACGCCAGAACCGATGATCTTCACTTTAACTTCGTCAGTAGACAGTTTCAGCAAGGAGTCGGAGATAGCTTCCACGGAACCCTGTACGTCTGCCTTCAGGACGATATTCACTTCGTGAACTTCGCCTTCGGTCATGTTGGCGAACATGTTCTCGAGTTTAGATTTCTGCTGACGTGCCAGTTTAACTTCGCGGAATTTACCCTGACGATAGAGTGCAACTTCACGCGCTTTCTTCTCGTCACGTACAACGGTAACTTCATCACCCGCAGCCGGAACGCCAGACAGGCCGAGGATTTCCACCGGAATGGACGGACCCGCTTCCAGCACTTCCTGACCCAGTTCGTTACGCATCGCACGAACACGACCGTATTCGAAGCCACACAGAACGATATCGCCCTTGTGCAGAGTACCTTCACGTACCAGAACGGTAGCAACCGGACCACGACCTTTATCGAGGAAGGATTCGATAACCGCACCGCTCGCCATACCTTTACGTACCGCTTTCAGCTCCAGAACTTCCGCCTGCAGCAGGATAGCGTCCAGCAGCTCATCGATACCAGTACCCGCTTTCGCAGACACATGTACGAACTGGCTTTCACCGCCCCACTCTTCCGGCAGGATGCCGTACTGGGAGAGTTCGTTCTTAACGCGATCCGGATCGGCTTCTGGTTTATCGATCTTGTTCACTGCAACCACCACCGGAACCTGCGCCGCTTTCGCGTGCTGGATTGCTTCGATGGTCTGCGGCATTACGCCGTCGTCGGCAGCAACAACCAGGACTACGATGTCCGTTGCCTGCGCACCACGAGCACGCATTGAAGTAAACGCGGCGTGCCCCGGGGTGTCCAGGAAGGTGATCATGCCGTTTTCAGTTTCAACGTGGTATGCACCAATGTGCTGGGTAATGCCGCCCGCTTCGCCAGAGGCCACTTTCGTTGAACGAATGTAGTCCAGCAGAGAGGTTTTACCGTGGTCAACGTGACCCATGATGGTCACAACCGGTGCGCGCGGTTCAGCCGCTGCACCTGTGTCACGGTCGCTCATTACCGCTTCTTCCAGCTCGTTTTCACGACGCAGGATAACTTTGTGGCCCATCTCTTCAGCAACCAGCTGTGCGGTTTCCTGATCGATAACCTGGTTGATGGTTGCCATTGCGCCCAGTTTCATCATCGCTTTGATGACCTGAGAGCCTTTAACCGCCATCTTGTTCGCCAGTTCGCCAACGGTGATGGTTTCGCCGATCACAACGTCACGGTTAACGGCCTGAGCAGGCTTCTGGAAACCTTGCTGCAGCGAAGAACCTTTACGTTTTCCGCCCTTACCGCCACGTACTGCTGCGCGTGCTTCTTCACGATCAGCTTTTGATTCAGCGTGTTTGTTGCCTTTCTTCGGACGCGCAGCTTTCGCGTTACGACCACGGCCACGGCCGCCTTCGACTTCACGATCGCTTTCGTCTTCTGCCTGGCGAGCATGTTGAGAAGTAGTGACGTGATAATCGCTGGAATCTTCAGTCGGTTCCGCGTTATCAGTCCATTTGTTTTCTTCCGCCATACGACGTGCTTCTTCAGCAACGCGACGTGCTTCTTCTTCGAGTTTACGACGCGCTTCTTCTTCGGCTTTACGCTTGAGCTCTGCAGCTTCCTGCTCACGGCGGGCTTTTTCAGCCTGGGCGTTTTTAGTCATATCGTCTTGTTGATTGCTCACTTTGTCTTTTTCCGCAGCTTCACGTTTCGCTTGTTCAGCAGCTTCACGCTTAGCTTGTTCTGCGGCCTCACGTTCAGCTTTTTGTTGCGCCTCGCGTTTAGCCGATTCTTCTGCCTCACGACGGGCTTGCTCTTCCGCTTCACGCTGCGCTTGCTCTTCCGCAGCAAGGCGTTCAGCCTCTTGCGGATCGCGTTTCACAAAGGTGCGTTTCTTGCGGACTTCGATTTGTACCGATTTGCTTTTTCCACCGGTACCAGGAATGTTAAGGGTGCTGCGTGTTTTACGTTGCAGCGTCAATTTGTCCGGGCCTGAATTTTTCTGATTCAGGTGGTCAATCAAAGTCTGTTTCTCTTGTGCGGACACAGAGTCGTCAGCAGACTTCCGGATACCTGCATCAGCAAATTGCTGTACCAGGCGTTCCACGGAGGTCTGTCGCTCTGCGGCCAGCGTTTTAATCGTTACATCTGTCATGCTGTTCCTTCCTGCTACAGTTTATTACGCTTCGTCACCGAACCAGCAAATATTACGGGCAGCCATAATCAGTGCTCCGGCTTTTTCGTCGGTCAACCCTTCGATATCAGCCAGATCATCAATGCCCTGTTCGGCGAGATCTTCCAGCGTACAAACGCCACGGGCGGCCAGTTTGAATGCCAAATCACGATCTATCCCTTCAAGGTTCAGCAGATCGTCAGCCGGTTTGTTATCACCGAGGCTTTCTTCCTGGGCCTGTGCAATGGTGGCCAGTGCATTTTTAGCACGCTCGCGCAGTGCTTCAACGGTCGGCTCATCAAGGCCTTCGATTTCCAACAGCTCTTTCATCGGCACATAGGCCAGTTCTTCCAGCGTCGAGAAGCCTTCTTCTACCAGAACAGTCGCGAAGTCTTCGTCGATGTCGAGATATTTGGTGAAGGTGTCGATCGCTGCGTGCGCTTCCGCCTGATGCTTAGCCTGCAGGTCGTCAACGGTCATCACGTTGAGTTCCCAACCGCTCAGCTGCGAAGCCAGACGCACGTTCTGACCATTACGGCCAATCGCCTGCGCCAGGTTACCGGCTTCAACGGCGATATCCATGGTGTGTTTATCTTCATCCACCACGATAGAAGCAACGTCTGCCGGTGCCATTGCGTTAATCACGAACTGCGCCGGGTTATCATCCCACAGGACGATATCGATACGCTCGCCGCCCAGTTCAGTAGAAACCGCCTGAACACGCGCGCCACGCATACCTACGCAAGCACCTACCGGATCGATACGTTTATCGTTGGTTTTCACCGCGATTTTCGCACGAGAACCCGGATCGCGAGCCGCTGCTTTAATTTCAATCACTTCTTCGCCGATTTCCGGCACTTCAATACGGAACAGTTCGATCAGCATTTCCGGCTTGGAACGAGTGACGAACAGTTGCGCGCCACGCGCTTCCGGGCGAACGGAATAGAGCACGCCACGAACACGGTCGCCAGGGCGGAAGTTTTCACGCGGCAGCATATCTTCGCGCAGGATCACGGCTTCAGCGTTGTTGCCAAGATCCAGAGAGATGTTGTCGCGGTTTACTTTTTTCACCACGCCGGTGATGATTTCACCTTCGTGTTCACGGAACTGATCAACCACCATCGCACGTTCGGCTTCACGCACTTTCTGCACGATAACCTGTTTTGCCGTCTGGGTGGTGATACGGTCAAAGGTAACAGACTCAATCTGATCTTCAACGTAATCGCCCAGGTTCAGGCTTTCATCTTCATAACGTGCGGCTTCAAGGGTGATTTCCTTGGTCGGCTGGGTGACTTCATCAACAACTAACCAGCGACGGAAGGTGTCAAAATCACCGCTTTTGCGATCGATCTGTACGCGGACGTCGATCTCTTGTTCATATTTTTTCTTTGTTGCTGTCGCCAGCGCACTTTCCAATGCTTCGAAAATCTTCTCGCGAGGTAGCGCCTTTTCATTGGATACGGCTTCAACTACAGCCAAAATTTCTTTGTTCATCGCGGGCTTTTCACCTCATCCAGACTATTAAAAGTGGGGAACCAGGTTCGCCTTCTGGATATTACTCAGCGCGAACACTTCATCTTTACCTTCGACGGTAACTGTGATCATTTCACCGTCTACCGCTTTGATAACGCCCTGCCATTTACGACGGTTTTGTACCGCCATGCGGAGAACCAGAGTCACCTCTTCTCCGACGAAACGGGCGTAGTGTTCAGCCGTGAACAGTGGGCGATCGAGACCCGGTGAGGAGACTTCCAGGTTATAAGCAACGGTGATGGGATCTTCAACATCCAGCACAGCACTTACCTGGTGGCTCACATCAGCACAATCATCAACATTGATGCCATCTTCACTATCAATATAGATGCGCAGTGTGGATGTGCGACCGCGAATAAATTCGATGCCAACCAGTTCAAAACCCAGGGCCTCAACTGGCGCAGTAATCATCTCTGTTAATTTTTGCTCTAATGTGGACAAGCCCACCCCCAAGACATAAAAAAAGGGCCTAAAGCCCAGTTATTCTGTAGTCAGATAACAAAAAACCCCGATAAATCGGGGCTTTATATAACTGAACCCTATAACCGCAACTGCGGTCTGGAGCACTTTCCAGAAGGATTTTTTCAAATCCCACTACGAAGGCCGAAGTCTTCACAGTATATTTGAAAAAGGACTCTAAGGGAAAGTGGTTGCGGGGGCCGGATTTGAACCGACGACCTTCGGGTTATGAGCCCGACGAGCTACCAGGCTGCTCCACCCCGCGCCTGAAACGTGGCAAATTCTACTCGTTTTGGGTAAAAAATGCAAATACTGCTGGGATTTGGTGTACCGAGACGGGACGTAAAATCTGCAGGCATTATAGTGATCCACGCCACATTTTGTCAACGTTTATTGCTAATCACGTGAATGAATATCCAGTTCACTTTCATTTGTTGAATACTTTTGCCTTCTCCTGCTCTCCCTTAAGCGCATTATTTTACAAAAAACACACTAAACTCTTCCTGTCTCCGATAAAAGATGATTAAATGAAAACTCATTTATTTTGCATAAAAATTCAGTGAGAGCGGAAATCCAGGCTCATCATCAGTTAATTAAGCAGGGTGTTATTTTATGACGACGATTCTCAAGCATCTCCCGGTAGGTCAACGTATTGGTATCGCTTTTTCCGGCGGTCTGGACACCAGTGCCGCACTGCTGTGGATGCGACAAAAGGGAGCTGTTCCTTATGCATATACTGCAAATCTGGGCCAGCCAGACGAAGAGGATTATGATGCGATCCCTCGTCGTGCCATGGAATACGGCGCGGAGAACGCACGTCTGATCGACTGCCGCAAACAACTGGTGGCCGAAGGTATTGCCGCTATTCAGTGTGGCGCATTTCATAACACCACTGGCGGCCTGACCTATTTCAACACGACGCCGCTGGGCCGCGCCGTGACTGGCACCATGCTGGTTGCTGCTATGAAAGAAGATGGCGTGAATATCTGGGGTGACGGCAGCACCTATAAAGGAAACGATATCGAACGTTTCTATCGTTACGGTCTGCTGACCAATGCTGAACTGCAGATTTACAAACCGTGGCTTGATACTGACTTTATTGATGAACTGGGCGGTCGTCATGAAATGTCTGAATTTATGATTGCCTGCGGTTTCGACTACAAAATGTCTGTCGAAAAAGCCTACTCCACGGACTCCAATATGCTTGGTGCAACGCATGAAGCGAAGGATCTGGAATACCTCAACTCCAGCGTCAAAATCGTCAACCCGATTATGGGCGTGAAGTTCTGGGATGAGAGCGTGAAGATCCCGGCAGAAGAAGTCACAGTACGCTTTGAGCAAGGTCATCCGGTGGCGCTGAACGGTAAAACCTTTAGCGACGACGTAGAAATGATGCTGGAAGCTAACCGCATCGGCGGTCGTCACGGCCTGGGCATGAGCGACCAGATTGAAAACCGTATCATCGAAGCGAAAAGCCGTGGTATTTACGAGGCTCCGGGAATGGCGCTGCTGCACATTGCGTATGAACGTCTGCTTACTGGTATTCACAACGAAGACACCATTGAGCAGTATCATGCACATGGTCGTCAGTTGGGCCGTCTGCTGTACCAGGGGCGTTGGTTTGATTCCCAGGCGCTGATGCTGCGTGACTCTCTGCAACGCTGGGTTGCCAGCCAGATCACTGGTGAGGTTACCCTGGAGCTGCGCCGTGGGAACGATTATTCGATCCTGAATACCGTCTCAGAGAACCTGACCTACAAGCCAGAGCGTCTGACGATGGAAAAAGGTGACTCGGTGTTCTCGCCAGATGATCGTATTGGTCAATTGACCATGCGTAACCTGGATATCACCGATACCCGCGAGAAACTTTTCGGTTATGCCAAAACTGGCCTGCTCTCCTCCTCTGCCGCTTCGGGCGTGCCGCAGGTGGAGAATCTGGAAAATAAAGGCCAGTAATTCGACATCAACCCTGCCCTTCAGGGGTGGGGTTACCTTGCTTATCCTCAGTAAACTCCTTTCTTAGCATCACAAAATCGAAAACATCATGGTTTGCATCTACAACCCGTGAGTCTCCTTTATAGTGTGCAATCACTTCCTCCAGCGTTTGCGGCTGTTCCGGCTTTGTTACCCCCATCCACGCATTAATAAGGTAATTATTGTACGCAGTGGAAAAGATATCGTTTTCCGTTGTATGATCAACGCCATCCCCAAGAACGGGGCTATACCAGATAAACATCGGGACATGATATGCCTGCTGGCTGGCCTCCCTGCCTCCATGAAAATAGACGTTCTTCTTCGTAGGGTCGCGTTCCAGGCCGTGATCGGCAAAATACATGACCGAGGCGCGACGATCTTTTAATAATTCAAAAACCTGACCTAGCAAACTATCTGTGTAATGAATGGAGTTGTCATAGCAGGCATCCTGATCGTCCTGCGGTTGAAACACGGCGCTGGATTGCGGATAGGCGCTACAAGCCGGTTCATGGCTTCCATTTAAATGAAGAACAATCAGTTTCTTTTGCTGCGTCTTTTGCTGTAACGCTTGCGATAAATGCGGCAACAACAATTCATCAAATCCTCTGACATAGACTGTTTCCATGGCGCGCATGGCGATACTGGTAACTGCTGTACCATTCTGCCGAAAAGCGGATTGCGAGCTTAGCCAGAAAGTCTGAAATCCTGCTTGATTAGCCATATTAATAATGTTGTCGGGGTAATTATGAATGTCATGACTCAAAACGGAATCAGCAGTTAAAGAAAGGGGAACCGACAGCGCAGTGTAAGGTGCACCGCTTATTGCTTGATTAAACAGTTTGATCTGTTTTCTTTGTGCTTCGACTTGCGGTGTCGTAGAGCGTGTATATCCATACAAAGACATATTGTCGACGCGTACGGACTCCCCCACAATCAACACGTAGGTATCAATACCTGTATCCCTGACTGATAATTGAAAATACGGCACCGTGTTTGCAATTGAGAGTAATCTTTGATGCTCTTTCGCTGCTAAAGCAAAATAATTGAGATTGAAAAACGGTGTATAGGTAGCAAATCGCGACGCTAGTATATATGGACTGAACGCTTTTTTATTTTTTGCATCTTTATAAGCAAATTGACAAGCGGAAAATAAACTGCCCGAAATGACAATCAGCAATAATATTCCTGTCACTTTTTTCGTCGGCAAGGAAACATCATATTTTATTATTACTGCCAAAAAAAGAAGGGATAAAAAGGCAAAAGCACATAGATAAGGGATATACATCCCCAGCATTTTGACAACTTCATCCGGATCACTCTGCAGCACACTAATCGCAAATCCATCATTGAAAGTTGTACCAAAGGTACACCATGAATAGAGGCTAATACTCATGTCTGCCGCAGTCAGTAACACAAATGGTGCGGCAACAAGCAGGCGAAGCGGAAGGGATGATATACGTTTAACAACCAGGATGGTCAGGACGAAGAACAGCAATCGCTGAACCATATGCGCTCCGGAAGAAGCGACTAAGTTCGTAATACCAAAAAGAATAACACAAAGATACAACAACCAATGAGATTTAAAACTTCTAGCAAATTTGTTGAATACTGTCATCCAGAAATCCAAGTTCACAACCAATATAAACAATCATCAACAATGTTCAATTTTATATCAGACATGTTTTTCAACTCTGATCCATATCAGAACGAAACACTGTTAGTTTTTTCTTTTTAAATGATGCGGCCATTGCGTTCTCAGTAATTAAATAACATTATCAATGCGTCTCTAAACATTACGCAGAACGTAGCCAGCAGTAGTTATACTGACAGGAGCAGGATGGTTTATCGAGAAGTAAACATATCCGTATTCGTACCGGAACTGGAGTTGACACAATAAAGTGCCAATTATGTCAGCAGAAGGGAAAAGTTTATAACTAAGGCGTACCGGCACCATCGTTTCAAAGTACCAGCTACGAGTAAAGCAACTGGACGAGATACAGATACCTGACAACCATTCCTCAGACCAGGACCAAAACGAAAAAAGACGCTTTTCAGCGTCTCTTTTCTGGAATTTGGTACCGAGGACGGGACTTGAACCCGTAAGCCCTATTGGGCACTACCACCTCAAGGTAGCGTGTCTACCAATTCCACCACCTCGGCACGGATACTACTTTTTAGTTCGGGATATCGCTGGTCGGCTTAGCCGGAGCAGCTGGCTGAGTTTGTTCGGTTTTCGCCGGCGCACTCAGGTTTTCCCATTCGCTACCTTTATTGGTTTTGTTGCTATTGATGTTACCCAACACCAGACTGATGATGAAGAATAACGTTGCCAGCAGCGCCGTCATGCGGGTCATGAAGTTACCAGAACCACTTGAACCAAACAGCGTAGCGGAAGCGCCTGCTCCGAAGGAGGCTCCCATATCAGCGCCTTTACCTTGCTGCAGCATGATCAGACCAACAAGGCCAATTGCCACAATAAGGAAAACTACTAAAAGAGCTTCGTACATAATCAACCTGTTCCTTGCGGAGTTGCCGCGTACCAATGCTTCAACCAATAAAGCGGGAGTTTTTAATCTTTCCCACTGAAGCGGGTGTGAATACTAACCAAAGCGAATGACCTTCGCAAGGGCAATTTTATCGCATTGTATCAACTGCGGAAAAAAACAGCAAAACTGATGTGTTCGCTGAGAAAAAAGGCGACAACCGCCGCCTTTTTAGCCAGTTATCTCACGCTTTAAACGGCTTTTACTGCATCGGCGATGCGGTGTGCAAATTCAGTCACCTGTGCTTCGTCTTCGCCTTCCACCATCACGCGAATTAACGGTTCGGTGCCGGATTTACGCAACAGCACACGTCCACGGCTACCCAGCGCCGCTTCAACTTCTGCGGTCACAGCTTTGACTGATTCATGCTCCAGCGGATCGCCGCTACCTGCGGTGTAACGCACGTTAACCAGAATCTGCGGGAACATTTTCATGCCGCTGCAAAGATCGTGCAGGCTCATATGGTTACGCGCCATCGCCGCCAGCACCTGCAAGCCAGCAACGATACCGTCACCGGTAGTGGTTTTATCCAGCAGGATCACATGACCGGAGTTCTCTGCACCGATACGCCAGCCTTTCTCCTGCATTTTTTCCAGTACGTAGCGGTCACCCACTTTCGCGCGCGCAAATGGAATACCTAACTGTTTCAGCGCCAGTTCCAGCCCCATGTTGCTCATCAATGTGCCCACAGCGCCACCACGCAGCTGGCCCTGACGAAGACCTTCACGCGCGATGATATACATGATCTGATCGCCATCGACTTTATTGCCTTCATGGTCAACCATAATCACGCGATCGCCGTCGCCGTCGAAGGCAATACCGAGATCCGCTTTTTCAGCCAGCACTCGCGCCTGAAGCGCGCGAACGTCGGTAGCCCCCACTTCGGCATTGATGTTCACACCGTTCGGCTCACAACCGATAGCGATAACATTCGCCCCTAGTTCGCGCAGCACGTTCGGCGCGATGTGATAAGTCGCACCATTTGCACAATCCACCACAATCTTCAGTTCACTGAGGCTAAGTTCGTTCGGGAACGTGGCTTTGCAAAACTCGATATAGCGACCCGCAGCATCAACGATACGGCTGGCTTTACCCAGTTCTGCCGAATCAACACAGCTGATCTCTTTTTCCATTTCCGCTTCGATGGCCTCTTCTACTGCATCCGGTAGTTTGGTGCCGTCGATAGAGAAAAATTTAATGCCGTTATCGTAGAACGGGTTATGCGATGCAGATATCACAATTCCGGCCTCTGCGCGGAAGGTACGCGTCAGATAAGCCACGGCCGGTGTTGGCATCGGGCCAGTGAAGAGCGCGGAAAGGCCCGCAGCCGCCAGACCCGCTTCCAGTGCTGACTCCAGCATATAGCCAGAAATACGCGTGTCTTTACCAATAATGATCTTACGGGAGCCGTGGCGCGCCAGCACTTTACCCGCGGCCCAACCCAGCTTAAGCACAAAATCAGGGGTGATCGGCGCATCCCCTACACGACCACGAATCCCATCGGTACCGAAATATTTACGATTACTCATAGCGTTTGTTTTCCTTTGCAGACAGAGTGGCTTCCACCACCCGCATCGCTTCTACGGTTTCTTTGACGTCATGAACACGAATGATATGCGCGCCTTGCATAGCGGCAATGACCGCACAAGCCAGACTACCGCTCAGACGCTCAGATGGCCCCACGTTCAGCAATTGCCCAATCATCGATTTTCGTGACATACCCACCAACAGCGGCAGGTTGAAATGATGAAATTCAGCCAGGCGCGCCAGTAATGAATAGTTATGGGAGAGATTTTTACCGAAACCGAATCCGGGGTCGAGCAACAATTTCTCTTTTGCGATACCCGCCTGCTCGCAACGTGCTATTTGCTCAATAAAATAGCGATTCACTTCCGCAAAGACATCGTCATACTTCGGGGCTTCCTGCATGGTCTTTGGATTTCCCTGCATATGCATCAGGCAAACCGGCAAACCGGTTTCTGCAGCAGCCTCCAGAGCCCCTGGTTCGGAAAGGGAGCGAATATCATTAATAATGTGAGCGCCAACTTTCGCTGACTCACGGATGACTTCTGGTTTGGATGTATCTACCGAGATCCAGACTTCGAAGCGTTGAGCAATTGCCTCAACCACCGGAATAACACGTTGCAACTCTTCTTCAACGCTAACTTCCGCAGCCCCCGGGCGCGTGGACTCGCCACCAACGTCAATGATCGTCGCGCCAGCGTTGATCATCAGATTCGCATGTTTCACCGCATCTATCAGCGAGTTATGCGTGCCGCCATCCGAAAAGGAATCAGGCGTGACGTTGAGGATCCCCATTACGTGAGGATGGCTAAGGTCCAGTGAAGTGCCCTGGGCAAAGAGTTTCATGGTGTTATCCCTGGTATGAATTGATAAGAAAAAACCCCGGAGCACGCCCCGGGGTTTTCGGTACAAATACAGTCATCTGATGCGGGAACTTACTTGTCGCCTAACTGCTCTGACATGGTGTTACCCGGGTTCGGCGTACGCGGTTCATCAACCGGACGTGGAGCCTTTGGACTACCATTGTCGCCAGAATTGTTAGAAGCGCCTGGTTCTTCCCAGCCCGCTGGCGGACGTACATCGCGACGTGCCATCAGGTCATCAATCTGCGGTGCGTCGATAGTCTCATATTTCATGAGAGCATCTTTCATCGCATGCAGAATATCCATATTGTCGGTCAGAAGCTGACGCGCACGATTATAGTTACGCTCAATCAGTGCTTTCACTTCCTGGTCGATGATACGTGCAGTTTCATCAGACATATGTTTCGCTTTCGCTACGCTACGGCCGAGGAACACTTCACCTTCTTCTTCCGCGTACAGCAGTGGACCCAATTTCTCAGAGAAGCCCCACTGAGTCACCATGTTACGTGCCAGGTTGGTCGCAACTTTAATATCGTTGGACGCACCGGTAGAAACATGTTCCGGCCCGTAAATGATCTCTTCTGCCAGACGACCACCGTACAGCGTAGAAATCTGGCTTTCCAGTTTCTGACGGCTGGCGCTGATTGCGTCACCCTCAGGCAAAAAGAAAGTCACACCCAGAGCACGACCGCGTGGGATAATCGTCACTTTGTGCACCGGATCGTGTTCCGGCACCAGGCGACCGATAATCGCATGACCCGCTTCGTGGTAAGCCGTTGATTCTTTCTGCGCTTCCGTCATCACCATGGAGCGACGTTCCGCACCCATCATGATTTTGTCTTTCGCTTTCTCGAACTCAACCATCGACACAACGCGTTTGTTGCCACGAGCAGCGAACAGTGCCGCTTCGTTCACCAGGTTCGCCAGGTCAGCACCGGAGAAACCAGGAGTACCACGGGCAATGATTGCCGCGTCGATATCGGGTGCCAATGGTACGCGACGCATGTGAACTTTCAGGATCTGCTCACGACCGCGAACATCTGGCAAACCAACCACAACCTGACGGTCGAAACGGCCAGGACGCAGCAGCGCCGGGTCGAGAACGTCCGGACGGTTAGTTGCGGCGATAACGATGATACCTTCGTTACCTTCGAAGCCATCCATCTCAACCAGCATCTGGTTCAGAGTCTGTTCACGTTCATCGTGACCACCGCCCAGACCTGCGCCACGCTGGCGGCCTACGGCGTCGATTTCATCGATAAAGATGATACACGGTGCCGCTTTCTTCGCCTGTTCGAACATGTCACGAACACGGGATGCACCCACACCGACGAACATTTCGACGAAGTCAGAACCGGAGATAGTAAAGAACGGAACTTTCGCTTCGCCTGCAATCGCTTTCGCCAGCAGCGTTTTACCGGTACCCGGAGGACCGACCATCAGGATGCCTTTCGGGATCTTACCGCCGAGTTTCTGGAAGCGGCTCGGCTCGCGCAGATACTCAACCAGTTCAGCAACTTCTTCTTTTGCTTCGTCGCAGCCCGCAACGTCAGCAAAGGTCGTTTTGATCTGATCTTCCGTCAGCATGCGCGCTTTGCTCTTACCAAACGACATGGCACCTTTGCCACCGCCGCCCTGCATTTGACGCATGAAGAAGATCCAGACACCAATCAGCAACAGCATCGGGAACCAGGAGATGAAGATAGAAGCCAGCAGGCTTGGTTCTTCAGGCGGTTCACCGACAACCTTGACGTTCTTGGTCAACAGGTTATCCAGTAATTTCGGATCCTGAACCGGAATGTAAGTGGTATAACGGTTACTATCTTTCTTGGTAACGTTGATTTCACGTCCGTTGATACGCGCTTCACGAACCTGGTCGTTATTGACCTCTTGTAGGAAGGTAGAGTAATCCACCTTACGGCCATTAGACTCGCTGGGCCCAAAGCTCTGGAATACTGACATCAGCACAACGGCAATGACCAGCCAGAGTATTAGGTTTTTCGCCATGTCACTCAAGGGATTAACCTCTTATTACAACTGTGTTAAAAACAGCGTCAGGATACTCTATATCCAGCATCTTTCAAACTTTCGTCTGAAATCTCCCGGTTAGGGTTTACGCCCGGTCGCTACAATATACACTTCCCGCGAACGTGCACGAGAAGAGTCCGGCTTACGAACTTTGACCTTCGTAAACAGGGAGCGAATTTCCCTTAGATACTCATCGAAACCTTCGCCCTGGAACACCTTCACTACAAAACTGCCACCTGGCGCTAATACATCACGACACATTTCTAGCGCCAGTTCCACCAGATACATGGCACGGGGGATATCCACCGCCGGTGTTCCGCTCATGTTTGGTGCCATATCGGACATGACAACCTGGACTTTGCTGTCGCCAACGCGCTCCAGCAGTGCTTTCATCACCAGTTCATCACGAAAATCGCCCTGAAGAAAGTCCACACCAACGATAGGATCCATAGGTAAAAGATCGCAAGCGATGATGCGGCCTTTGCCGCCAATTTGGGTGACCACATATTGTGACCAACCACCCGGAGCAGCACCAAGGTCGACAACCGTCATTCCCGGTTTAAAGAGTTTGTCACTTTGCTGTATTTCATCAAGTTTAAACCAGGCACGGGAACGTAACCCCTTTTTCTGTGCCTGTTGAACATATTTATCGCTAAAGTGTTCCTGAAGCCAGCGGCTGGAGCTGGCAGAACGCTTCTTACCTGTCATTTAACTTTCCCATGGGGATAACTCATCGTAACCAATTGCGTAAATTTTTACGCGCCTATTTGGTGATATATGGGAGATGGCGGTAGAATGACCCGTTTTCAATCCCAACGTAAGCAAAAAATACGATGAATCTGAGTACTAAACAAAAACAGCACCTGAAAGGTCTGGCACATCCGCTCAAGCCAGTTGTTCTGCTTGGCAGTAATGGTTTGACCGAAGGGGTGCTGGCCGAGATTGAACAAGCGTTAGAGCACCATGAACTCATCAAGGTGAAAATCGCCACCGAAGATCGCGAAACTAAAACCTTGATCGTGGAAGCTATCGTGCGCGAAACCGGCGCCTGTAATGTACAGGTCATCGGTAAAACGCTGGTGCTTTATCGCCCAACTAAAGAACGTAAAATCTCGCTGCCACGCTAAGATTATCCTAAAGTTACACACATTTGCTGTGTAAAACGAGGGGTTTTCCGCAGGCAGGAGAGCAAAATGCCACGCTCTGTTCGTTGATAAAAGGCCGCATAGCGGCCTTTTTCCTTTCTTTACAATACATCAACATCTTGAGTATTGGGTAATTCTTACAGGTATTCCACCTTAATTACTTCAAATTCTACTTCGCCGCCCGGCGTTTTGATGACCACAACATCATCTTCTTCTTTGCCGATCAGGCCACGAGCAATAGGTGAGTTTACAGAAATCAGGTTTTGTTTAAAGTCAGCTTCGTCATCGCCAACGATGCGATAAGTCTGTTCTTCGTCAGAATCGAGATTCAGCACCGTTACGGTAGCACCAAAAATAACGCGCCCATTGTTGGGCATTTTGGTGACATCAATCACCTGCGCGTTCGACAGCTTGGCTTCGATGTCTTTGATACGGCCTTCGCAGAAGCCTTGCTGTTCACGAGCTGCGTGGTATTCGGCGTTTTCTTTCAGGTCGCCATGCTCACGCGCTTCCGCGATAGCAGCAATGATTTCAGGACGGCGCACAGATTTCAGAAAATCCAGCTCTTCGCGTAATTTTTCAGCGCCGCGTAAGGTCATCGGAATAGCTTGCATTTGTTATACCTCTTGAATATTCCTGATGGGGCAAGTCTTCACCCACCCCGGCTGTTCGGCCTGCCCGGCATAACTCCTCACCGGGACCAGAAGCAAAAAAATACCGACCCGGGTACAAGTCCCAGGTCAGCTACAATTCACATTTTGATAGTCATTTTACCCTGAAGTTCCCGAAGGGTCATCGTTTACTTTATAGGGCGTTGCGCCGTAGTATGACGGCTCGATTCCAGGTTGTTAGCGCGAGATTATGCGATTTTCCAGATTTATCATCGGATTGACCAGCTGTATAGCGTTCAGTGTTCAGGCCGCAAATGTTGATGAGTACATTACTCAACTCCCCGCTGGTGCCAACCTTGCCCTGATGGTGCAAAAAGTCGGCGCGTCGGCCCCCGCTATTGATTACCACAGTCAGCAGATGGCGCTGCCCGCCAGTACGCAGAAAGTGATTACTGCACTGGCGGCGTTGATTCAACTCGGCCCCGATTTTCGTTTTACCACGACGCTTGAAACCAAAGGTAATGTGGAAAACGGCGTACTTAAGGGTGACTTAGTGGCGCGATTTGGTGCCGATCCGACGTTAAAACGTCAGGATATTCGCAATATGGTCGCGACTTTGAAAAAATCTGGCGTCAACCAAATCGATGGCAATGTGTTGATAGATACCTCCATTTTCGCCAGCCACGATAAAGCCCCCGGCTGGCCATGGAATGACATGACACAATGCTTTAGCGCTCCGCCTGCCGCCGCCATAGTTGACCGCAACTGTTTCTCCGTCTCGCTCTACAGTGCCCCAAAACCTGGTGATATGGCTTTTATACGCGTGGCATCTTATTACCCCGTTACGATGTTCAGCCAGGTACGCACCCTCCCCCGTGGTTCTGCCGAAGCGCAATATTGCGAGCTGGATGTGGTGCCAGGCGACCTGAACCGCTTTACGCTGACCGGATGCCTGCCACAACGTTCTGAGCCGCTCCCGTTGGCTTTTGCCGTGCAGGATGGTGCCAGCTATGCTGGAGCAATTCTGAAAGATGAGTTAAAACAGGCAGGTATCACCTGGAGCGGAACACTGCTGCGTCAGACGCAGGTTAACGAACCTGGAACGGTAGTTGCCAGTAAACAGTCGGCCCCGTTGCACGATCTGCTTAAGATTATGCTGAAAAAGTCAGACAACATGATCGCCGATACGGTTTTCCGCATGATAGGCCATGCACGCTTCAATGTGCCTGGAACATGGCGGGCCGGGTCAGACGCCGTGCGTCAGATCCTGCGCCAGCAAGCCGGTGTCGATATTGGTAACACCATTATTGCCGATGGTTCAGGGCTTTCGCGGCATAACCTGATTGCCCCCGCCACCATGATGCAGGTGCTGCAATACATTGCCCAACACGACAATGAACTTAACTTTATCTCTATGCTACCGCTGGCGGGCTATGACGGCTCTTTGCAGTACCGTGCAGGTCTGCATCAGGCGGGCGTGGATGGCAAAGTCTCAGCGAAAACCGGCTCGTTGCAGGGGGTATATAACCTGGCGGGATTCATTACCACGGCGAGCGGGCAACGAATGGCGTTTGTACAATATCTTTCCGGCTATGCAGTAGAACCGGCGGATCAGCGTAATCGCCGTATTCCGTTAGTGCGATTTGAAAGCCGTTTGTATAAAGATATTTATCAGAATAATTAGTCTAAAGAGAAACCCCGGCACATGGCCGGGGCTTCAGATTATTGACAAAGTGCACTTTGTTTATGCCGGATGCGGCGTGAACGCCTTATCCGGCCTACAAAGTCGTGCAAATTCAACATTTTGCAATTCTCTTGTAGGCCTGATAAGCGTAGCGCATCAGGCTTATTTGGCGTTTATCATCAGTGATTAACGCTTGTAAATGAACTCAACGCCTTCTTCGTCGTCTTCGTCCCAGTCGTCATCCCAGTCTTCATCATCCTCTTCAGCAATCTCTTCAAGCTGCTGACGGTGATAATCATCCCACATGAATTCGACTTTCTCTGGCTGTTTCGCTTCTTCAGCCTGCACGACCGGGTTTTCAATGATAAAGGTCATCACATCCCAGCAGAGATCTTTCACGCCCAGTCCGCTCGCCGCAGAGATCAGATAATATTTATCTTCCCAGCCCAGCGCCTCAGCGATCGCTTTCGCTTTCTCTTCGGCTTCTGCCTTATCCAGCAGATCGATCTTGTTGAACACTAACCAACGCGGTTTCGCCGCCAGATCCTGGCTGTATTTTTCCAGCTCGCTGATAATAATACGCGCGTTTTCAACCGGATCGGTGCCGTCAATCGGATCGATATCGATGAGGTGCAACAGGACGCGGCAACGTTCCAGGTGCTTCAGGAAGCGAATGCCCAGACCTGCGCCTTCTGCAGCGCCTTCAATCAGTCCTGGAATATCGGCAACAACGAAGCTCTTTTCGTTGTCCATACGCACCACGCCCAGGCTTGGTACCAGAGTGGTAAACGGATAATCCGCCACTTTCGGTTTAGCCGCCGATACCGCACGAATAAAGGTCGATTTACCCGCGTTTGGCATCCCCAACATACCGACGTCAGCCAGCAGCATCAGCTCCAGCAGCAGCTCACGCTTATCGCCCGGCGTACCGTTAGTTTTCTGCCGTGGTGTACGGTTAACTGACGATTTGAAACGGGTATTGCCCAGACCGTGCCAGCCGCCCTTAGCAACCAGCAGACGCTGACCGTGTTTGGTCATATCGCCCATGGTTTCACCGGTACCCTGGTCGATAACACGCGTACCTACCGGCACTTTAATCGTCACGTCTTTACCGCGCTTACCGGTACAGTCGCGGCTTGCGCCGTTCTGACCACGCTCTGCACGGAAAGATTTTTCAAAACGATAATCTATAAGCGTGTTCAGGTTCTCGTCGGCTTCCATCCATACGTCACCACCATCACCGCCATCGCCGCCATCCGGGCCGCCTTTCGGAATATACTTTTCGCGGCGGAAGCTCACGCAACCATTACCGCCATCACCTGCAACGACCAGAATCGATGCTTCATCAACAAACTTCATTTTATTCTCCGTAAATCATTCGCCTGCGCGGGGTTGCGATACCACCGTTGTATGCTTACGTAATCCGCCCCAAATACGATGACCAATGGCGGAATACATCGCGCCCGCAACCACGACAAACGCACCGAGATAACCTAAAAGGTTTAACATCGGTCTGGCGAAGAAATCGGGCCAGGCCAGTGATAAAAGATCTGAAAAAAACAGCGTAAACAGTGGGGTGAGCGTGATGATCGCGCTCACCTGCGCTGCCTGCCAGCGAGCCATCGCTTCCGCCAGGGCGCCATATCCTACCAATGTATTCAGTCCGCAAAAAATTAAACATGCGAGCTGCCAGTGGCTAAGCTGCGCTATCACTCCAGGTTTTGCCAGAGGGAAGAGCGCGATTGTACACAAAGTGTACAGCAAAAACAGGATCTGCGGTGAGGCCAGCCGACGCAATAAAACCTTTTGCGCCACGCCATAACTCACCCAAACCGTCGCCGCACCGACCCCAAAGATAACTCCCCAGGTGTAATCGGTGAGCTTTGTAAATATCTCGACCAGACTGGTGTTAAAAAACATCACCAGGCCGCTCAGGAGCATCAATGCCCCTACAACCTGAGTGCTGCGCATTTTCTCTTTCAGGATAAATACGCTGGCAACCATCATGCCAACTGGCGAGAGTTGCCCAATCACCTGCGAAGCGGTCGGACTCAGGTATTGCAAGGATGAGCTGAACAGGATGAAGTTCCCAAACAGCCCGGCGGTCGCCACTGCCAACAAAATCAACCAGCGTGGCTTACGAAACACGCGTAATGGCGGCAACCTCTTCTTCACCGCAAGAATGGCACCAAGGCCAATACTCGCCATCAAGAAACGGTAAAACACGATTGTCGGAGGTTCCATCACCTCCAGCACCTGCTTCATTGCGATTGGCAACGCCCCCCAGCAAATTGCTGTGGTGAGCGCCAAAAGAATGCCAATGCCTGCCTGCTGCTTCATACCGTATTCCCTGCAAAGCGCATTTGCGAATTAACGTCGCACCATGCGCATTTTTACCGGTTATCGAATGTAAAAAGCCCCGCAACGTGTTGCGGGGCTTTCATCCGTTACCGGGACGCGAAAAACTTATTCAGCTTCGATGCTGATAAATTTACGGTTTTTCGGGCCTTTAACTTCGAATTTCACTTTACCGTCTGCTTTAGCAAACAGAGTGTGGTCACGACCGCAACCTACGTTAGCGCCAGCGTGGAATTTGGTACCACGTTGACGAACGATGATGCTACCCGCCAGAACGGATTCGCCACCGAAACGCTTAACGCCCAGGCGTTTAGCTTCTGAATCGCGACCGTTACGTGTGGAGCCGCCAGCCTTTTTATGTGCCATTTGAAATCTCTCCTCAGGTCTTAGGCGCTGATGCCAGTAATTTTCACATCAGTGAACCACTGACGATGGCCCTGCTGCTTACGATAGTGTTTACGACGACGAAACTTAACGATTTTAACTTTCTCGCCACGACCGTGAGCAACAACTTCAGCTTTGATTACGCCGCCATCAACGAAAGGAACGCCGATTTTGACTTCTTCACCGTTTGCGATCATCAGCACTTCAGCGAACTCAACAGTTTCGCCAGTTGCGATGTCCAGCTTTTCCAGGCGAACGGTCTGACCTTCGCTTACTCGGTGTTGTTTACCACCACTTTGGAAAACCGCGTACATATAAAACTCCGCTTCCGCGCACACCTTTTCAATGATTCAGAGTGCGCTATAAATATTCACAATAGGGCGCGAATATTACGCAAAACGCACGCCTTTGACAAGTGCTACAGTCAATACACGAAGAAAAAAAACACAACTTGTACGGTAACGTTTATCTGTGCCATTTTTTCAGTACAATCACCCTATATTCCTAACCATAAACCCTAACTTGCCTTTGTTCACAGTAAGGTAATCGGGGCGAAAAGCCCGGCTTTTGCGATGAATTTAGAAAAAATCAATGAGTTAACCGCGCAAGATATGGCGGGTGTTAATGCGGCAATCCTTGAGCAGCTTAATTCCGACGTCCAACTGATCAATCAGTTAGGCTATTACATCGTCAGCGGCGGCGGTAAACGTATTCGCCCGATGATTGCTGTACTGGCTGCACGAGCTGTTGGCTATGAGGGAAATGCGCATGTCACCATTGCTGCCCTGATCGAGTTTATCCACACGGCGACTCTGCTGCACGACGACGTTGTGGATGAATCAGATATGCGCAGGGGTAAAGCTACCGCCAACGCCGCATTTGGCAATGCCGCCAGCGTGCTGGTAGGCGATTTTATTTATACCCGCGCGTTCCAGATGATGACCAGCCTCGGCTCGCTCAAAGTGCTGGAAGTCATGTCAGAAGCCGTAAACGTCATCGCAGAAGGTGAAGTTCTGCAACTGATGAACGTTAACGATCCGGACATCACTGAAGAAAACTACATGCGCGTTATCTATAGCAAAACCGCGCGTCTGTTTGAGGCTGCCGCGCAGTGTTCCGGGATTCTGGCTGGCTGTACGCCGGAGGAGGAGAAAGGCCTGCAGGATTATGGGCGCTATCTCGGCACTGCTTTCCAGTTGATCGACGATTTACTCGATTACAATGCCGATGGCGAACAGTTAGGTAAAAACGTCGGCGACGATCTGAACGAAGGTAAACCGACGCTGCCGCTGCTGCATGCAATGCATCATGGCACACCAGAACAGGCACAGATGATTCGTACCGCCATCGAACAGGGTAACGGTCGCCATCTTCTGGAACCGGTTCTGGAAGCAATGAACGCTTGTGGATCTCTTGAATGGACGCGTCAGCGTGCCGAGGAAGAAGCAGACAAAGCCATCGCAGCGTTACAGGTGCTCCCGGACACCCCGTGGCGAGAAGCACTCATCGGCCTCGCGCACATCGCTGTTCAACGCGATCGTTAATCCCCTCCCCTCATCCCGCGCAGCGCGCGGGATGATTCCAGTAAATTCCATAAAAACACTTATTCAGCTCTATAACACCTGAAAATAGGGCTGTACATCTTTATATATTCTGAATATTCACACTCTTTACAGGAACTTTTTAGAGCAATAGGCCATCAGGAGTATAGTGATGCTCGACAGAAGAAGTGTTCTGAATGAAAGCGACTAACTTAAGGAGTGAGGAAAGATGGAAAGTAATTTCATTGACTGGCATCCCGCTGACATCATTGCGGGTTTGCGCAAGAAGGGAACGTCAATGGCGGCGGAATCTCGCAGAAATGGTTTGAGTTCCTCAACGCTGGCGAACGCATTATCGCGCCCCTGGCCGAAAGGAGAGATGATTATTGCGAAAGCCCTGGGAACTGACCCCTGGATTATCTGGCCATCTCGCTACCATGATCCGCTGACCCATGAGTTTATCGACAGAACGCAGTTGATACGTAGCTACACTAAACCGAAAAAATGAGTGGTCTGGCGGTAGCCCCGCGAACGGGGCTGCCAGCTCTCAGACGATTACTCGCCTTTCACACGCTCAATATTTGCACCTAAAGCGCGCAGTTTGTCTTCAATGCGTTCGTAGCCACGATCGATGTGATAAATACGATCAACCACCGTCGTCCCTTCCGCAATACAGCCAGCCAGCACCAGGCTTGCTGATGCACGCAGATCGGTTGCCATAACCTGTGCGCCAGAAAGTTTTTCAACACCGTGACAAATAACGGTATTGCTTTCGATTTCGGCGTGCGCGCCCATACGGCTCAGCTCTGGCACATGCATAAAGCGGTTTTCAAAGACCGTTTCGGTGATGAAGCCGGTCCCTTCTGCCACCAGGTTCAACAGCGTGAACTGGGCCTGCATATCGGTCGGGAATGCCGGATGCGGCGCGGTACGTACGTTAACAGCCTTCGGACGTTTGCCATGCATATCCAGGCTAATCCAGTCTTCGCCGACTTCGATGTCTGCTCCAGCGTCACGCAGCTTCGCCAGCACGGCGTCGAGAGTATCTGGCTGCGCGTTACGGCAGATAATTTTGCCGCGAGAGATCGCCGCCGCCACCAGGAAAGTACCGGTTTCGATACGATCCGGTAGCACACGATAGACACCGCCGCCTAAACGTTCCACACCTTCGATGACGATACGATCGGTGCCCTGACCGCTAATTTTCGCACCCAGCGTAATCAGGAAGTTCGCGGTATCGACGATTTCCGGTTCACGCGCTGCGTTTTCAATAATCGTGGTGCCTTCCGCTAGGGTTGCAGCACACATGATGGTCACCGTTGCGCCAACGCTGACTTTATCCATCACGATATGTGCGCCTTTCAGACGACCATCGACGGAAGCTTTAACGTAACCTTCTTCCAGTTTGATGGTCGCGCCTAATTGTTCGAGACCAGAAATGTGTAGATCAACCGGACGTGCACCAATCGTACAACCGCCAGGCAGTGAAACTTGCCCCTGACCAAAGCGCGCTACCAGCGGCCCCAGCGCCCAGATAGAAGCACGCATGGTTTTAACCAGATCGTAAGGTGCGCAGAATACATTAACGTCGCGGGCATCAATATGCACAGAACCATTACGTTCTACTTTCGCACCCAGCTGGCTTAGCAGCTTCATTGATGTATCGACGTCTTTTAGTTTCGGGACGTTCTGGATCTCTACCGGTTCTTCCGCCAGTAGTGCGGCAAAAAGTATAGGCAGAGCAGCATTTTTAGCGCCGGAAATTGTGACTTCGCCCTGGAGCTTCGTTGGCCCCTGAACACGAAATTTATCCATTTAGTTTGTTCTCAGTTAACAATTCATATCCGCTACCGGCGAATCGCCCATAGCTCAAAAGCCGTTCAGTTTGCGATCGCGCGCCCACTCCGCAGGGGTATACGCTTTGATCGACACAGCATGAATGCGGTTATCCGCAATATATTCCATCAGCGGGCCATAGACCGTCTGCTGTTTTTTAACCCGACTCATGCCGTCAAACAACTCACCCACGGCAATAACCTGAAAGTGGCTGCCATCGCCGGAAACGTGGACTTCCTGGAGGGAGAGAGCGCTCATCAACACGCTCTGAATTTCATTATTTTCCATGGGATCTTCAATCATCAGTTAATAAACCAGCGAAACATCTTAGAGCAAAGTTGCGCTGGCATAAATAAGCAAAAAGCCTCGCTGATAAATCAGACAAGGCTCGACTTGCAGGCAGGTTTGCCGGACAGGCGGTTAACACCATATCCGGCCTGAAAAAATTTAACGAGGCAGAACATCAGCAGGCAAATTATACAATTTCGCGAGGGTATACACTTTGTCGTTTACCCCCTGAAGCGTCACGTTGTTGCCCTGCTTTTTCGCCAGATCGATAAGATGGAGCAGCAGTGCCAGTCCACCCGTATCCACGCGGGACACACGGCTAAGATCGATGCAGGTAATCCCCTTCACCGCTTCCTCACGCATTTCCCAAAGCGGTAGCAGAACGTCCTGATCCAACTCTCCGGATAGCGCCAGCGTGTCACCCGTCTGCATCCAGCTCAGTGACTCGCTCATTATTTTTTCTCTTCCAGAGTGATTTTCTGTTGAGAAATCGATTTCAGTTGTGCAGTCAGGCCGTCGATACCTTTGGTACGCAGCAGCGTTCCCCACTCGTTTTGTTTGGTGGTGATCATACTGACGCCTTCAGCAATCATGTCGTAAGCCTGCCAGTTGCCCGTCTGGGAGTTTTTACGCCACTGGAAGTCCAGACGCACCGGCGGGCGGCCATTCGGGTCAATAATGGTAACGCGAATAGGCACAATGGTTTTATCGCCCAGCGGCTGTTCTGGCGCAATCTGATAGGTTTGACCGTGATACATCGCCAGCGCCTGACCGTAAGCCTGCTTCAGGTACTCACGGAAAGCGGCAAAGTAAGCATCACGTTGAGCAGGGGTCGCACTCTTGTAATACTGGCCCAGCACCAGCGCACCGGCGTATTTCACCTGTACGTATGGCAGCAGTTCCTGATCGACAATGGTACGCAGATAATCCGGGTTGGCCCGAATTTGCGGTTGCTCATTCTTCAGGCGATCGAACGTTTTCTGCGCCGCCTCGTCCATCAGCTTATACGGATTGGTCTGGTCTGCCGCGGTTGCCGCACTCAGCGGTGCAATCACCAGCAAAGCGACCATCATTAAACGTTTAAACATGCGTCGGTTCTCCTGAAATTATTTCGTTGTACCCACAGGTTCAGTGGTTTCATTATTACCTGGCGCAGCAGCTGGCGCATCGCCACTATTCTTATTGTCATCGCCTTTACTACCGTAAAGGAACTGACCAATAAGATCTTCCAGCACCATCGCAGACTTGGTGTCCTGAATTGTATCGCCATCCTTCAGGATAGCAGTCCCCAGTTCCGGGTCTTCAAAACCGACGTTTAATGCCAGATATTGTTCCCCCAGCAGGCCGGAAGTACGAATGCTCAGCGAACTGGTATCAGGAATGTGGTTATAACGTTGTTCAATTTCCAGCGTTACGCGCGGCAGATATGTTTTCGGGTCCAGCGTAATATCCGCCACCCGGCCCACAACAACACCACCAATGCTGACCGGAGAGCGCGCTTTCAGGCCGCCAATGTTATCGAACGTCGCATAAAGCGTGTAGGTCGGTTCAGTACGTATGGACGTCACGTTCGCCGCCTTCAGGCAAACAAACAGCGCCGCCAGTAGTGCTGCTAATAAAAAGATACCCACCCAAATTTCATTTTTTTTCGTTTGCATGAACTCAATTCCCAAACATCAATGCGGTCAGCACAAAATCCAGCCCCAGAACAGCCAGAGACGAGTGGACAACGGTGCGAGTGGTTGCCCGGCTAATCCCGGCAGACGTCGGGATGGCGTCGTAGCCGTTAAACAACGAAATCCACGTCACCGTGATGGCGAACACCACGCTCTTAATCAGACAGTTAACCAGATCCATACGCCAGTCGACGGCATTTTGCATTGCCGACCAGAAGAACCCGCTATCAATGCCTTTCCAACTGACGCCGACCAGAGATCCGCCCCAGATCCCCACGGCGACGAAAATAACCGTCAACAGTGGTAATGAAATAACCCCAGCCCAGAAACGGGGAGAAATAACCCGACGCAGCGGATCCACCGCCATCATCTCCATACTGGAGAGTTGCTCTGTAGCGCGCATCAGGCCGATTTCTGCGGTTAGCGCCGAACCAGCACGCCCGGCAAACAACAACGCGGCAACCACCGGCCCCAGTTCACGCAGTAGCGATAACGCCACCAGCATACCCAGACTGGTTTCCGCACTATAAGTGGTCAGAACCAGATAACCTTGCAGCCCCAACACCATTCCGATGAACACGCCAGAAACTACAATAATCAGCATCGACAGGACGCCGACATTATAGAGCTGGCGCACCAGCAGCGGCGCATGTTTGCGAAATTCCGGTTTGCCGACCAGCGCATTGAATAACATTAACCCGGCCCGCCCGAACGTTCTCAGGGTTTTAATCCCTTTATGTCCGAGCGACGCCAGCGCATTTAACAGCATGAGTGGCTTAACTCCCTGGTAAAAGATCAGCGTGATAATCGCCGGCAGGATAGCGGAACGGAACAGGCCCGTCAGCTATCCCGTCCAGAAACTGACGTACGCGCGGATCAGGATTCGCCTGCAACGCCTGGGCACTGCCATGAGCGACAATTTTTTTGTCCGCCAGGATCCAGGCGTGATCGGCAATACTTAACACTTCCGGCACATCGTGAGAAACCACCACACAAGTCACGCCCAGCGCGCTGTTCAGCTCAGAAATCAGCTTCACCAGTACGCCCATGGTGATGGGATCTTGCCCAACAAAAGGTTCATCAAACATGATGAGATCCGGCTCCAGCGCAATCGCACGCGCCAGCGCTGCACGCCGCGCCATCCCACCGGAAAGTTCAGAAGGCATTAGTTTAGCCGCTCCACGCAGCCCCACGGCCTCCAGCTTCATCATCACCGTACTATGCAACAATGGCGCGGGAAGTTGAGTATGTTCGCGCAGTGGATAGGCGACGTTGTCAAATACGTTCATATCAGTGAACAACGCCCCGGACTGAAATAACATGCTCATCCGTTTGCGCACTGTATACAGGCGCGAACGAGACATCGCCGGAATATTCTCACCATCGAAAAGAATCTCACCATGATCTGGTGCGATTTGCCCGCCAATCAGACGGAGTAGCGTCGTTTTACCGATGCCCGATGGCCCCATGATCGCCGTGATCTTCCCTCGCGGCACGGTCAGGGAAATATTATCGAAGATGCAGCGATTGCCACGCGTAAAACTGACATCGCGCATATCGACTAAATTCGCCACAGACTGCTCCATAATTCACCCTTCGTCTTGCGTTGATTTTCTAAGCATGGCGCTCAATTTAACCTTGAACCCAACATATTTACAGAATATTACCCGCCGTGGTTAGCGAAAGCTGGCATTTGTTTTACTTTTTAGCCGCATAAAGTCAAAATTAAGAATCCGTTACGGCTTTCTGAAAATCTTCAGCGGACCGGCGAGTATACCTGAAGAAAGGACGTTAGATGCTTTTAGCTACGGCACTGTTAATTGTTGGTTTACTTTTGGTCGTTTACAGTGCCGACCGCCTGGTTTTTGCCGCGTCTATTCTTTGCCGAACCTTTGGCATCCCGCCGCTGATCATCGGCATGACGGTGGTCAGTATTGGTACATCGTTACCAGAAATCATCGTCTCGCTTGCCGCGTCTCTGCACGAACAACGCGATTTAGCCGTTGGTACAGCCCTCGGCTCAAACATTATCAATATATTGCTGATCCTCGGTCTGGCTGCGCTGGTTCGTCCTTTTACCGTCCATTCTGATGTTCTACGCCGTGAATTACCCTTAATGTTGTTGGTCAGCGTGGTGGCCGGTTCCGTACTCTATGACGGACAACTTAGTCGAAGCGATGGTATCTTTCTCCTCTTTCTGGCTGTGCTATGGCTGCTGTTCATTGTTAAACTTGCACGTCAGGCTGAACGTCAGGGGACTGACAGCCTGACCAGAGAGCAGCTTGCAGAGCTGCCTCGTGACGGCGGATTGCCCGTCGCGTTTTTATGGCTCGGCATTGCGCTTATCATCATGCCAGTGGCCACGCGGATGGTGGTTGATAACGCCACGGTGCTGGCGAATTACTTTGCCATCAGCGAGTTGACGATGGGGCTGACGGCAATTGCTATCGGAACCAGCTTACCGGAACTGGCAACCGCAATAGCGGGGGTTCGCAAAGGTGAAAACGACATTGCTGTCGGAAATATCATTGGCGCAAACATTTTTAATATTGTCATCGTGTTGGGTTTACCCGCGCTGATAACGCCAGGAGAGATTGATCCACTGGCGTACAGTCGTGACTACAGCGTGATGTTGCTGGTGAGCATTATTTTTGCGTTGCTGTGCTGGCGGCGCTCCCCGCAATCGGGCCGTGGTGTAGGGGTATTATTAACTGGCGGATTTATCGTATGGCTGGCGATGTTGTACTGGTTATCGCCAATACTCGTTGAATAACTGGAAACGCATTATGTCGCACGTAGAGTTACAACCGGGTTTTGACTTTCAGCAAGCAGGTAAAGAAGTCCTGGCGATTGAACGTGAATGCCTGGCGGAGCTTGATCAATACATCAATCAGAATTTCACGCTTGCCTGTGAAAAGATGTTCTGGTGTAAAGGGAAAGTTGTCGTCATGGGGATGGGGAAATCGGGGCATATTGGGCGCAAAATGGCGGCAACGTTTGCCAGCACCGGTACACCTTCATTTTTCGTCCATCCTGGTGAAGCCGCGCATGGTGATTTAGGCATGGTCACCCCACAGGATGTGGTGATTGCTATCTCTAACTCAGGTGAATCCAGCGAAATCACGGCCTTAATTCCAGTGCTTAAGCGTCTTCACGTACCGTTAATCTGCATCACCGGTCGCCCGGAGAGCAGCATGGCGCGCGCCGCAGATGTGCATCTGTGTGTTAAAGTAGCGAAAGAAGCCTGTCCGTTAGGGCTGGCACCGACCAGCAGCACCACCGCCACGCTGGTTATGGGCGATGCCCTCGCTGTCGCGCTGTTAAAAGCACGCGGCTTTACTGCTGAAGATTTTGCGCTCTCACATCCAGGCGGCGCACTGGGTCGTAAACTTCTGCTGCGCGTAAACGATATTATGCATACGGGCGATGAGATCCCGCATGTTAAGAAAACGGCCAGTCTGCGTGACGCATTGCTGGAAGTTACCCGCAAAAATCTTGGTATGACTGTCATTTGCGATGACAATATGATGATTGAAGGCATCTTTACCGACGGTGATTTACGCCGTGTCTTCGATATGGGCGTGGATGTTCGTCAGTTAAGTATTGCCGATGTTATGACGCCGGGGGGAATACGCGTGCGCCCTGGCATTCTGGCCGTTGAGGCACTGAACTTAATGCAGTCCCGCCATATCACCTCCGTGATGGTTGCCGATGGCGACCATTTACTCGGTGTGTTACATATGCATGATTTACTGCGTGCAGGCGTAGTGTAAAGATTCAAGGATAAACAACAATGAGCAAAGCAGGTGCGTCGCTTGCGACCTGTTACGGCCCTGTCAGCGCCGACGTTATAGCAAAAGCAGAGAACATTCGTCTGCTGATCCTCGATGTCGATGGCGTACTGTCAGATGGCCTGATTTATATGGGCAATAATGGCGAAGAGCTGAAAGCGTTCAATGTTCGTGACGGTTATGGCATTCGTTGTGCGCTCACCTCTGATATTGAAGTCGCTATCATTACCGGGCGAAAGGCTAAACTGGTAGAAGATCGTTGTGCCACATTGGGGATCACTCACTTGTATCAGGGGCAGTCAAACAAACTGATCGCCTTTAGCGATTTGCTGGAAAAACTGGCGATTGCCCCGGAAAATGTTGCTTATGTCGGCGATGATCTCATCGACTGGCCGGTAATGGAAAAAGTGGGTTTAAGCGTCGCCGTGGCCGATGCGCATCCACTGTTGCTCCCGCGCGCCGATTACGTGACGCGCATTGCTGGCGGTCGTGGTGCAGTGCGTGAAGTTTGCGACTTATTACTCCTGGCGCAGGGCAAACTGGATGAAGCCAAAGGGCAATCGATATGAGTAAAGCCAGACGTTGGGTTATCATTGTGCTATCACTGGCGGTTCTGGTGATGATCGGCATTAATATGGCCGAAAAAGACGATACCGCCCAGGTGGTCGTCAACAACAATGATCCCACCTATAAAAGCGAGCATACGGACACGCTCGTCTATAACCCAGAAGGGGCACTAAGCTATCGATTGATTGCTCAACATGTTGAATATTATTCCGATCAGGCCGTTTCGTGGTTTACGCAGCCGGTACTTACCACGTTTGATAAGGATAAAATCCCGACATGGTCCGTAAAAGCAGATAAAGCCAAGCTGACCAATGACCGGATGCTCTATTTATATGGACACGTTGAAGTCAACGCACTTGTGCCGGACTCTCAACTTCGCAGAATCACGACGGATAACGCGCAGATCAATCTGGTGACGCAGGATGTTACCTCTGAAGACCTCGTCACGTTATACGGAACAACATTTAACTCCAGCGGTCTGAAAATGCGCGGCAACTTACGCAGCAAGAACGCCGAGCTGATTGAAAAGGTTAGAACATCCTATGAAATTCAAAACAAACAAACTCAGCCTTAATCTTGTGCTTGCCAGCTCACTTCTGGCCGCCAGCATTCCGGCATTTGCCGTAACCGGAGACACTGATCAGCCGATCCACATTGAATCGGACCAGCAATCTCTTGATATGCAAGGCAACGTGGTTACCTTTACCGGTAATGTCATCGTCACCCAGGGCACCATCAAAATTAATGCCGACAAAGTGGTCGTTACCCGTCCGGGCGGCGAACAAGGTAAAGAAGTGATTGACGGCTACGGTAAACCGGCAACGTTCTACCAGATGCAGGACAATGGTAAACCCGTTGAAGGTCACGCTTCCCAGATGCACTACGAACTGGCAAAAGATTTTGTCGTTCTGACGGGTAATGCTTATCTGCAGCAGGTCGATAGCAACATTAAGGGCGATAAGATCACTTACCTGGTGAAAGAGCAGAAAATGCAGGCTTTCAGCGACAAAGGTAAGCGTGTAACCACCGTTCTGGTGCCGTCGCAGCTGCAGGACAAAAACAACAAAGGCCAGACCCCGGCACAGAAGAAGGGTAATTAATTCGTTATGGCAACATTAACTGCAAAGAACCTTGCAAAAGCCTATAAAGGCCGTCGCGTGGTAGAAGACGTCAGCCTGACCGTCAACTCCGGGGAAATTGTCGGTCTGCTGGGGCCAAACGGTGCCGGTAAGACCACCACTTTCTACATGGTTGTAGGCATTGTGCCGCGCGATGCGGGCAACATCATTATTGATGATGACGATATCAGTCTGCTGCCTCTGCATGCACGCGCGCGCCGCGGTATCGGCTATCTGCCACAGGAAGCCTCCATTTTCCGTCGCCTCAGCGTTTACGATAACCTGATGGCGGTACTGCAAATTCGTGACGACTTGTCTGCTGAACAACGTGAAGACCGCGCGAACGAGCTGATGGAAGAGTTTCACATTGAGCACCTGCGTGACAGCATGGGGCAGTCACTCTCCGGGGGTGAACGTCGCCGTGTAGAAATTGCCCGCGCACTGGCTGCGAATCCGAAATTTATTCTGCTCGACGAACCGTTTGCCGGGGTTGACCCGATCTCGGTTATCGACATTAAACGCATCATTGAGCACCTGCGCGACAGCGGCCTGGGCGTACTGATCACTGACCACAACGTGCGTGAAACACTGGCGGTTTGTGAACGCGCTTATATCGTCAGTCAGGGGCATTTGATCGCCCACGGCACGCCTACAGAAATCTTACAAGACGAACACGTTAAGCGTGTATACCTTGGGGAAGACTTCAGACTCTGATAGGGTAGAAGTTTGCGACGTTTTAGCAGGAGAGTACGATTCTGAACATGAAGCAAGGTTTGCAACTCAGGCTTAGCCAACAACTGGCGATGACGCCACAGCTCCAACAGGCAATTCGTCTGTTGCAGTTGTCGACGCTGGAACTTCAGCAGGAGCTACAGCAGGCGCTGGAGAGTAATCCGCTGCTTGAGCAAATCGACACTCATGAAGAAATCGACACCCGCGAAACGCAAGACAGTGAAACACTGGACACCGCCGACGCGCTCGAACAAAAAGAGATGCCGGAAGAGCTGCCGCTCGATGCCAGTTGGGACACCATTTACACCGCTGGTACACCATCCGGCACCAGCGGTGACTACATTGACGACGAGCTGCCGGTCTATCAGGGCGAAACGACGCAGACCTTGCAGGATTACCTGATGTGGCAGGTCGAGCTGACACCGTTTTCCGATACTGACCGCGCCATTGCTACCTCTATCGTCGATGCCGTTGATGACACCGGTTATCTGACTGTCCCGCTGGAAGATATTCTCGAAAGTATGGGCGATGAAGAGATCGACATCGACGAAGTTGAAGCCGTCCTTAAGCGGATCCAACGGTTTGATCCGGTCGGTGTGGCGGCAAAAGATCTGCGTGACTGCCTGTTGATCCAACTCTCCCAATTCGATAAAACCACGCCGTGGCTGGAAGAGGCCAGACTGATTATTAGCGATCATCTCGATCTGTTAGCCAATCACGACTTCCGCACTTTAATGCGCGTCACGCGTCTGAAAGAAGATGTGCTGAAAGAAGCCGTCAATCTGATCCAGTCGCTCGATCCGCGCCCCGGGCAGTCGATCCAGACGGGCGAACCTGAGTATGTCATTCCAGATGTGCTGGTGCGTAAGCATAACGGTCACTGGACGGTAGAACTCAACAGTGACAGCATTCCGCGTCTGCAAATCAACCAGCACTACGCCTCGATGTGCAATAACGCGCGCAACGATGGTGATAGCCAGTTTATCCGCAGCAATCTGCAGGATGCCAAATGGTTGATCAAGAGTCTGGAAAGCCGTAACGATACGCTACTGCGCGTGAGTCGCTGTATCGTTGAACAGCAGCAAGCCTTCTTTGAGCAAGGTGAAGAATATATGAAACCGATGGTACTGGCCGATATCGCCCAGGCTGTCGAAATGCATGAATCGACGATATCTCGCGTGACCACGCAAAAATACCTGCATAGTCCACGAGGCATTTTTGAACTGAAGTATTTCTTTTCCAGTCACGTCAATACCGAGGGCGGCGGCGAAGCTTCCTCCACGGCGATTCGTGCGCTGGTGAAGAAATTAATCGCGGCGGAAAACCCAGCGAAACCATTGAGCGACAGCAAGTTAACCTCTTTGCTGTCGGAACAAGGTATCATGGTGGCACGCCGCACTGTTGCGAAGTACCGAGAGTCTTTATCCATTCCGCCGTCAAACCAGCGTAAACAGCTCGTTTGACCCAACCGATAAGGAAGACACTATGCAGCTCAACATTACCGGAAATAACGTCGAGATCACCGAGGCACTGCGCGAATTTGTTACAGCCAAATTTGCCAAACTTGAGCAATATTTTGACCGAATCAACCAGGTCTATGTTGTTCTGAAAGTGGAGAAAGTCACCCACACCTCAGATGCAACACTGCATGTAAACGGTGGTGAAATTCATGCCAGCGCGGAAGGTCAGGACATGTACGCTGCCATTGATGGCTTAATTGATAAGCTGGCACGCCAGTTGACCAAACATAAAGATAAACTGAAACAACACTAATTGTCCGGGCAATTAGCATGTGCATGGCGGCCTGTTGTGCGGCACAACGGGCCATTTGTACGGTTAATGCTCCGAGCCTGTTCCACTGTTTGAGTGGGCAGGTTCTTAGGTGAAATTATGACAAATAATGATACAACTCTACAGCTTAGCAGTGTTCTTAACAGGGAATGTACGCGAAGCCGCGTCCACTGTCAGAGCAAAAAACGCGCCCTGGAAATCATCAGCGAGCTGGCGGCGAAACAACTTAGTCTGCCGCCTCAGGTGGTTTTTGAAGCTATCCTGACGCGGGAAAAAATGGGCAGTACCGGTATCGGCAATGGTATTGCCATTCCGCATGGCAAACTGGAAGAAGATACTCTGCGCGCCGTTGGCGTTTTCGTTCAGCTCGAAACGCCTATAGCTTTCGATGCCATCGACAACCAACCGGTGGACTTACTTTTTGCCCTGCTGGTGCCGGCAGACCAAACTAAAACGCACCTGCATACTCTGTCACTGGTGGCGAAACGTCTGGCGGACAAAACCATCTGCCGCCGTTTACGCGCAGCCCAGAGCGATGAAGAGCTGTATCAAATCATTACGGATACCGAAGGTACTCCGGATGAAGCGTAGTTATTCGGTAATGTCTCTTTTAGACGTTGTGAGGAGAAACAGTACATGGTACTGATGATCGTCAGCGGACGTTCAGGTTCAGGTAAATCTGTCGCCCTGCGTGCGCTGGAAGATATGGGTTTTTACTGCGTGGATAACCTTCCCGTAGTGTTGTTACCCGATCTGGCTCGAACCCTGGCCGATCGCGAGATTTCTGCCGCCGTCAGCATTGATGTTCGTAATATGCCGGAGTCACCAGAAATATTCGAACAGGCGATGAGTAACCTGCCTGACGCTTTCTCACCGCAACTCCTGTTCCTGGATGCCGACCGTAATACCTTAATTCGTCGTTACAGTGACACGCGCCGACTGCATCCGCTTTCCAGCAAAAACCTGTCGCTGGAAAGTGCTATCGACAAAGAAAGCGATTTGCTGGAGCCTCTGCGTTCGCGAGCGGATCTGATTGTCGATACCTCAGAAATGTCCGTTCACGAGCTGGCTGAAATGCTGCGTACCCGTCTGCTGGGTAAACGTGAACGCGAACTGACAATGGTCTTTGAGTCTTTCGGCTTCAAACACGGTATCCCTATCGATGCAGATTACGTCTTTGACGTGCGCTTCTTGCCGAACCCGCACTGGGATCCGAAACTGCGTCCAATGACAGGTCTTGATAAACCTGTCGCCGCGTTCCTCGACCGCCACACAGAAGTACACAATTTTATCTACCAGACGCGAAGCTATCTTGAGCTATGGTTACCTATGCTGGAAACCAACAACCGTAGCTACCTGACGGTCGCCATTGGTTGTACCGGCGGGAAGCACCGTTCGGTGTATATTGCAGAGCAACTGGCAGACTACTTCCGCTCGCGCGGTAAAAACGTCCAGTCACGCCATCGGACGCTGGAAAAACGTAAACCATGACCGTCAAGCAAACTGTTGAAATCACAAACAAGCTGGGCATGCATGCCCGGCCTGCAATGAAGCTGTTTGAATTAATGCAGGGTTTTGACGCTGAAGTGCTGTTACGTAATGACGAAGGCACCGAGGCTGAAGCCAACAGCGTTATTGCGCTGCTGATGTTGGATTCTGCCAAAGGACGGCAGATTGAAGTTGAAGCGACCGGTCCACAGGAAGAGGAAGCACTGGCCGCCGTTATCGCCCTCTTTAACTCTGGTTTTGATGAAGATTAATCTTCATCACTTTGACATTCAAATCCCTTCAAGCTCCCCCGGCAATAAGAAAAGCGCGTACTGAAATCGTTCTCAATCAACGTCATTTGTACATTTTGTGCGCTTTTCACTTTCAGAAGAACCTTAAGAAAACCTTAAGAGGCATTGTTTAGGTTTTGTTTAAGTTAATCGACCATACTGGAGATCGTCAGAAAATATTTCCAGGAGATGGCATGATTCGCTTATCTGAACAGAGTCCCCTGGGCACCGGAAGACATCGGAAATGTTATGCGCATCCGGAAGATGCCCAACGCTGTATCAAGATTGTCTACCATCGTGGCGATGGTGGCGATAAAGAGATCCGCCGTGAGTTAAAGTACTACGCGCATCTTGGTCGCCGGTTAAAAGACTGGAGTGGAATACCGCGCTATCACGGTACCGTTGAGACGGATTGCGGAACCGGTTATGTCTACGATGTGATTGCAGATTTTGACGGCAAACCCTCCATTACGCTGACCGAATTTGCTGCACAATGCCGTTACGAAGAAGACATTGCACAACTGCGCCAGCTACTGAAACAGCTGAAGCGTTATTTGCAGGATAACCGTATCGTGACGATGTCGCTGAAGCCGCAGAATATCCTCTGTCACCGCATCAGTGAGTCAGAGGTTATCCCCGTCGTCTGCGACAACATTGGTGAAAGCACATTGATTCCACTGGCGACCTGGTCGAAGTGGTGTTGTCTGCGTAAGCAAGAGCGGTTATGGAAACGATTTATCGCCCAACCGGCGCTGACTATTGCCCTGCAGAAAGATCTGCAACCTCGTGAAAGCAAAACGCTGACCCTCACTTCGCGCGAAGCTTAATCCAGCTGGTGTTGTTGCATAAACGACTCACCGCCTAACTGATACATCTGCCGTAAAATCCACGCCTGACGGCTACGCACGTAGCCCGATGGCGCGGAGACTTTGAAACGAAGTGGATTAGGTAATACAGCAGCCAGTAATGCAGCTTCCGAGCGGGTAAGTTTGCTCGCGGGTTTGTGGAAATAACGTTGTGCCGCAGCTTCGACGCCAAACACACCGTCGCCAAATTCGGCGATATTCAGGTAAACCGTCAGGATACGCTTTTTGCTCCAGACAGTTTCTATCCCCAGCGTTAATCCGGCTTCCAGCCCTTTTCGAACCCAGCTGCGCCCATCCCATAAAAAGAGATTTTTGGCTGTCTGCTGAGAAATCGTCGACGCACCGCGAATACGGTTTTCATTGCGTTCGTTGTGCGCCAGGGCTTGCTCAATGGAAGCGACATCAAAGCCCCAGTGCTCAGGAAACTTCTGATCTTCTGCGGCAATCACCGCCAGTCCCATCCACGGCGAGATTTGATCCATGTTGACCCAGTCAGAATGTGCCACGTAACGAAAATTGCCATGCAGCCAGGCGCTGACTTGCCGCTCGACCATTACCGCAGAGAAAGGAACAGGCGCAACGCTAAACAACGCAATGCCCCCGCCCCAGAAAACGGCGAGGACAACCATTAACCGCAGAAGAAAACGGCGAATGAAACTAAACACCGTTAAGCGGCTTTTACTCATTCCGCCAGGACCAGCACGCGGGAAACCAGCTTATCAATGCCGCTCGCCGCTTCTGCAATGTTCTGCGCCAGCATATATGCCGGGGTGGTGACAATCTTATTGTCTTCATCAACCACGATATCATCGACAGGACACGGCACATGCTCCGCGCCCATCTCTTCCAGCACTTCTGCGGTATCGATATCAGTACCGATGGTCAAACGCAGCGGGAAATCGAAAATTTTCGGCAGCATCGCCGGGGCAATACACATAAAACCAAGCGGTTTTCCGGCCTGATGCATCGCTTGTGCCAGCGCCTTTAATTCACGGTCAACGGTGCATTCGCTACCAAGACTGGCAAAATTGCTTAAATTCTTCGCCGCGCCAAAACCCCCCGGCACAATCAACGCATCCAGTTCAGCGGCATCGGCCTGGGCCAGAGGACGGATTTCACCGCGCGTTATTCGTGCCGCTTCAATCAGCACATTGCGCGTTTCCGTCATCGCTTCGCCCGTTAAATGGTTGATAACATCAACCTGCTGCTTATCCGGTGCAAAGCAGACCGCCTGCGCACCGCTGCGTGAAATAGCTAACAACGTCAACACCGCTTCATGAATTTCAGAACCGTCATAGACGCCGCATCCGCTCAGAATTACGCCAATTTTCTTCATTGTGATCATCCTTTCGCAATTGACTGAAACACATTAATTTTTTTAATAAAAATGCTACGCATCACACATTTAACTGATTCATGTAACAAATCATTTAAGTTTTGCTATCTTAACTGCGTGCGGCCTGAAAAACAGTGCTGTGCCCTTGTAACTCATCATAATAATTTACGGCGCAGCCAAGATTTCCCTGGTGTTGGCGCAGTATTCGCGCACCCCGGTCTAGCCGGGGTCATTTTTTAGTGGCTTTTGCCACCCACGCTTTCAGTACTTCTACGTCGTGACGCCACTCTTCTTTCATCTCTTCAATCCATTCACCGACGTTATCTTCCCAGGCGGGAAGGTCAGGAGACTGAATTTGCTGACCCAGCTGTTGCAGATGGCGTAACCCCACTGACCCCGCCGCACCTTTAATTTTATGTCCTTCCTCAACAATGCCTTTTTTATCCTGCGCCGTCAGATTCGACTCCAGCACGCTGACATAGCCCGGCATCATCTTCTCAAACACCGCTAACCCGTCGGTGATCAGCTTCGGTCCTACAAGTTCGAGATACTGTTCCAGCATGGGAATATCGAGCAATGCTTCTGATTTACTGTTCTCTTCTGTCGTCACCGTACTTTCCTCATCATCCTGGGTATCCCAGAATTTCTTGATCATCGCGGTTAGCGCCGGAACAGAAAGCGGCTTACTCAGCACATCATCCATTCCAGCATTGAGGTACTCTTGCTTGTCTTTCAGCACGTTAGCGGTTAAGGCCACCAGCGGCGGTAAATCCTCGCGCGGATAACGCTTCGTCAGTTCACGAGAGATATCCAGCCCGGTCATATCTGGCAACTGAATATCCAGCAATACCAGGTCGTATTCGCCCGGTTTAAACATCTCCAGCGCCGCCTTGCCGGTCATGGCGACATCAACGCTGTTACCTAATTTTTCCAGCACAGAACGCGCGACAATCACGTTCAGTTCAATGTCTTCCACCAGCAGCACATTCAGCGCCGGTAAAGGCATATCGTCTTCATCAAACGCATCATCGACCTCTTCAGCCACCGACGGTGCGTGGATCGTCAACGTAAAGGTAGAACCTTTGCCCTGTTCGCTGGTAACCGTAATATCGCCGCCCATATTTTTCGCCAGACGACGAGAAACGGCCAGACCAATACCGGTGCCGGTGGCAGGTTTACCGCCATGACTGTCTTTCACCTGGTAATACATGGCAAAGATTTTATCCAGCTCATCCTGCGGAATGCCGATACCAGAGTCTTCCACTTCAAAATGCAGCATATCGCCTTCATCGTAGCGCACGCGCACGGTAACCTGGCCTTGCTGGGTGAATTTGACGGCGTTACTGATGAGATTCCACAGGATCTGCCGTAAACGCGTCCCGTCGGTAATGACCTGATGCGGTAATGGCAGCGTAGGCTCCAGGTTAAAGCGCAATCCTTTTTGTTGCGCCTGCAAGGCGGAGAGATTTTCCAGATCGGCAAGGAAGCTGGTGAAATCAACCGGCTGATTATCAAGCTGGACCTTACGCCGTTCCATCTTATCCATGTCGATAATATCGTTGAAGATATTCCCCAGCGTGACGGCCGAAACATGGATGGTTTTGAGATATTTTTCCTGCTCGGCGGTGAGTTCGGTATCCAGCAGAATGCGGCTCAGGCCGACGATACCGTTCAGCGGTGTACGCAATTCGTGACTGATGGTGGAAATAAACGTCGTTTTGTCGCGGCTGGCGCGTTCAAGTGCATCCTGATACCGCTTACGCTCGGTAATGTCGCGACCAAAGCCCATCAAACCGTGACGTTTACCCACGCGGTCGTAGTACGGCACTTTACGGATTTCAAAGCAGGCTTTGCGTCCGTCGGGATAATCCAGCCACTGCTCATAGGTCAGTGACACATTATGACGGAACACTTTTTCATCGGTTTCAATGACTTTCGCAGCGGCTTCCGGTGAGTAAACATCAGCAGGTTTCAGGTGAACCAGTTGTTTTTCGCTTTTTCCGGTCAGCAGCTCCATCGCGCGGTTACAGCCGGAAAACTCTTTATCTTCGTTACGATAAAAAACCAGGTCGGGTGAAGCATCAAGGAAGGAACGTAAGAATGAGGATTGCTGCTCGAGCTGAATTTGTGTCTCTTCGCGCTCTTTGATTTCAATTTTCAGTTGGCCGAAGGTTTCCTGCAGTTCTGCTTCCGCTTTTTCACGAACGGCGATTTCCTGATTTAGCTGGGCAATATTATCTTTTAACTGAACGTTGAGGCTCAAATCGCGCTCGCGCATCTCCTCCAGTTTTTGCACCAGCCGTGACAGACGTTGCCGTGACTCCTCCAGTTGCTCGACGACCACCGATAGAAAGTAGACCGCCCACGGCGTAATCAGCAAACCAAAGAAGATAGAACGAATAACATCAATGCTTTCGACCTGACCATGCAGCACCATGGTTACCGCCATTTGTACCACAATGGCAAGAACGACGAGGGCCAGCGCCAGCAACATTGAGAAGCGCACCAGACCTAACTTCATCATCAGGTCAACATAATACTGCGCCAGCAGACGAATTTGCTTCATTAGGGAATTCCTTCACGACAACCTGCCCCAATAATACCCAATTCTGACAGTTACGTTATAAATTGTGTGAGAAATGCGGAATTCCCCTCAATGGCCTACTCCGTTGGAGGTAGCCACGGACGTCCCAGCGCCGATCCCTGTACGCCATGTTCATTCAGATAACGATCCAGCTCGACCATTCCCGTCCATCGATTTTCGCACCACAGCGGAGCAAGTAACGTCGGGCGACGGGCGCTGGCGGAAATGCGGTGGTAGATCACTTCCGGTGGCGTATGGCGAATCATTTCTCCGGCAGTGAGCGTGTAATCCTCCAGTTCAATACCATTCAAACGCCCCGCTTCCCAGGCTTTCGCCATAATGCTGCCTTTTACTATATGCAGCGGATGCAGCTTTATGCCGTCCACGCCGGTTTCAACCACTCGCTCCAGCGTTTGCAAACATTCAGCCTGCCCTTCGCCAGGCAGGCCGACAATTAAGTGAGAACACACCTTCAGCCCGCGCTCACGCGCCAGCTGCGTCGTGCGCTGATAGCAGGCAAAATCATGACCGCGATTAATGCGATGTAGCGTTTTGTCGTGGGCGGTTTGTAGCCCCAGCTCCAGCCACACTTCGTAGCCCTGGTCTTTATATTCACAAAGCAGATCCAGCACTGCATCCGGCACGCAGTCCGGGCGGGTACCAACACACAAACCGACAATATTGGCCTGGCTCACCGCCTGCTGATACATAGAACGCAGCACCTGAACTTCCGCAAAGGTGCTGGTATACGCCTGAAAGTAGGCCAGATAGCGTTTAGCGCGGTTAACTAAATTCGCCTGGTGCGCCAGTTGTTCGGCAATGGAACGATGTTGCTGCGCTTCATCGGCAAACGAGGCAACATTACAGAATGTGCAGCCACCACGCCCGATGGTACCGTCACGGTTAGGGCAGCTAAAACCACCGTGCAGCGTCAGCTTATGCACCTTTTGCCCATAACGACGGGTGAGATCACCACCAAACATATTGACTAATTTCTGTAACTGCATAATCTGATAGACCGCGCCTTGAAAAGAGGCCAAAGCCTGCCATTTTTAGCCCAATTCGGCGATGACCTGGATCAATCGTCCCGGCCTGCTTTTATCAACTGCATAATCAATCAAAATTACCGAAATTTCATGCACAATCACATAAATCACTTTTGCTTATCTTGTGTCAGATTTTTTTATCTCCTTATGGATTTTAGGCAAAAACAGTAGCATGAAACGTTATTACCAATTAAGGCAGTATAAAATGCTGGTTTTCTCGTCAGTTCAAGGCAGGATAAGGGTTAACACGCCTTTATGACAGTCAGGAATTGGCTGTTTCTCTAACGACGCCCCTTTTAGCCTTAAATAGAAAATCCACTTTAATTTCAGATAATTAATAAAGAATTTTGCGCTAAAGCACATTTCTGTACCAATAAGCTTGCCATTTGACCTGTATCAGCTTTCCCGATAAGTTGGAAATCCGCTGGAAGCTTTCTGGATGAGCAGCCTGCTCATCATATTTATGCAGTAATTGAGATCCCCTCTTCACCGTATTAACCGATGCGAAAAGGACAACAAGGGGGCGAATGCGAGGCGCGCGTATGACACGCAACCCCCGTCGCCACGCTCTTTCTGTGCCCGTGCGCAGCGGTTCGGAAGTGGGGTTCCCGCAGAGCCTGGGGGAGGTTCACGATATGTTGTACGATAAATCCCTTGAGAGGGATAACTGTGGTTTCGGCCTGATCGCCCACATAGAAGGCGAACCTAGCCACAAGGTAGTGCGTACTGCAATACACGCACTGGCCCGCATGCAGCACCGTGGCGCGATTCTCGCCGATGGTAAAACCGGTGACGGTTGCGGCTTGCTGTTACAAAAACCGGATCGCTTTTTTCGCATCGTTGCGCAGGAGCGCGGCTGGCGTTTAGCAAAAAACTACGCCGTCGGGATGCTATTCCTGAATAAAGATCCTGAACTCGCTGCTGCCGCACGCCGCATCGTTGAAGAAGAGCTGCAACGCGAAACGTTGTCGATTGTGGGCTGGCGTGATGTCCCCACTAACGAAGGCGTGCTGGGTGAAATCGCCCTCTCCTCTCTGCCACGCATTGAGCAAATTTTTGTGAACGCCCCGGCAGGCTGGCGTCCGCGCGATATGGAGCGCCGTCTGTTTATCGCCCGCCGCCGCATTGAAAAGCGTCTCGAAGCCGACAAAGACTTCTACGTCTGTAGCCTGTCGAATCTGGTGAACATCTATAAAGGTCTGTGTATGCCGGCGGATCTGCCGCGCTTCTACCTGGACCTCGCGGACCTGCGTCTGGAATCGGCCATCTGCCTGTTTCACCAGCGCTTTTCCACTAACACCGTACCGCGCTGGCCGCTGGCGCAGCCGTTCCGCTACCTGGCGCATAACGGTGAAATCAACACCATCACCGGCAACCGCCAATGGGCGCGTGCGCGTACCTATAAATTCCAGACGCCGCTGATCCCTGACCTGCACGACGCCGCGCCGTTCGTCAACGAAACCGGCTCTGACTCCAGTTCCATGGATAACATGCTGGAACTGCTGCTGGCAGGTGGGATGGATATCATCCGCGCCATGCGTCTGTTAGTACCACCCGCCTGGCAGAACAATCCGGATATGGACCCGGAACTGCGTGCCTTCTTTGACTTTAACTCCATGCATATGGAGCCGTGGGATGGCCCGGCGGGCATCGTGATGTCTGACGGTCGTTTTGCCGCCTGTAACCTCGACCGTAACGGTCTGCGTCCGGCACGCTATGTCATCACCAAAGATAAGCTCATCACCTGCGCCTCTGAAGTTGGTATCTGGGATTATCAGCCTGACGAAGTGGTCGAAAAAGGCCGCGTCGGGCCAGGCGAACTGATGGTTATCGACACCCGCAGTGGGCGCATTCTGCACTCGGCAGAAACCGATGACGATCTGAAAAGCCGTCATCCATATAAAGAGTGGATGGAGAAAAACGTCCGCCGACTGGTACCGTTTGAAGATCTGCCCGATGAAGAAGTAGGTAGCCGCGAACTGGACGACGACACACTTGCCAGTTACCAGAAACAGTTTAACTACAGCGCGGAAGAGCTGGACTCCGTAATTCGCGTACTGGGCGAAAACGGTCAGGAAGCGGTCGGTTCGATGGGCGACGACACCCCATTCGCCGTGCTCTCCAGTCAGCCGCGCATTATTTACGACTACTTCCGCCAGCAGTTTGCCCAGGTGACTAACCCGCCAATCGACCCGCTGCGTGAAGCGCATGTTATGTCGCTCGCCACCAGCATTGGTCGTGAAATGAACGTCTTCTGTGAAGCAGAGGGCCAGGCGCACCGTTTAAGTTTTAAATCGCCGATTCTGCTCTATTCCGATTTCAAACAGCTCACGACGATGAAAGAGGAGCACTACCGCGCAGATACACTGGATATCACCTTTGACGTCACTAAAACCACGCTCGAAGCGACGGTCAAAGAGCTGTGCGACAAAGCCGAAAAAATGGTACGTAGCGGCACTGTGCTGCTGGTGCTCTCCGACCGGAATATCGCTAAAGATCGCCTGCCGGTTCCGGCTCCGATGGCGGTTGGCGCGATCCAGACCCGTCTGGTCGATCAAAGCTTGCGTTGCGATGCCAACATCATCGTCGAAACCGCCAGCGCCCGCGATCCGCACCATTTCGCCGTGTTGCTGGGCTTCGGTGCGACGGCTATTTATCCGTACCTTGCCTATGAAACGCTGGGCCGCCTGGTAGACACCCACGCGATTGCCAAAGATTATCGTACCGTGATGCTCAACTACCGTAACGGCATCAACAAAGGCTTGTACAAAATCATGTCCAAAATGGGCATCTCCACCATCGCCTCTTACCGCTGCTCGAAACTGTTTGAAGCGGTCGGTCTGCACGATGATGTCGTAGGCCTGTGCTTCCAGGGCGCGGTTAGCCGCATTGGCGGGGCGAGCTTTGAAGACTTCCAGCAGGATCTGCTGAATCTGTCGAAACGTGCCTGGCTGGCGCGCAAGCCCATCAGCCAGGGCGGCCTGCTGAAATACGTGCACGGCGGCGAATACCACGCCTACAACCCGGACGTGGTGCGCACACTGCAGCAGGCGGTACAAAGCGGCGAGTATAGCGACTATCAGGAATACGCGAAGCTGGTTAATGAGCGTCCGGCAACCACGCTACGCGATCTGCTGGCAATTACGCCGGGTGAAAACGCAGTCAACATTGCCGATGTTGAACCGGCAAGCGAACTGTTTAAACGCTTCGATACCGCTGCGATGTCTATCGGCGCGTTAAGCCCGGAAGCCCACGAGGCGCTGGCTGAAGCGATGAACAGCATCGGCGGCAACTCTAACTCCGGTGAAGGTGGTGAAGATCCGGCGCGCTACGGCACTAACAAAGTGTCGCGCATCAAGCAGGTGGCTTCTGGTCGCTTCGGCGTTACTCCGGCGTACCTGGTCAATGCTGACGTCATTCAGATTAAAGTCGCCCAGGGTGCGAAGCCGGGCGAAGGCGGTCAGTTGCCGGGCGACAAAGTCACTCCTTACATCGCCAAACTGCGCTATTCGGTGCCCGGAGTGACGCTGATCTCCCCGCCGCCGCACCACGATATCTACTCTATCGAAGACTTAGCGCAGCTTATTTTCGACCTCAAGCAGGTTAACCCGAAAGCGATGATCTCCGTGAAGCTAGTTTCCGAACCGGGAGTAGGCACCATCGCGACTGGCGTGGCAAAAGCTTATGCCGATTTAATCACCATCGCAGGCTATGATGGCGGCACCGGCGCAAGTCCGCTTTCATCGGTGAAATATGCAGGCTGTCCGTGGGAACTCGGCCTGGTGGAAACCCAACAGGCGCTGGTTGCCAACGGTTTACGTCATAAAATTCGTTTGCAGGTTGATGGCGGCCTGAAAACGGGTGTCGATATCATCAAAGCGGCGATTCTCGGCGCAGAAAGCTTCGGCTTCGGCACTGGCCCGATGGTGGCGCTCGGCTGTAAATATCTGCGTATTTGCCACCTGAACAACTGCGCCACGGGTGTAGCAACTCAGGATGACAAACTGCGTAAGAATCACTATCACGGCCTGCCGTTCAAGGTGACGAATTACTTTGAGTTTATCGCACGTGAAACCCGCGAGCTGATGGCACAGCTGGGGGTAACGCGTCTGGTGGATCTGATTGGTCGCACCGACCTGCTGAAAGAGCTGGACGGTTTCACCGCCAAACAGCAGAAACTGGCGCTGTCGAAGCTGCTGGAAACTGCCGAGCCACATGCAGGTAAGGCACTCTACTGCACCGAAAACAACCCGCCGTTTGATAACGGCCTACTGAACGCGCAGTTGCTGCAACAGGCAAAACCGTTTGTCGATGAACGCCAGAGCAAAACCTTCTGGTTCGATATCCGCAACACCGACCGTTCTGTCGGCGCATCGCTTTCAGGCTATATCGCCCAGACGCACGGCGATCAGGGGCTGGCTGCCGATCCGATCAAGGCGTACTTCAACGGCACCGCAGGCCAGAGCTTCGGCGTGTGGAACGCGGGCGGCGTGGAACTGTACCTGACCGGTGATGCCAACGACTATGTCGGTAAAGGCATGGCGGGCGGCTTAATCGCCATTCGCCCTCCGGTTGGCTCAGCCTTCCGCAGCCATGAAGCAAGCATTATCGGCAACACCTGCCTGTATGGCGCGACCGGAGGTCGTCTGTATGCCGCAGGCCGCGCGGGTGAACGTTTCGGCGTACGTAACTCCGGTGCTATCACCGTGGTAGAAGGCATTGGCGACAATGGCTGTGAATATATGACGGGCGGTATTGTCTGTATTCTGGGTAAAACCGGCGTGAATTTCGGCGCGGGTATGACCGGAGGCTTCGCTTACGTTCTCGATGAAAGCGGCGATTTCCGCAAACGCGTTAACCCGGAACTGGTCGAGGTCTTAAGCGTTGACGATCTGGCGATCCATGAAGAGCATCTGCGTGGTCTTATCACCGAGCATGTTCAGCATACTGGCTCTCAGCGTGGTGAAGAGATTCTGGCGAACTGGTCAACCTTCGCCACTAAATTTGCGCTGGTTAAACCGAAGTCCAGTGATGTAAAAGCACTGCTGGGTCACCGTAGTCGTAGCGCAGCAGAGTTGCGCGTGCAGGCGCAGTAAGGGGTAGCAACAATGAGTCAGAATGTTTATCAATTTATCGACCTGCAGCGCGTTGATCCGCCAAAGAAACCGCTGAAGATCCGCAAAATTGAGTTTGTTGAAATTTACGAGCCGTTTTCCGAAGGCCAGGCCAAAGCGCAGGCTGACCGCTGCCTGTCGTGCGGCAACCCATACTGCGAGTGGAAATGCCCGGTACACAACTACATCCCGAACTGGCTGAAGCTCGCCAACGAGGGGCGTATTTTTGAAGCGGCGGAACTGTCGCATCAGACCAATACCCTGCCGGAAGTGTGCGGACGTGTCTGCCCGCAAGACCGTCTGTGCGAAGGTTCCTGCACCCTGAACGATGAGTTTGGCGCAGTGACCATCGGCAACATTGAGCGTTATATCAATGATAAAGCGTTCGAAATGGGCTGGCGTCCGGATATATCTGGCGTGAAACAGACCGGTAAAAAAGTAGCGATTATCGGTGCAGGCCCGGCGGGTCTGGCGTGTGCGGATGTGCTGACGCGCAACGGCGTAAAAGCGGTTGTCTTCGACCGTCATCCGGAAATTGGCGGATTGCTGACCTTCGGTATTCCGGCTTTCAAGCTGGAAAAAGAGGTAATGACGCGCCGCCGTGAAATCTTCACCGGCATGGGTATTGAATTCAAACTCAATACCGAAGTGGGCCGCGACGTACAGCTGGACGATCTGCTGAGTGATTACGATGCCGTGTTCCTTGGCGTCGGGACTTATCAGTCAATGCGCGGCGGGCTGGAAAACGAAGACGCCGATGGCGTGTACGCAGCGCTGCCGTTCCTTATCGCCAACACCAAACAGTTAATGGGCTTTGGCGAAACCCGCGAAGAACCGTTCGTCAGCATGGAAGGCAAACGCGTGGTGGTACTTGGCGGTGGCGACACTGCGATGGACTGCGTGCGTACGTCTGTACGCCAGGGAGCGAAGCACGTTACCTGTGCCTATCGTCGTGATGAAGAGAACATGCCAGGTTCCCGCCGCGAAGTGAAAAACGCGCGAGAAGAAGGTGTAGAGTTCAAATTCAATGTCCAGCCACTGGGGATTGAAGTGAACGGTAACGGCAAAGTCAGCGGCGTAAAAATGGTACGTACCGAAATGGGCGAACCGGATGCCAAAGGCCGTCGCCGCGCGGAGATCGTGGCAGGTTCCGAACATATCGTTCCGGCAGATGCGGTGATCATGGCGTTTGGTTTCCGCCCACACAGCATGGAATGGCTGGCGAAACACAGCGTCGAGCTGGATTCGCAAGGTCGCATCATCGCCCCAGAAGGCAACGACAATGCCTTCCAGACCAGTAACCCGAAAATCTTTGCTGGCGGCGATATCGTCCGTGGTTCCGATCTGGTCGTTACCGCCATCGCCGAAGGTCGCAAAGCGGCAGACGGCATTATGAACTGGCTGGAAGTTTAAGCTCTGTCCCAGCGCCGCCTCCTCAGAAAAGAGTCGGCGCTGAAATTCTCCTTTCGTTCTGGAAAGCGCCTCGCATAATCTGAAGAAAACCAATGTAATACGCACATCTGGATTGTTACCGGCAGATGCCCGGCGTATAGCTGATTCCATTATTCAACACTGCGCCATATTAAGGGACAGATAATGGAATCGCTCTCAGAAGGAACCACAGCAGGCTACCAGCAAATCCACGACGGCATTATTCATCTGGTCGATAGCGCCCGAACGGAAACGGTACGTAGCGTTAACGCGTTAATGACCGCGACGTACTGGGAAATTGGCCGACGAATTGTCGAATTTGAACAAGGTGGCGAGGCCAGGGCTGCGTATGGTGCGCAGCTAATCAAGCGACTATCAAAGGATTTAAGTCTAAGGTATAAGCGTGGGTTCTCTGCAAAAAACTTACGCCAAATGAGGCTTTTTTACCTCTTTTTTCAACATGTTGAAATTCGCCAGACAGTGTCTGGCGAATTAACACCATTGGGAATGCCGCAGACACCGTCTGCAGAATTCCCATCGGCAAAGATTTGGCAGACGCTGTCTGCCAAATCTTTCCCCCTGCCCTGGTCCACCTACGTCCGTCTACTTTCCGTTAAAAACGCTGACGCCCGCAGCTTTTATGAAAAAGAGACGCTCCGCTGTGGTTGGTCTGTCCGCCAGCTAGAGCGGCAAATTGCGACCCAATTTTATGAGCGAACACTACTGTCACATGATAAATCAGCCATGCTGCAACAACACGCTCCTGCCGAGATGCATATTCTTCCGCAACATGCGATACGCGATCCCTTTGTGCTCGAATTTCTGGAGTTGAAAGATGAATACTCAGAATCTGATTTTGAGGAGGCGCTGATCAACCACCTGATGGATTTCATGCTGGAACTTGGGGATGATTTTGCCTTTGTTGGTCGGCAGCGAAGGTTACGCATTGATGACAACTGGTTTCGGGTCGATCTGCTGTTTTTCCACCGCCGTTTACGCTGCCTGCTAATCGTCGATCTAAAAGTGGGCAAATTTAGCTATAGCGATGCCGGACAGATGAATATGTATCTCAACTACGCCAAAGAGCACTGGACGCTACCGGATGAAAATCCGCCCATCGGTCTGGTTCTCTGTGCAGAGAAAGGAGCCGGAGAAGCACATTATGCTCTGGCAGGTTTGCCTAACACCGTTCTGGCGAGCGAATATAAGATGCAACTACCTGATGAAAAACGACTCGCGGATGAACTCGTTCGAACACAGGCGGTGCTGGAGGAAGGCTATAGACGCCGTTAATTTCAGCGGTTTCGAATTCTGCAGACAGTGTCTGCAGAATCTTTAAAACGAACTAAGTTTTAAGCCATTAAATCAGCCTTAACCTTCACCACAACCTTTTTAATCTCATCAGGTTCGCCGACAACGCATCCTGGTTTATGCGGTTCTCCCGGCATAAACACGGCGAACATTCCCGGTTTTAAGATGATGACTTGCTCGTTCTCAATGGCGCTGCAAAGCTGGTAATCATCCTCATGGTGGAACTCTTCACACTGACGCGCAGTGCCTGCCGTGCCAAACAGAATCCGTTCCTCACCGTTTAATAACAGCTGGATATCAATGTATTGCTCGTGCAGCTCCGCTTTTTTCTCAACGGGCGATTGAGTGTTAAACGTCATGACATTCATAAAGATATTGTCGCCCTGTAATTCGTAACGACCCGGTGCTTTTTCTTGCGGCCTGGCGGCTAAGGCTAGTGTTAACGCGTCCTGTAACGCAGGATGCAATCCGGCAGACGGTAATGACTGTACTTCACCCATCATCATAATTTTTCTCCCTGGGCCAACAGCGCAGCCCCAAGTAAACCTGCATCGTGGCGGTAGTGCGCCGCCAGTAAATCAACATGAAATGCCGCTGGCTCCTGCGCCAGATACGTTTCCACCAGCGCCAGATACCCCTCTGCCAGACCAACGCTGCCACCGACCACCACGCACTGGCAATCAGTTGTGGCTTTAATATCAGCGATCAGCCTTGCAAGCGTACGTGCGGAACGGTGAATCAGTTGCTGCGCCTGCTCATCGCCCTGCCTAGCGTGCGTGAAAATAGTTTTCGCATTCGCACCAGCCAACTCCCCTTGCGCCGCCGCCGCAATGCCGCGACCAGAAGCAATCGCCTCCACGCAACCTGTGCGTCCACAGCCGCAGACTGGACCATGCGGATCGGCAAGCGTATGCCCGATGTGCCCCGCCAGACCTCCAGGGCCGGTAAGCAGTTTGCCGCCGCTCACTACACCGCCGCCGACGCCAGTGGAAACGGTGATAAACACCATCTCGGTTATATCGCCTTCCAGCGCCTGATACTCCGCCCATGCTGCGGCCTGCGCGTCGTTAATGGCAATGGTCGGCAAATCGGTAAGCTGCTCCAGTGTTTTAACTAACGGAAAGTGTAGTAATCCACCGAGATTATGCGGATTTAGCGCCAATAAGCTGCCGTCGCGAATAATTCCGGTTGAAGCGATAGCAACCCGCTGCGCATGAACTTGCAACGGAGAGACTAATGCGGATAAGGCATCACGCAAGGCTTCTGGTGTCTGGCTGGCTGGCGTAGGAAGTTCACGACGATCGCGGATCTGCCCGTCAGCGCCAATCAGCGCGGCGGCAAGTTTAGTACCGCCGATATCTATCGCCAGCGTGGTCATAGCACCGCCTTTTTCATCGCTGTGTTGTACCACTGACAAATGTGTTCAAGACGCGTAATGGCAGAACCGACCGTCACCGCCCACGCGCCGTGGCGCATCGCATCTGCCGCCTGAGCAGGCGTGTTGTAACGCCCTTCGGCAATCACCCGACATCCGGCGTCGCTCAACGTTTTCACCAGCGCCAGATCCGGCTCTTCTGGCGTTTCAGGCGTGGTATAGCCAGAAAGCGTAGTGCCAATAATTTCGGCTCCCAGCTTTTGGCATGCCAGGCCGTCTTCCAGCGTTGAGCAGTCGGTCATCGCCAGTAAACCGTGATGGTGAATACGTGCCAGCAGCGTTTCAACAGGCACCGGACGCGGTCGGTCAGTGCCGTCAATGGCGATAATGTCAGCGCCCGCCTGCGCCAGCGCATCAACATCTTCAATATAGGCCGTGATGCGTACCGGAGAATCCTCCAGATCGCGTTTCACAATCCCGATAATTGGCACGCTCACCACCGCACGCGTGGCTTGCAGATTTGCCACACCTTCAATGCGAATGGCAACCGCGCCCGCCTGTTCTGCCGCTAATGCCATGGCGGCGACGATTTCGGGTTTATCGAGCGGGCTGTCCGGAACCGGCTGGCAGGAGACAATCAGGCCACCGTTAGCAGCGATTTTTTGATCCAGTTGTGCAAGTAACGACATACATCTTCCCTTAGCGAAAGGCCCGGTACAGAGACCGGGCAACAGGATTAACTTTTGGTTTTGACTAAATCGTTTTTGGCGCGGCCAAATGGCACGGCACCGCTAAATGGTTTGCCGTCGATAGCGTCATGAGTACGCAATGCTTCCGGACGCAGCCAACGCTGAACGCGGGAAGGCATATCCAGACCAATCAGCAGGATCACCACAAATGTCAGACTGAACGAGAGCGATGCCAGCGCAGTACCCAGATCCAGACGTTGAGCGATCAACGCGCCGATGATTGGGGCCAGTGCACCGCCCAATGCGCCGACGTTGTAGGTAAAGCCCAGGCCCGCTGCACGCTGGTCGGTATCGAAATAACCGCCAATCAGTTTCGGTAAGATCCCGGCGATCCCTTGTCCAAGCATTTGCTGGAAGAACAGTAACAGACCGAGCACCCAGACGTTTGCGCCGCCAATCGCAAATACCGGAATAATCAGCAGCTGCGAGGCCAGCAGGCTACAAACGTACGCTTTGCGGGTTCCCAGCCAGTCACCGAGGAAGCCACCTACGCAGCATCCCACCGCCGCGCCAAAGCCACTAAAGAACAGCACATTGGCGACAGTATGCGGGTTATAAGCCAGATCGGTTTTCAGATACGTTGGCAGCAGCGCCTGAATCGGCCATGAGTAGAGGAAAGCAAACAACACGACCACCATCAGCATTACGCCCGTTGGCCAGCGTTTGCCCGTACTTTGCACCATAAAGCTGATAAAGATTGCGGCGCATAACAGCCCAAGAACAGCGACGATCGCGGCATTTTGCAGGTTACCGGCGAAGCAAAACCATAGCGCAGTAGCCGCCGCCAGTGTCATTACGATATTGGCAATGCGATGTTCACCACGGTAGAGAATATCTACCATCGTGCGTACTGGTGCTTTACCAGCATGTTTCTCTTTCCAGTCTTCCGCTTCCGGGATGTTTTTACGCAGCCAGAGAGCAAAGATGATTGGCAAAATGCCGATAAAGAACAGCGCACGCCAGCCCCAGACCGGAACCACCAGGCTATAGACCTGAGCGGCAACGACGGCCCCCACAGAGAAGCCGGAAATCAGAAAACCACTGGCTTTATTACGCAGATGTTTTGGCCAGCTTTCAATGACATAGGTGGCGCTGGAACCGTATTCACCCGCCATCCCCATGCCGATGACCAGACGAGCGATAAACATGGTGATGTAGCCTGGCGCAAAGCCGCAGGCCAGCGTCCCGGCCGAGAAGAGAACGATGCTGGTGACCATTGCCAGACGACGCCCGTAGCGGTCACCCATAGCGCCGAGCATCAGGCCGCCGAACCAGCGAGAGATAAAGGCTGCGGAGATCAGACTTGCCGCCTGCACCGTCGTCAGCCCGAATTCACCTTGTACTTCGGTGAGTACCAGGGCGATTAAAACGAAATCAAAACCGTCAAGCAGATATCCCAACCAGGCAGCGGAAAATGCCCGCCATTGTGCGCGGTTGAGATGGCGATACCACGGGATATTCTGGATTGTAGTACTCATTGTGAGTCTCCCGCGGTGGGCGATGCCCACACGCTTTGGTATGAAAATTGTAGGGTACAGATGCGTTTATTTCCCCTCACCCGGTAGGGGCGAGCGAGGGGAAACAACTCACCCGCGCTCTTGCATCAACTGCTGGGCCAGCGCCTTCAGTTCTGGCAGATATTTTTCATCTACCGGTCCAAACGGTTTGCGGCACAGCGGCACAGAAACGACATCCATATAATGGAGGACAGTTTTCAGGCCGCGGAATACGCCCGTTTTGATCAGTAAATCAATGACTTTATTGCACTCAGTTTGCAGTTTCTGCGCGGTCTGGATATCGCCTTCTTTCAGCGCCTTAACAATGCCCTGATAACGCCAGCCCATGATGTTGTAGGTACTACCGATACCACCGTCTGCGCCCGCCAGAAGACCAGAGGCGAAGATTTCGTCGTAACCGTTATAGAGCACCAGATCCGGATGTTCACGACGGATCTGCTCCATCTGATAGAGATCGCCAGAGGTCTGTTTCAGCGCACCTACACCAGGCAGCGTAACCAGGGTGTTGATCTGATCCAGAGTCAGTTTTACCCCGCTCAGGGCTGGAATGTTGTACACCACCATCGGCAAACCATCCGCCGAATCAATAATTGCCCGATAGTGATCGCAGTGTTCTTCAAAGCTGAAAGGATAGTAGAACGGCGTGACGGCGGAGACGGCATCGAAGCCATAACGTTTAGCCGATGCCGCAAGTTGTTGGCTTTCAGCAGTGCTGACGCAACCGACGTGAGCGATGAGTTTAATCTTGCCTTTCGCCTCTTCGGCGACGATTTCCAGTACCTGTTCACGCTCGGAAAGGCTTTGTACAAAGGCTTCGCCGGTAGAACCACCCACGTATAAACCGTCGATGCCCTGCTGAATATTGAACTGAACCAGGCGACGCAGACTCGCTTTATCCAGTGCTTGTTGTTGGTCAAAAGGAGTCAGGAGTGCGGCCATTACGCCACGTAAATTCGTTGCCATAAATACCTCTGAAGTGATGCTTGTCTGATAAACGATATACCTTTATACCTGTTATACCAGATCAATTAAGCAACACCCCATACAGAAAGCTTATAATGCGATCTGCTTCACTAAAGTGGCATTATTTCTTTTTGTTGGTGGTCTGACCGAAGGCGTGCCAGGTAGCAGAGACGCTGTTGAGATGCGATTGCAACGCGCGATCGGCTTCATCGGGATCGTGGCGGCGGATCGCGTCAACGATCGCAATATGCTGTTGATAGCTAACGTTGTTATGCTCGTGCAGAGCCTGATCAGCCACGGTTGGACGTGCGGCGATCAGCCAGTCGAGCAGGGCAACGTGGATCGCCATGAAGATTGGGTTACCGGGGATCTCCGCCAGCACGCGGTGGAAATCAACGTCTGAACGAATGAATGCTGCGTTGTTATCCAGCGACTGACTGTTGATTTCCAGTGCTTTTGCCAGCAAATCGATTTGCTCATCGGTGGCGTGTTCAGCCGCATAGCGCACCAGGCTGGATTCAAAGAACAGACGTAATTGTTCGAAATGGGCAATCCCGCCAGGATGAGAAAGGAAATCTTTCGCCATGCCGGAAAGCTCGCCGATGATGGTGTCCGCAGAAGGACGTGAGACGCGAGCGCGTTCGCCGTTGTTTATCTGCACCAGACCTTTGCGTTTTAACGCTGCCAGCGCTTCACGCACAGAAGGACGCCCGACGTTAAAGAACGCCATCAGTTCGCGTTCAGACGGTAATTGTTCACCTTCGCCAAATTCACGACGGCGGATCATCTGTTCCAGCTCTTCTTCCACCATTTCGGAGAGTTTTTTACGCGCCAGCGGGCGGCTACGCAAGTTGCGACCAATTGCAGGTGAAGAATCTTCGGTTTGCGAATCAAATGCGTTCATAAGGCCCATTCTGTAAGGTCAGTGTGATTAACATCATCAGTGACATCCTATCACAGGATTGAAAGTAGGGGGAAATGGCGGGGTTTTCTCTTTGTGCCTCATCATTACTATAATTAACTGAATAATTAACTATTGCGAAAAATTAATGTAAAGCAGATAAAAACATCCCGATTGAATTATTTATAAGACTATTCACGAGCATTATGAATATTATGAATGTGTTCTTACAAAATAATCATAAGCGCATATTTTTTAATGAAAAATCACCTCACCTACAATTAAAAACACGACATCCGCACCATAAATAGCCTTGCAAAAAATATAACATCATTGTTTTCAATCTGCCGTTTATGGGATTGACCGTTTTCTTTTGACACGGAGTTCAACAATGTTCGGCATAATTATATCTGTCATCGTATTAATTACGATGGGCTATTTGATCCTGAAAAACTACAAACCTCAGGTGGTGCTGGCTGCCGCAGGTATCTTCCTGATGATGTGCGGTGTCTGGTTAGGGTTCGGTGGTGTGCTCGATCCCGCCAAAAGCAGCGGCTACTTGATCGTCGATATTTATAATGAAATCCTGCGCATGCTGTCCAACCGCATTGCCGGATTGGGGCTGTCGATTATGGCAGTGGGCGGTTATGCCCGCTATATGGAGCGCATAGGGGCCAGTCGCGCGATGGTGAGCTTGTTAAGCCGCCCGTTAAAACTCATTCGCTCGCCGTATATTATTCTGTCGGCAACTTACGTCATCGGCCAAATCATGGCGCAGTTTATTACCAGCGCCTCCGGTCTGGGTATGTTGCTGATGGTCACCTTATTTCCGACGCTGGTGAGTCTGGGAGTAAGTCGCCTCTCTGCGGTGGCGGTTATCGCAACCACCATGTCCATTGAGTGGGGGATTCTGGAAACGAACTCCATTTTTGCTGCCCAGGTCGCAGGAATGAAAATTGCCACTTACTTCTTCCACTACCAGCTTCCGGTCGCCTCTTGCGTCATTATCTCGGTGGCGATCTCCCACTTTTTCGTGCAATGCGCTTTCGACAAAAAAGATAAAAATATCAATCACGAACAGGCCGAGCAAAAAGCTCTCGATAATGTCCCGCCGCTCTATTACGCCATTTTACCGGTGATGCCGTTAATCCTGATGCTCGGCTCGCTGTTCCTTGCCCACGTCGGGCTGATGCAGTCAGAACTGCATCTGGTGGTGGTGATGTTACTGAGTTTGACAGTGACGATGTTTGTTGAGTTCTTCCGCAAGCATAACTTGCGCGAAACAATGGATGATGTGCAGGCGTTTTTTGACGGCATGGGTACGCAGTTTGCCAACGTGGTAACGCTGGTGGTCGCGGGTGAAATATTTGCGAAAGGCTTAACGACGATTGGCACTGTCGATGCGGTTATCAGGGGTGCGGAGCATTCTGGTCTGGGCGGTATTGGCGTGATGATTATTATGGCGCTGGTCATTGCCATTTGTGCCATTGTGATGGGCTCAGGCAATGCGCCGTTTATGTCATTTGCCAGTCTTATTCCGAATATCGCAGCCGGACTACATGTACCAGCGGTTGTAATGATTATGCCGATGCATTTTGCCACGACGCTAGCGCGCGCTGTTTCGCCGATTACTGCGGTGGTGGTCGTTACGTCAGGAATTGCAGGCGTTTCGCCTTTTGCGGTAGTGAAGCGGACAGCGATCCCCATGGCAGTCGGTTTCGTGGTGAATATGATTGCCACTATCACGCTATTTTATTAAGCGATTAAAAAGACAAAACAGGCCGCCAGGGCCTGTTTTAGTATTACTTCACAACGCGTAATGCTGGTCGACCACCACGTGGTGGCTGCGGTGGTTCATCGTCAGGATGAGTGTCATCATCGTGATCTGGCTTGTCGCCATCAATAACCGACATAACGGTTTCGTTGTCTGCCGATGCCTCTTCATCATTCATGATGCTGGCATCTTCATCGTAGGCAGCTTCAGGTTCAAACATCGTGCCTGCGCCATTTTCACGGGCGTAGATAGCCAGCACGGCAGCCAGCGGCACAGAAACCTGACGCGGAATGCCACCAAAGCGCGCGTTAAAGCGCACCTCATCATTCGCCAGTTCCAGATTGCCGACAGCACGCGGCGCAATGTTGAGTACGATTTGCCCGTCACGCGCATATTCCATAGGAACCTGCACGCCAAGGAGCGTCACATCCACCACCAGGTGCGGCGTGAGCTGGTTATCCAGCAACCACTCATAGAATGCACGCAGCAGATAGGGACGACGTGGTGTTAGCTGTGACAAATCCATACAGATTAACTCCGGCCCAGACGCATTTCACGTTCAGCTTCAGTTAAAGAAGCAAGGAAAGAGTCACGCTCAAAGACGCGGGTCATATAGCCTTTCAGCTCTTTCGCACCCGGGCCGCTGAACTCGATACCCAGTTGCGGCAGACGCCACAGCAGCGGAGCAAGGTAGCAATCGACCAGGCTGAACTCATCGCTCAGGAAGTACGGCTTCTGACCGAAGACCGGCGCAATCGCCAGCAGTTCTTCGCGCAGTTGCTTACGTGCGGCATCTGCTTCAGAAGCTGAACCGTTGATGATGGTGTTCATCAGCGTGTACCAGTCTTTTTCGATGCGATGCATGTACAGACGGCTTTCACCGCGAGCTACCGGGTAAACAGGCATCAGTGGCGGATGCGGGAAACGCTCATCCAGATATTCCATAATGATGCGAGATTCCCACAGGGTCAGCTCACGATCCACCAGGGTCGGAACGCTCTGATTCGGGTTGAGGTCAATCAGATCCTGAGGCGGATTGTCCTTTTCCACGTGTTCGATCTCGAAACTTACACCTTTCTCAGCCAGCACAATGCGGACCTGATGGCTATAGATGTCAGTAGGACCGGAAAACAGCGTCATTACCGAACGTTTGTTGGCAGCGACAGCCATGAAAACCTCCAGGTATAGTCAGAATTTTTACTGCTACCAGCCACCAGGTGGCCAGTCAGAAGTTGTGTTACCCAGTAAGGAACGACTCTCTTTGTTCGAAAATCAAACAAAAAATGAGCAATACCCGACATTTGGGCAGAAAATTGGATGATAGTTTACCAGATTTTGCGACCTTTGTGGTGAGTCGATGCCGGAAATGGGGAAAAAGAGATGCGCTTTAGTCTGAAATAGTTGACTTAGTCCCTTATTGGCGATGTGGTTTTTGTTTTGCCTGTCTGTCAGACGGCAGCAAAAAGCAACTTTCCATTTTTTACGCTGATTCAGAATTTAGCCATAAAAAAACCCGCCGAAGCGGGTTTTTTCGCAAATTGTTTTCTGCCGGAGCAGAAGCCAATTAACGTTTGGAGAACTGCGGACGACGACGTGCTTTACGCAGACCGACTTTCTTACGTTCAACCTGACGAGCGTCACGAGTAACGAAGCCAGCTTTACGCAGTTCAGAACGCAGGGACTCGTCGTATTCCATCAGAGCGCGGGTGATACCGTGACGGATCGCACCAGCCTGACCAGAGATACCACCACCTTTAACGGTGATGTACAGGTCCAGTTTCTCAACCATGTCGACCAGTTCCAGCGGCTGACGAACTACCATGCGGGCAGTTTCACGACCGAAGTACTGTTCCAGAGAACGTTGGTTGATTACGATTTTACCGTTGCCCGGTTTGATGAAAACGCGAGCTGCGGAACTTTTGCGGCGACCAGTGCCGTAGTATTGATTTTCAGCCATTGCCTATAATCCCGATTAGATGTCAAGAACTTGCGGTTGCTGTGCCGCGTGGTTGTGCTCGTTACCCGCGTAAACTTTCAGTTTACGGAACATAGCACGACCCAGCGGGCCTTTTGGCAACATGCCTTTAACCGCGATTTCAATCACACGCTCAGGACGGCGAGCAATCATCTCTTCAAAGGTCGCTTGTTTGATACCACCGATGTGGCCGGTGTGGTGATAGTACACTTTGTCAGTACGCTTGTTGCCGGTTACAGCAACTTTGTCAGCGTTCAGAACGATGATGTAATCACCGGTATCTACGTGCGGAGTGTATTCCGCTTTGTGCTTACCGCGCAGGCGACGAGCCAGTTCAGTAGCCAGACGGCCCAGAGTTTTACCGGTCGCGTCAACAACATACCAGTCGCGTTTTACGGTTTCTGGTTTAGCTGTAAAAGTTTTCATTAAAAGCTTACCCAATAAATAGTTACACGTTGGTGAACACCCAAACGTCTTCAATTGTTGAGGTTCACACGACAAAGTCCGGCAAACCTACCCCTTCGAATAGCCTATGCCAGCACACAAAAAGTTTTGGGAAAAAAACTTTCTTGTAACGTGGGGTCGCAGGATTATAGAGAAGTCGGGGTCAAAGATCGACCCCTTTTTGTGATTTGTGGCAGGTTTTAACCCGCTAAATGCTCGCGCTTCAGATACTCTTCGCTTTGCATCTCTTGCAGACGTGACAGGCAACGCTGGAACTCAAACTTCAGCCGCTCACCCTGATAAATTTCATACAGCGGCACTTCTGCACTCACCACTAATTTGACATGGCGCTCGTAAAACTCATCCACCAGCGCAATAAAACGTCGCGCTTCGCTCTCCATCAACCGCGTCATAACTGGTACATCAAACAACATGACTGTGTGAAAGAGGCGTGAGAGCGCAATATAGTCATGCTGACTGCGGGCGTCGACGCACAGCGTAGTAAAAGAGACCGCCAGCGTCTGGTTCTCGACGCCCATTGTCGCCAATGGCCGATGGTTGATTTCTAACGTCGGTGAATTTTCTCGTTTCGCCCCCGCCAGAGCCAACCATAGTTTATCCATTTGCGCCCGAATTTCATCGTTGAGTGGCGAAAGCCACAGATGCGCCTGAGTGAGTGTACGCAGTCGATAATCAACACCAGCGTCCACGTTCATTACATCACAATGCTGTTTAATGGCATCGATTGCAGGCAGAAAACGCGCACGTTGCAAGCCATTTCGATAAAGTTCGTCCGGCGGAATATTTGACGTCGCTACCAGCGTTATTCCGCGGGTGAACAGGGCTTTCATCAGACCGCCAAGTAGCATGGCGTCGGTAATATCAGAAACAAAAAATTCGTCAAAACAGAGCACGTCAGTTTCTGCTTTAAAGCGATCGGCAATAATTTCCAGCGGATCGGTCTTCCCCTGTAAGGCAGTTAGCTCTTCATGCACCCGCAGCATAAAACGGTGAAAGTGCAGGCGCTGTTTCCGCTCTCCCGGCAGGCTTTGATAGAAAAGGTCCATCAGCCAGGTTTTCCCGCGTCCTACACCGCCCCACATATATAAGCCACGCACTGGCGTATGCTTTGTGTCTTCGCGTTTACCCCACAGCTTACCGACCCGCGCCATTAGCCCACTCGTCCTGGGGGCTGGAGGCGTGCTATTGATGAGTTCCTGATAAATAATTTCCAGGCGGCTGACGGCCTCTTTTTGAACGTCGTCGGGTTGATGGCTGCCTTCATTGAGCGCCTTCAGGTATTGCGATGTTGGGGTAACGCTTTGCATGATCTTATTGTTATTCCTTGAATAATCGGTGCGCCGTTGTTCACGGTTGACGAAAAAAAGGCCGTTCTACACTACGCGATATGCAGTCGGGATTCCACTTCTGTGGAATTAACGGTTATAGTGGCATAATCAGCCGCAGGCATGGAGCCTGAAGCCAACACCCTACGGAAACAAAAGACAACGGGAGATGTTCATGACCTGGGAATATGCGCTAATTGGGTTAGTCGTCGGCATCATTATTGGTGCTGTGGCCATGCGTTTTGGTAATCGTAAACTACGCCAGCAACAGGCGTTGCAGTACGAACTGGAAAAGAATAAAGCTGAACTGGACGAGTATCGCGAAGAGCTGGTTAGCCACTTTGCCCGCAGCGCGGAATTACTGGATACCATGGCGCACGACTATCGCCAGCTGTATCAACACATGGCGAAAAGCTCCAGCAGCCTGCTGCCGGAACTGTCTGCTGAAGCAAACCCGTTCCGTAATCGTCTGGCAGAGTCTGAAGCCAGCAACGATCAGGCACCGGTGCAGATGCCTCGCGACTATTCTGAAGGCGCATCCGGCCTGCTGCGTACTGGCGCGAAGCGCGACTAATTTATTTTTCGGGCGCAGCCATTGCGCCCTCCTCTTCTTTCCCTCCCCGACTATCATTTAATCTGGTGTCTCATTGTTAGCCGTCTGAAAATTCAATAACATCAAACTGTTTTGAATCTCTTTTCTTATCATTCAGGTACGAGAGCAGGAATAATGAAAAAACAAACCCAGCTGTTGAGTGCATTAGCGTTAAGTGTCGGGTTAACTCTCTCGGCGTCATTTCAGGCCGTTGCGTCGATTCCAGGCCAGGTTGCCGATCAGGCCCCCCTCCCCAGTCTGGCCCCAATGCTGGAAAAAGTGCTTCCGGCAGTGGTGAGCGTACGGGTGGAAGGAACGGCCAGTCAGGGACAGAAAATCCCGGAAGAATTCAAAAAGTTTTTTGGTGATGATTTACCGGATCAACCTGCACAACCCTTCGAAGGTTTAGGCTCCGGTGTCATCATCAACGCCAGTAAAGGCTATGTGCTGACTAACAACCATGTGATTAATCAGGCACAGAAAATCAGTATTCAGCTCAATGATGGGCGCGAGTTTGATGCAAAACTGATTGGTAGCGATGACCAGAGCGATATCGCCCTGTTGCAAATTCAAAACCCGAGCAAATTAACGCAAATCGCTATTGCCGACTCCGATAAATTGCGCGTCGGTGATTTTGCCGTGGCGGTCGGTAACCCATTTGGCCTTGGGCAAACCGCCACCTCTGGCATTGTGTCAGCATTAGGCCGCAGTGGGTTGAATCTTGAAGGTCTTGAAAACTTTATCCAGACAGATGCTTCCATTAACCGCGGTAACTCCGGCGGTGCACTGTTAAACCTTAACGGTGAGTTAATTGGCATCAACACGGCAATCCTTGCGCCTGGCGGCGGGAGCGTCGGGATTGGATTTGCCATCCCCAGTAATATGGCGCGAACACTGGCGCAGCAGCTTATCGACTTTGGTGAAATCAAACGCGGTCTGTTAGGCATCAAAGGCACAGAGATGAGTGCCGATATCGCCAAAGCCTTCAACCTTGACGTGCAGCGTGGCGCGTTTGTCAGCGAAGTGTTGCCAGGTTCTGGCTCGGCAAAAGCGGGCGTCAAAGCGGGCGATATTATTACCAGCCTCAACGGCAAACCGCTGAATAGCTTTGCTGAGTTGCGCTCTCGTATCGCAACCACCGAGCCGGGCACGAAAGTGAAGCTTGGCCTGCTGCGTAACGGCAAACCACTGGAAGTAGAAGTGACGCTCGATACCAGCACCTCTTCGTCGGCCAGCGCTGAAATGATCACGCCAGCGCTTGAAGGTGCAACGTTGAGCGATGGTCAGCTAAAAGATGGCGGCAAAGGTATTAAGATCGATGAGGTTGTCAAAGGAAGCCCAGCTGCTCAGGCAGGCTTGCAAAAAGACGATGTGATCATTGGCGTCAACCGCGATCGGGTGAACTCGATTGCTGAAATGCGTAAAGTGCTGGCGGCAAAACCGGCCATCATCGCCCTGCAAATTGTACGCGGCAATGAAAGCATCTATCTGCTGATGCGTTAATGTCGTAAACCGGGCATCAGGCTGACGTGTGATGTCCGGTTAACTCGTGGTATGCTGCTGCCGTTCCCTTTTTTAATGACGCCTCCATCATGTTTGTGAAGCTCTTACGTTCCGTTGCGATTGGATTAATTGTCGGCGCTATTCTGCTGGTTGCCATGCCTTCGCTGCGCAGCCTTAACCCGCTTTCCACTCCGCAATTTGACAGTACCGATGAGACGCCTGCCAGCTATAATCTGGCGGTTCGCCGCGCCGCACCAGCGGTGGTTAACGTTTACAACCGTGGTTTGAACACCAACTCTCACAACCAGCTTGAGATCCGCACCCTGGGATCCGGTGTAATCATGGATCAACGCGGTTATATCATCACCAATAAACACGTCATCAACGACGCCGATCAGATCATCGTCGCCTTACAGGATGGGCGTGTATTTGAAGCATTGCTGGTGGGATCTGACTCTCTAACCGATCTGGCGGTACTTAAAATTAATGCCACTGGCGGTTTACCTACCATTCCAATCAATGCACGTCGCGTACCGCACATTGGCGACGTGGTACTAGCGATCGGTAACCCGTACAACCTCGGGCAGACCATTACCCAGGGGATTATTAGTGCCACGGGTCGAATCGGTCTGAACCCGACCGGGCGGCAAAACTTCCTGCAAACCGATGCTTCCATTAACCACGGTAACTCTGGCGGCGCGCTGGTGAACTCGCTGGGCGAACTGATGGGCATTAACACGCTGTCGTTTGATAAGAGTAACGATGGCGAAACGCCGGAAGGTATCGGCTTTGCGATTCCTTTCCTGTTAGCAACCAAAATTATGGATAAACTGATCCGCGATGGTCGCGTGATCCGCGGCTACATTGGTATAGGCGGACGTGAGATCGCACCACTGCACGCGCAGGGCGGTGGTATAGATCAACTGCAAGGGATCGTGGTTAATGAAGTGTCACCTGACGGCCCGGCGGCGAATGCGGGTATTCAGGTCAATGATTTGATTATTTCGGTGGATAACAAACCGGCCATCTCTGCTCTGGAGACGATGGATCAGGTGGCGGAAATTCGCCCTGGTTCGGTGATCCCGGTTGTAGTGATGCGTGATGATAAGCAGTTAACGCTGCAGGTCACCATTCAGGAATATCCGGCAACCAATTAAGTCGTGCGCTCAAAACAAAAAACCGGAGTCTGCGCTCCGGTTTTTTATTATCCGCTAATCAATTACTTATTAACGAACTCTTCGCCCAGAGCGATATCTTTCTTCAGCGTATCCAGCATACCTTCCAGCGCGTTCTTTTCAAATGCGCTCAGAGTGCCGATAGATTTACGCTCTTCCACGCCGTTTTTACCCAGCAGCAGCGGTTGAGAGAAGAAACGGGCGTACTGACCGTCGCCTTCAACGTAGGCACATTCGACAACGCCTTGTTCGCCCTGCAGTGCGCGTACCAGAGACAGACCAAAACGTGCAGCTGCCTGGCCCATAGACAGGGTTGCAGACCCGCCACCGGCTTTCGCTTCAACCACCTCAGTACCCGCGTTCTGGATACGTTTGGTCAGATCAGCCACTTCCTGCTCGGTAAAGCTAACGCCAGGAACCTGTGACAGCAGCGGCAGAATGGTAACACCAGAGTGACCGCCAATAACCGGCACTTCAACTTCGCCTGGCTGTTTGCCTTTCAGTTCCGCAACAAAGGTGTTGGAACGAATGATATCCAGCGTGGTAACGCCGAACAGTTTGTTTTTGTCATAAACACCGGCTTTTTTCAGCACTTCAGCAGCAATCGCAACTGTGGTGTTAACCGGGTTAGTGATAATACCAATGCACGCTTTCGGGCAGGTTTTCGCAACTTGCTGTACCAGGTTTTTCACGATGCCGGCGTTAACGTTAAACAGGTCGGAACGATCCATACCCGGTTTACGCGCTACACCTGCAGAGATAAGAACGACATCTGCGCCTTCCAGCGCCGGAGTCGCATCTTCACCAGAAAAACCTTTGATTTTCACAGCAGTAGGGATATGGCTCAGATCGACAGCCACACCGGGAGTCACTGGAGCGATATCATACAGAGAGAGTTCTGAACCTGAAGGCAGTTGGGTTTTTAACAGTAGTGCAAGCGCCTGGCCAATACCGCCAGCAGCGCCGAGGACTGCGACTTTCATCCTAAACTCCTTATTATATTGATAAACTAAGATATGTTGCTCCGCTGCCGCGACCTTAATCCACAAAATTGCCGTTTACAATGACCACATCTCAAGAATGTGTAGTCACGCAAGTTTAGCGTTTATGCATTTAATTGCCGTAATCAGGAACCTAACTTACGTAATTAACAGTCGCTTATGCATTAGCGCAACATTCCAACAGGTGGTGACAATATACCCTACCGTTCAGCCAAAACAACATCAATTTGATAACAATTAATTTACTTTTAAGCAGAATTTGCATGCCGTGACGCAGGCATGTTTCTCAATAACGAAATTTGATAAAATCCCGCTCTTTCATAACATTATTTCAGCCTTCTTCAGGGCTGACTGTTTGCATAAAAATTCATCTGTATGCACAATAATGTTGTATCAACCACCATATCGGGTGACTTATGCGAAGCTCGGCTAAGCAAGAAGAACTAGTTAAAGCATTTAAAGCATTACTTAAAGAAGAGAAATTTAGCTCCCAGGGCGAAATCGTCGCCGCGTTGCAGGAGCAAGGCTTTGACAATATTAATCAGTCTAAAGTCTCGCGGATGTTGACCAAGTTTGGTGCTGTACGTACACGCAATGCCAAAATGGAAATGGTTTACTGCCTGCCAGCTGAACTGGGTGTACCAACCACCTCCAGTCCATTGAAAAATCTGGTGCTGGATATCGACTACAACGATGCAGTTGTCGTGATTCATACCAGCCCTGGCGCGGCGCAGTTAATTGCTCGCCTGCTGGACTCACTGGGCAAAGCAGAAGGTATTCTGGGCACCATCGCTGGCGATGACACCATCTTTACTACCCCTGCTAACGGTTTCACCGTCAAAGACCTGTACGAAGCGATTTTAGAGCTGTTCGACCAGGAGCTTTAATCTCTGCCCCGTCGCTTCTGGCGGCGGGGAAAATGTTGCTTATCCCTCTCAACCCCCTGCTTTCCTCTGCGATTAATTTAACGAATAGTGCGTTTTACTGCGACATGTCATTCACACAATGAATACATACGGTAAAAAAAGCACATTATGCAAAATTCATTATCTAATTGAAAACAATAGAATTAATAATAAATAACCGTGTTTTTAATTCTTTTTTGTTATTAAAACTCACATTTTTAACACTTAGTATCAACTGAAACAGTTAGCGTGGTATTAATTAGTTCAATAATTAGTGTATACTTGATTTTGTGATATGGGTCACGAAACAAAGGCCCAGCTAAAAGATTATGTCGAGGTAAAAATCATGAAAATCAAAACCACTGTTGCTGCATTAAGCGTACTTTCTGTTCTATCTTTCGGTGCATTCGCTGCCGACTCCATTGATGCTGCACAAGCACAAAATCGTGAAGCAATCGGGACCGTATCCGTAAGTGGTGTGGCGTCTTCGCCAATGGATATGCGTGAAATGCTGAACAAAAAAGCAGAAGAGAAAGGCGCAACGGCCTACCAGATTACGGAAGCTCGTAGCGGTGACACCTGGCACGCTACGGCTGAACTGTACAAATAAACCCTCATCGTCTTGTCCGACGATATTGCCCCCGGTTCGGGGGCTTTTTTTTGCGCTAATGACGAACATTAAAACGCAAATGCCCTTCCAACTCTTCCTCTGCCTCATCAAACAGCAATATTAACGCGCCAAAACGGCGACGCGTTTTCTCTCCCAGATGAACAAATTCAATCTCAAGTGGTAGCGGCAGGACATCGTTCATTAACACATCCCATAGAGAGTCGAGATCGCGTACCTTATCTTTCGCCAGACCAAAGGCTTGGCTGAAGTCGCGATAAAAATCCTCCTGACTCTCAATCTCATCAAAATCAAAGGTATAAATATTCATCTGTTGCCACCGTCACGTTTCGCGGCGAGTTCTGCCGTTCATCGCTAAGTATAGCCATGAAAAAACCGACGCTTTTGGCGTCGGTTTTGACTTAACTATCGGTCAACGCATGTTGATACTTATGGAGCATCCCCGCCAGCCGATGAACCGGTTCCGTCACCTGCGGTGGCGCTTGCCAGATGCGTAGCTTTTCCTGGTAGATTTCAAGTTCTTCCAGCAACTGGCCAAAGTACCGACGACGTTTATCATCGCTACGGGCAGATATCACATGGTCTGCTGTGCGGCGCATTTGTCGGTGAAACGCCGATAAATCCTCGTTAACCGGGATCGGCGCATCACGCAGGCGCTGGTGCGCGATAATCATCGTCAGCGCCAGGCGAAATTTCGGCAAATCCCCTGGGAACTTATTCATCAGCAAAAACAGCTGCTGATAAAGTGCCGGGAGGTGGTTCTCTTTACGGCGTGCCACATTGGTAGTCATCGCGGAAACAGCAGCAGAAACAAACTGATTAAGCAGTACACGTCCAGTCCTGTCGCGCGATTTATCCCGCACCAGCAAAATAACGGTGAACGCGAGCACACAGCCGACGATTTGCCCTAATGCGCTGTCGAGAAACTGACTGAAATGGAAAGTCATCGGATTATCCAGCACGATAATATTTATGGTGCTGGCCAGCGCCCCCATCGAGCCCAGTCGCCGTTTCTGTACTTCTATACCGAGGAAAAATCCCAGCACTGCCAGGCTAATACACAGCAATAACATGCTTTGTTGGGTATTAGGGATAATCACCAAAAAGTAGAGCAGCCCTAACGGCAGCGCCGCCAGCGTCCCATAGATAAAGTCGATCGCCACCATGCGTGGATTCGGCAAACGCATTGCCAGTGACGTCACTACCGCAATCATCACCATTGCACCACTGCCGGAAGTCCAGCCCGTCCACAGCCAGAAAAGCGTCCCCAGAATGCAGGAAAGTGTGGTTCGCCAGAAGTTAACCATCGCATGATGACGTTCGGCTGACTCTACTTTGACTTCCGGTTCGCCTTGCAGGATCTCTTCTTCGGTGGCGTTGATTTTTGTGTTACTGATAACGCCGCGCTTGAGAAGCTGATAACGCGTTGCCGCCGCAACCCAGCTATAAATGGTGACAGGCGTTTCCCGTTCCCCGGTCCAGGCGATAACTCTCCGCAGGCGTTTGAGCTGCTTGTGGACGTCCTGCGCGGTTTCTACCGGCGTGTCAAAAAATTCGCGGAAAGTATCAGTGATCAATTCCGGGCGCGTATTCTGAATAAGATAAGTTTCGCAGGATTGGGTAATCAGCGTCAGCGATAGCGTATTGATCGCTTTTAAACGTCGATTGGCCCGCGCCCAGCGGGAAGATTCCATATTCAGGTTGCTGCGCATACCTTGTAACGCCGTGGTGCGTCGCACCAGATCGCCCCAGGCTTTATCGACAACTTCACCATCGCCATGCTTGATACAGAGTTGCATTAATTGATATTGCGCGACCAGCAAACTTTCCAGCTCTCGATCCACTTCTTGTTTGATCGATCGCGGAGAAAAGAGCAAATCCGCCATAATCGCACACACAATACCGATAACGATCTCGCTACAACGTTCGACGGCAAACTGCGGCGTAAGCAATGGTTCCGGCTGAATGGTGATCACAATGATCAGCGCGGTATAACCGGCCAGCCCCCACGCATACGAGTTTTCTATTCGTACCAGCGAGGATATCCAGGTACAAAAACCGGCCCAGATACAGCACACCAGAATCATCAATAATGGTGCGCGGATCATCGCAATGATGATCACCAGTCCGGCAATACAGCCAATAAATGTGCCGATGATGCGCAAAAAGCCACGATAGCGAATAGCGCCAGAATACGGTTCACCTCCCGCAGCAAAGGCCGGACCGGCGGCAACAATCGCCGCTGTCAGTACTGCCCAGCGTGGCGTTTCCAGCTGGAAGTGAAAGCCAACAAACAGCGCCAGTACAATGGCGGTCGCCAGTTTTACCGCAAAGCGAATATGTTGGTTAGCAATGGAGAAAATACCCATCGTGATTAACCAAACTCACGCAGGCGATGGGCCATTTTACGGAAGAACGAATCCTGGCTTTCGTCGCGATCTTGTTTGCCAGTGACCACCACTGTAGCAGTGGTGCCCGCAGGCCAGATGTTCTCTTGCTGGTTGTCGAGACGAATACGAACCGGAACACGTTGCGCCAAACGCACCCATTCAAGGTTAGAGTCGATGGTCGCCATCCCTTTGTCGTCACGCGTGCTGCTGGCGTTGGTGACCCCAGCGGCAACACTATCAACAGTCCCTTTCAGCACTTTGTTACTGCCAAGCGGCGTGATCTCTGCACGATACCCAGGGCGCACCCCTTCCAGCTTAGTTTCTTCCATATAGGCCAGTACATAGAAGGAGTTCTGTTTCACCAGCGCAACCGCCGTTGATCCACGGGTAATAAACTCACCGGTATAGACGTTGAGGTTGGTCACCCAGCCATCTGCTGGCGCGCGGATCACCGTGCGTTCAAGATCCAGTTTTGCCAGATCGCGGGTCGCCTGCGCTTTCGCTAACTGATGCAGAACTGTTTGTAGTACGTTGTTGGCCTGGTCGATCTCTTCGCGAGACATCGCCTGCACACCGAGACGGTTACGACGTCCTGCCTCCTGGCGTTTCTCCTGTGCCAGTACCTGATAATAAGCAACATCGGCTTGCGCTTCCTCAAGCGCCTTTTGATAGCGCGGCTGGTCGATGGTGAACAGTACCTGTCCTTTTTTCACCAGCTGGTTATCATGAACATTCACCTGGGTGATAAGTCCAGAAACGTCCGGCGCGATCGCAACGACGTCAGCGCTAAAGCGCGCGTCACGCGTCCACGGGGATTCGGTGTAATAGACCCAGGCATTAAAAATTGCGATGAAGGCCAGAATGACTAATACGACCGTGATGGCCGTACGGGAGAATTTTCTTATTAGTGTTTTCACTTCAACCTCAAACGAACAGTCGCGATATCAAATAAAACAAGCAGCAATAGAGCGCGGTGTTGAACAACGCCGGATGCCAGACAAAGTCGTAGATACCTGTTGGCACAAGTACCCGGCGCACCAGCCAGAAAATCGCCAGTGATAAAAGCAATTCAAAAAATATCGGTGGGAAGGACAGCCCAAACACCACGATAACGGGAAACAGACTCATGTTGACCTTGGTTGTATAGAGAGAGCAGGCGTTATTATTTTCAGCATCTGTCGCCGCAGAGAAGGGCATGGAAAGCCGGGCGAGAGCAACATTGCTGTAGATTGATATTTAATATATTAGCGTAACTGTTATGCTGTTATCTATATTATGTGATCTAAATCACTTTTAAGTCAGAGTGAATAATGGAACGACTAAAACGCATGTCGGTGTTTGCCAAAGTAGTTGAATTTGGCTCTTTTACCGCCGCCGCCAGACAGCTACAGATGAGCGTTTCGTCCATCAGTCAGACGGTGTCAAAACTGGAAGATGAGTTGCAGGTAAAGCTGTTAAACCGTAGCACACGCAGCATTGGCCTGACCGAAGCCGGTAGAATTTACTACCAGGGCTGCCGTCGGATGCTCCATGAAGTGCAGGATGTTCATGAGCAACTGTATGCCTTCAATAACACCCCCATCGGGACGCTGCGCATTGGCTGTTCTTCAACTATGGCACAAAATGTTCTCGCCGGGCTGACAGCAAAAATGCTGAAAGAATACCCAGGTTTGAGCGTCAATCTGGTTACCGGAATTCCTGCCCCCGACCTGATTGCCGATGGTCTGGATGTGGTGATCCGCGTCGGCGCGTTGCAGGATTCCAGCCTGTTTTCCCGCCGTCTGGGCGCGATGCCGATGGTGGTGTGCGCCGCGAAAAGCTATCTCACACAATACGGCATACCGGAAAAACCCGCCGATTTGAGTAGTCATTCATGGCTTGAATACAGCGTGCGGCCCGACAATGAATTTGAACTGATCGCACCGGAAGGGATCTCGACTCGCCTGATCCCACAAGGAAGATTTGTGACTAATGATCCGATGACGCTGGTGCGCTGGCTGACGGCGGGTGCCGGGATCGCCTACGTGCCGCTGATGTGGGTGATCAACGAGATCAATCGTGGGGAGCTGGAGATCCTGCTGCCGCGTTATCAGTCAGATCCACGCCCGGTTTATGCGTTATATACCGAAAAAGATAAGCTGCCGCTGAAGGTACAGGTCGTGATCAACTCGCTGACGGATTATTTTGTTGAGGTCGGTAAATTGTTTCAGGAGATGCACGGGCGCGGGAAAGAGAAGTAATTAATATTATACTGTTACGTTGTACAAACCTGTGCCAACGGGTTCCCCTCACCCTAACCCCAGAGGGGCGAGGGGACCGTTCGTGCACGTAGAAGGATTAATTATCCTTCTGAAAATAGTGAAATTATTACGCGGTACCGCCAACAGTCAGGTTATCAACTTTCAGCGTTGGCTGGCCCACGCCAACCGGCAAACTTTGCCCTTCTTTACCGCAGACACCCACGCCGTTATCCAGTTTCAGGTCGTTGCCCACCATCGAAATCTGCTGCATGGTTTCGATACCGGAACCAATCAACGTCGCGCCTTTCACCGGCTTCGTTACTTTACCGTTTTCAATCAGATACGCTTCTGAAGTGGAGAAAACGAATTTGCCGGATGTAATATCCACCTGACCGCCACCAAAGTTCGGTGCATAGATACCGTACTCAACAGATTCAATAATTTCTTGCGGGGTCGATTTACCCGGCAGCATATAGGTGTTGGTCATACGCGGCATCGGCAGATGAGCGTAGGATTCACGGCGACCGTTGCCAGTCGGCGTCATCCCCATCAAACGCGCGTTGAGTTTATCCTGCATGTAGCCTTTCAGGATGCCATTCTCAATCAGCACGTTGTACTGGCCTGGCGTACCTTCGTCATCAATCGCCACCGAACCACGGCGATCGACCATCGTGCCGTCATCAACCACGGTACACAGTTCAGAAGCCACCAGCTCCCCGACCTGTCCACTAAATACTGAAGTGCCACGGCGGTTGAAGTCGCCTTCCAGACCGTGCCCCACCGCTTCATGCAACAGCACGCCCGGCCAACCTGCGCCAAGTACTACCGGCATGGTGCCCGCTGGTGCAGCAACGGCAGAAAGATTGACCAGCGCCATACGCACTGCTTCTTTTGCCCATGCATCCGCACGGACTTCGCCGTCGAGATCGGCAAGGAAGAACTCATAACCAAAACGACCGCCGCCGCCACTGGCACCGCGTTCGCGTTTGCCATCTTCTTCGACCAGAACGCTCACGGAAAGACGCACCAGCGGACGGACATCCGCCGCTAGCGTGCCGTCGGTGGCCGCAACCAGAATTAATTCATAGACACCACTGAGGCTGGCAGTCACTTCCTGTACGCGCTTGTCCGCTTCGCGGGCAACCTTATCGACGCGACGCAGGATATCCAGCTTCTCTTCACGGCTCATGCTTTGCAGCGGATCTACCGAGGTATACAACGGGCTATGCTCTACCGCGCCCAGCGTCTGTACTTTGCCATCACCACTATCACGGACGATGGTGCGCGCCGCTTGCGCACTCTGTTCCAGCGCCAGCAGGCTGATTTGGTCTGCGTAAGCAAATCCGGTTTTTTCACCGCTGATTGCACGCACACCAACGCCCTGATCGATGTTGTAAGAACCATCTTTAATAATGCGGTCTTCTAAAACCCAGGATTCGTGATAGCTCGACTGAAAATAGAGATCGCCATAATCAAGGCGACGTTCGGCCAGTTGACCGAGGATCGCGAACAAGTCCTGATGTTTCAGGCCGTTCGCCGCTAGCAATTGTTCACTTACCAGGTTAAGACTCATCGTTTTTGCTACTCGTTAGTTACTGCAGTAGAGGATTTTTTACGGCTGCCGGATGCGGCGTGAACGCCCTATCCGGCCTACGGTTATGTTCTGGCTCGTTGGCCTTTGGCAACGATTATCCTATGAGATTGGGGCAATTACGCGCCCTCGTCAAATCATTGCGCTTTTTCTTTACGCGGTTGGCGCAACACTTCGTTGATTTGCGGATCGTCCAGCGGACCCGAAATGTGATAGCGCAAAATGGAGACTTTGCTCCACAGCGGCCCCAGCACTTTACTGGCGGCAAACACTGCCGCGCCAACAATGGGGTTAACTGCAAAAGCCGCAGCCACACCCACCGTCGCAGAAATCTCTGGTGCGACAACCGCTTCCATATTCAGGTCGCGACGTACCAGATTTACCGACCCTTTCATGGCGATGTCCGCTTCCAGGCCATCCACCAGCGTGTCGTCGGTGTGCATAACGCCGTCTTTAATCCACGCGGTGCTGCGAATGGAGTCAAAATAGAACCCTTCGCCAAAAGTGTCTCTGAAATCAAAACGCAGCTTACGCATCAGGGCATCTACGCTCAATAAGCGCAGCAATTGCCCGGCGTGTCCGGTATTGATTTCGGTAATTTCGCCTTTACCCAGTTGAGTATGAATGATGCCATTCAACGTCGCCTCATCTGGTTGCCAGGGTGCTTTGCGCCAGTGTAAATCGTAATCCACATTAAATGACGACTGGCGTATGGGCGTCGTGACACCAAAAAATTCTGCGGCGGCATCAATTTTCTGCCCACGCAGTTTTCCTTTCAGCGAGGTGCGTTCATTCCCCGGATTGTTAACCCATTCCCCATCGGCAGTGAGCCGCGAAAAACCAGTATCAATCAGTCCATTAGTCAGCGTTAATGTATTGCCAGAAATAGTGATATCACTGTCAATGCGCCCGAATTTTTGCCCCCAGAACCAGCACTCTGCGCATCGTATTTGTGCGTCCGGCCAGCCACGGAAGCTAATGCGCTCCGTTGTCGGGAAAGGTGATGAATTCGTTGAGTCACCATGAGTTTTCGGCACGCTTGGGTTGTAATAAAGATATTTGATATTCGCCAGCCACGGCGCGTTATTACGCATCGCCAGCGTGGCGTTGATTTCACGCCCTTGCGCCTCAACCTGGGTGCCATTTGCCGTCGGTTGCGAAACAATGCTCAGGTTATTCCATTGCTGATTTCCCAGCGACAACATAGGCGTACGTAACGTTATGTGTTGTGGGAAACTCGCTGCACCACCGACACTCTCCGCCGCGCCTTTCTGGAACAGGGCCAGCCACTCGGCACCATTCATCGGCGGCATATTGAGTTCAACGCCACTTTGTTCCGGCAACGGCGGGAGCGTTTTACTGTCTGCCGCCCAAATAGCACGATCGAGCGTCAGCTTTTGACCGAGCAACCAGCGGCTATTGAAATGGTTATCCGCACCTGCCTGTCCGGTTAATTCAAAGCTGTTGAGATTGCCATCAACCTTAACGTTTACCGGTAGTGGTTCACCCGCAGGTTTGGCTAACGGTGAAGGTAAGTGACTGCTCACATTCTTCAAATCGCCGTTTAGCTCTACGTTATAGGTCGCGCCAGCATGATAAGGCAGATCAATGCCCACTTTACCATCCCACGCCACGCTGCCACTTAATGCTTCGTTCACCGCTGCAGGCAGAACGCCGGTTTTCGCTGGTTGCCAGTTACCGTTGAGATTCACCGCAACCTGGTAGGCTTTTGCCCCTTCTTTGGTGGAAAAATCCACGTTCAACGGCTGATTAAACCAGCTTGCTGTCAGTGGTTCACTTTGCAGATCGCCATTGATAAAGCTGAATTTACCGCTCAAATTTTTCAGGGTGCTGTCGAGTGGTTTGATAAACAGACTGTTATTACGCAGCGTCACTTCACCTTTCGCGGTTACCAGTTCGCCGTTCAGCGGGATATCAAGATGTAAGCGAGCATTCACATCGCCGTCGAGCTGGAGTTCTTGCAGGGTTGCACCCAGAGAATCTTTCAGCGGTGTCTCATCAAAGTAAGGGCCGACGGCTTTACCCGGACCTTTAATGTCAGCGTCAATCAGCAGTTTTTCTTTCGAGTAGTCAGGGATCACTGCGGTGAGATTACTCGCGCGCACGCCGCCCAGATTAACGCCATCGGTTTTCATCCATAAACCGTCGTTAATAAAGTCCAGTTCAATATCAAGGTTAGTTAATGCAGGCCAGTCCGGCTGGAAGGCAAACTTCGCGTTGCGCAGCGGCACCAGCACTTCAAACTGACCTTCGTTGTGTTTATAGGGGAAGAGTTGCGGATTGCCACCATAAACCAGCGTCGCGTTATCCGCTACACCGCCCTGAATCGCGCCACTTAAGTAATCAACCAGGTCTTTACCCATCAAGTTTTCCGGGAAATAGCGCCAGGCTTGTGAACCATCATCGGTACTGATGCCAGCCAGAATACCCAGCCAGGGTTCATCGTTAGCTGGTTGCAGGTAACGAAAACCGCCGCGCGCATGGACGGCTTTGGCTTTAACGTCAATATTACGCCCATCCAGCTGGAAACCTTTGTCATTGTTCAGCCAGCTTATCGTTGCCTGGCCGTCGGCGATTTCCAGTGGCGCACGGAATACCGTTTCGTAAGGCATCTTTGCCTGTTTCATCGACGCGGTAAGCAAACCATTTTCTACGCTGCCGGAAAGCGTCCCGGAGAAGTGTTCCGCACCCGGTAATAATTTCCATTGCTTCCAGGCCAGATCGCTCCACGATGCCTGAAAACGGGTCTTGTCTGCCGCCTGAAGCGGGATATCCAGCGCCAGAGTGTTAATCTTGCCGCTCGGTTGTGTGGAGCGCCAAACATCACCCAGTGCAGGTGAAAGTTTCGCGGCCAGCGGGCGTATGCCCTCCAGGCCTGCCAGCTCCAGATTACTGGCGCGAATCCGGAGTTCGTCACTGCGTTTATTGTCTTTGCCGCCAACGTCCTGTTCCGGTATCCAGGCCAGCGTCAATGCTCCGCTCGGCCAGGGTTTGCCGTCCATCGTGATCCGTGTATCGGGAATAGAGAACTGCCATCCCGGATTTTCACGCGTAATATGCGCGGTCAGATTATCCACCGACAGCGTATGCGTTTCCTTCTCGCCCAACCAGCTGGCACCGCCCTGTTTCAGCCAGACGTCGCCACCGGTTACATCGCCTTTATCGATCGTCATCCAGCCTTCAAGGGAGAACTGCGCCGTTTCCAGCGCAATATTGTCCTGCATCCATTTACCGAGCCACGGCTTCAGGTCGATGTCATCCGCCTGGAGCCAGACGCGACCATTGCTTAACAACCCCTCATCATCGCGCAAATCCATGCGCACCTGCATCACGCCGTGCTGTCCGGTAAGGCTGGAGAGGCTTACCAGGCCTTCCGCACGGTGTCGACGTGGATCGTTCAGCCAGGTGAGTTGTGGGATCGCCAGCTCGGCGCGCTGACCGGATGGCGTCAGGAAACTGACTTCACTGTCGCGGAGATCGAAATGGTCGAACTGACGAAGAAACAGATCGCTGATGTGACTGGCTTCCAGGCTATCATTACCACCGCCGCTGGTGATAGGAGTGTTGGTGCGAAAGCGCAGCTGCCAGAAAGTGAGGTCGCGAAACTGCCAGCGCATATGTAACAGGCTCTGCCAGACATCCAGCGCAAGAGTAACGCGTTTAACCGAAAATTCGCCGCCATCCTTTAGTTCTGCACGGATGTCGTGTGCTTCAAGCGTCGGGCCAAAATTCTGCCAGCTGGCTGAGAGCTGACTGGCTTCTACCGGCATGCCAGTCGCGGATTCTATTTTGTTGAGGATTTCCGGACGCCAGGCATCAAGATGCGGTAAAGCAATACGCAGGCCGCTAACCAGCAGGGCAGCGATCACAACGAGCGCGGCTCCAGTAAGCAGTAATATCCCCGGCAATCGCCTCACCCGTCACTCCTTGTCTGCTAAAAATGTGACTCAAAAACCCTTTGCCGGATGGCGGCCCAGCATCTGTTTACATCATTACGACGTCAAACTGCTCCTGGTTATAGAGCGGTTCAATTTGTACTTTAACCTGTTTACCAACGAAAATTTCCACTTCCGCCAGCGAGTGTGACTCTTCGCCTTTCAAGGCTTCAGCTACTGCCGGAGAAGCATAGACCAGGAAACGGTCAGAGTCGTAAGCATGGTGTACACGAACAATCTCGCGCATGATTTCATAGCATACCGTTTCCACGGTTTTCACCGTTCCGCGACCGTGGCAGGTTGGGCATTCGTTACACAGTACGTGCTCAATGCTTTCGCGGGTGCGTTTACGCGTCATCTCCACCAGCCCCAGCGCCGAAAAACCATTAACGCTGGTTTTCACCCGGTCTTTGCTCAACGCCTGCTCCAGCGAATGCAACACACGGCGACGGTGATCTTCATTATTCATGTCGATGAAATCAATAATGATAATCCCGCCCAGATTGCGCAACCGTAACTGGCGAGCGATAGCCTGCGTCGCTTCAATATTGGTATTGAAAATGGTGTCGTCCAGATTGCGATGACCGACAAACGCTCCGGTATTGATGTCCACGGTGGTCATCGCTTCGGTCTGGTCGATAATCAGATAACCACCGGATTTCAGTTCAACTTTGCGTTCCAGCGCTCGCTGGATTTCGTTTTCGACATCAAAGAGATCGAAAATCGGCTGGCGTCCGGTGTAATGCTCCAGCTTGCTGGTCATCTCGGGAATGTACTCCGAGGTGAACTCAAGTAATGCTTCGTAAGTCAGGCGTGAGTCAACGCGAATGCGATCCAGTTCGGCGTCGGCGAAATCACGCAGAACACGCTGCGCCAGCGCCAGTTCGCCGTACAGCTGATAACGAGTCTGCGGGCGCTTTTTACGCTCCATCACTTTGGTCCAGACGCGTTTCAGATAAGCGGCATCGGAGGCCAGTTCAGCCTCGCCAACCCCTTCAGCTGCGGTACGGATGATAAACCCGCCCTGCTCGTCGCAATACTCTGCGACCACTTTTTTCAGGCGTTCACGTTCTGATTCGCTTTCAATTCGTTGGGAAACCCCAACGTGAGAAGCCCCTGGCATAAACACCAGATAGCGAGAAGGCAGCGTGATATCGGTAGTCAGGCGCGCACCTTTAGTGCCAAGCGGATCTTTCACCACCTGCACCATCAGATCTTGCCCCTGACGGACCAGTTCCGAGATGTCGCGTACCGTGAATTGCTTTTGTTCTTCACCCGCCACACATTCAGTGTGCGGCATGATATCGGATGCATGAAGAAACGCGGCTTTATCCAGCCCAATATCTACAAAAGCCGCCTGCATACCCGGAAGTACACGACTTACACGACCCTTGTAGATATTGCCTACTATTCCGCGTCGCGCCTCACGTTCAATATGAATTTCCTGCAGAATACCGCCATCAATATACGCCACTCGCGTTTCCGAAGGCGTTACGTTTACCAACAATTCAGCCGTCATGTTTATCCCTTTTCTCACGCAGTGCGTTAAAATTACTTAATAATTCATACGTTTCAACCAGCGGTAAGCCGACTACGGCGTGATAGCTGCCATTTATCTTCCTGACAAAACAGCCACCCAGCCCCTGAATACCGTATGCACCTGCTTTATCTAACGGTTCACCGCTGGCGACATAGCCCGCGATGTCTTCGTCTGTTAACGTTCTGAAAGTCACATCGGTGACCACCAGGCAATCGAGAATGTGCTGACTGTCGGCCAACGCCACTGCCGTCATTACCTGATGGGTCTGGCCCGATAATTTGCGCAACATCTGCACCGCATGCTCTGCGTCGCGCGGTTTCTCCAGCACTTCTCCGTTCAGGATAACGATAGTATCCGCACCCAGCACCGGGAGATCCTGCGCCGTTTGCGCGACACCCGCCTGTGCTTTCTCGCGCGCCAGACGCACAACATACTGCTGCGCGCTCTCCTGCGGCTGACGCTGCTCCTCAATGCCCGTAACAATACGTTCAAAGGTTACGCCAAGTTGCGCAAGTAACTCCTGACGACGCGGAGAACCGGAAGCTAAATACAGAGAAGTCATAGAAACCTTTATTGCACTGCAAACTGCTGACGGACTTTACGCATCAGCAAGAAAATCCACGGCCAGAGCACTCCATTGACTACACTACTCCAGAACACTTCCGGTCTGAAAGAGACGTTAATCACTAAAAACTCTGCCCAGAAAACAATAATATCCACCACCAGCGAAAGCAACATGACGACCAGCGCCTGCTGCCATAATGCGAGGTTGCGGAAAAGCTGATATTTCAGCGCCACCAGGTAAGCAATGATGCTCATCGCCAATACGCGTACGCCAAGTGTCGAGCCGCTGATCAGATCCAGTATGGCACCCATCACAAAACCTGTGCCCACATTTACGCGATGAGGCAAAGCCAGGATCCAATACAACAAGATGAGTAACACCCAGTTTGGCCGGAAAACAATCAGGTTATCCGGCCAGGGCATGATTTGCAGCAACAGCGCAATGAGGAAAGAGAGCCAGATTACCCAGCGTCCCTGGCTACGATAGCTCGCCACTATTGCCCTCCCGGCGCACGCGCAGGCGGTTGAGCACCACTTTGCGGCGGCGTAGCCCTTTGTGGAGAGCGATTAGCAGCAGGCTGTGTCGGCGCAGCAGGCGCAGTAGCTGCATTTCCTGTCGCCGGTTGCTGCGGAGTCGGCTGAGCGATCCCCGTTGCCGGTTCGGGTAACTTTGGCCCCATCGCGTCTGGCGAAGGCAATACCTGCGGCATCATCTGCATCAGACGTTCATTAGCAACACGATGCACCTCTTCCGGCGTCATCGGGTTAGCGCCGTTACGATCCGCGCCCCACAGCAGCAGCAGATAACGCAAACGTTGCAGTCCCGCAGTCGGACGCGCCTGAATCACAGTATAAGCGCGCTGGGTATCGAGTTTTACGGAAGAGACAACCGCGACCGGATAGCCTTCCGGGAAACGACCGCCCAGACCGGAAGTCACCAACACATCACCAACACGAATATCCGTATTCGCTGGCAGATGCTCAAGCTGCAAATCATCCGTACAACCGTTACCGGCTGCAATCACGCGGATATCGTTGCGCAGCACCTGAATTGGCAGCGCGTGGGTCGCATCACAAATCAGCAGCACGCGACTGGTCAGTTTAGCGACGGCCACCACCTGACCAACAACACCTTTGTCGCTGATGACCGGCTGGCCTTCATAAACGCCATTAACGCTACCTTTATCGATAACAACTTGATCGCTATAAGGATCGTTAACCGTGGAGATAACCTGAGTCACCATTTTCTGCTCATCCTGACGCAGCGGGGAACCCAGCAGTTCGCGCAGACGCGCGTTCTCCTGTTTGTATTGTCCAAGCATCAGCAGTTCACTGTTTTTCAGCAACAGTTCCTGACGTAACGCCCGGTTTTCAAGTTCTAGTTGGTCACGCGAGGCCAGCGTCTGCGATACGCCATCCAGCAATTCACGAGGAGCATTGGAAACAAAGTAGAAAGGACTGACGGCGGTATCCATATAAGTACGGATTTGACTGAACGTCCCCAGGCGGCTGTCGGCAATAATAATGCCGAGCGCCACCAGCACCGCCAGAATAAGGCGAATCTGTAGCGACGGGCCACGGCTAAAAATTGGCTTCATAAGTTATGCGTATTCTCGTATCAGACCAGGCAGGGTAAACAGACGCTTCCCCTGCCTGCATCCGATTACTCTTCGCTGAACAGGTCGCCGCCGTGCATGTCGATCATTTCCAGCGCTTTGCCGCCACCGCGCGCCACACAGGTCAGCGGGTCTTCAGCAACAACGACTGGAATGCCGGTTTCTTCCATTAACAAACGGTCAAGGTTACGCAGCAGTGCGCCACCACCGGTGAGCACCATGCCGCGCTCGGAGATGTCGGAAGCCAGTTCCGGCGGACATTGTTCCAGTGCAACCATTACTGCGCTCACAATACCGGTCAGCGGTTCCTGCAGTGCTTCGAGGATTTCGTTGGAGTTCAGGGTAAAACCGCGTGGAACACCTTCTGCCAGGTTACGGCCACGAACTTCGATTTCACGGACTTCATCGCCCGGGTAAGCCGAACCGATTTCGTGCTTGATACGTTCTGCGGTGGCTTCACCGATCAGAGAACCGTAATTACGACGCACATAGTTGATGATAGCTTCGTCGAAACGGTCACCACCAATGCGCACGGAAGAGGAGTAAACCACGCCGTTCAAGGAGATAACAGCAACTTCAGTGGTACCACCACCGATATCAACCACCATAGAACCGGTCGCTTCAGAAACCGGGAGGCCAGCACCAATTGCGGCAGCCATAGGTTCTTCAATCAGGAAGACTTCACGGGCACCAGCGCCCTGCGCGGATTCACGAATTGCGCGGCGTTCAACCTGGGTCGCGCCAACCGGCACACAAACCAGAACGCGCGGGCTTGGACGCATAAAGCTGTTGCTGTGCACTTGTTTGATGAAGTGCTGGAGCATTTTTTCAGTCACGAAGAAGTCGGCGATAACGCCGTCTTTCATTGGGCGAATGGCAGCAATATTGCCCGGCGTACGGCCCAGCATCTGCTTCGCGTCATGACCTACTGCAGCTACGCTTTTCGGTGAACCGGCACGATCCTGACGAATGGCCACCACGGAAGGCTCATTCAATACGATGCCTTGTCCTTTTACATAAATGAGGGTATTCGCAGTACCCAGGTCAATGGACAAGTCATTGGAAAACATGCCACGAAATTTTTTCAACATACTAAGGGATAATCCTGAAAGCTGGGGCGGAAAAGAAAATCCGCTTACTTTACCAACCACACGCAGCAGCGACAAGGCGCAAAAATCATCTGCTACGGTGAAAATTAGTGCAGTTCGTTTCCTTTGTTACAAATCTCTGCCTGAGTCCAGAAAGGCTTAATGCATCAGCAGCATTCCTCGCCTGTTTGCAACCGCGTAAGGTCATTCATCTGCATATGTGCTGCAACAATCTGGCGAGCAGACAAGCACACTCCCATGAGACGCAGCGCGCGTTATTCTACGTGAAAACGGATTAAACGGCAGGTTAAACCGAGTATCTTTGTGAATATTTTTTCACGTTAGTATCAAGTGGCTGTGAGGACGCGAAAAAATCCCCTTGCCCACCTGTAACACCGCGCTGAATCAGGGTCTGCCACTCGCTTCGCGAACGCACGCCGGTGGCGTAAACCTGGGTGCTGGTCCCGGAGCAGGCTTCCACCAGGCTTTGAACCAGCAGCTGGTTCTCCGTTCGCTTCTCAATGTTTCTGACCAGCCCCGGATGGAGCTTGAGTAACTCAACATTAAGTTCTTTGATCCAACTGGTGCTTACCAGCGTCAAACCAGCCTGGTTGACAGCTACCCGTACCCCTAAAGCATTCACTAAACGAATAACAGGTTGTAAGCGACTGATATGTTGACCAACATCGGCCTCTGCAAGTTCAATAATTATGCGTTTTCGTTGCGATCTTTCACATTGCATTAACGTATCGCGCAGCCAACGCTGAAAACGCGGGCGAATCAGCGACTCAACGGTAACCTGAATCGCCAGATTTTCCTCTGGCCAGTAACGCAATAGTGGAATAAGACGGCTGATTTGCAGACGGTCATACTCTTCCGATAAGCCAAACTGCAAGACCATCGGCATATACTCCGCCGAGCTAACCTCTTCATTACCATCGAAGATGCGGCACATGAGTTCGCGATGATGAACCTGACCTTCGCGAGTAACTGCCGGTTTTTGATAAAGGCGCGGGCCGCCGCGACTGAGCATTTGCTCGATAAGCGTACGCCAGCGAACATTACCGCGTCCTTTTTCAGGCAACAAGTCATCGTAAATAGCCCAGCTATTGCCGCCCTGCAATCCCGCATTACGCGTGGCAGACTCTGCATGTTCCATTACCTGCTCGGTATCCTGACCACTACGCCAGGCGCAGATACCAATGTGGATCATATCGTCGCGATCGAGCATTTTATTGTTCGGCAAGGTATCGACGGCTTTGATTAACTGACTGGCTATGCTCTCAGCCTCTTTTAACGTCCGGTGCGGCAACAGCGCAGCAAAATCACTGCGGTGGTAACGCGCCAGCAGTGCGCCAGGATAGCGCATCATAAATGTCGACAGCAGATTCGTCAGAGTGAAGAACTGTTCTTCAACCTGGCTGTGCCCCCAGGTATCGCTCAACATATTGAAATCCGGTAGACGAATCATCATCACGATCCCGTGGGTACCTACTTTCTCCTGATCTTCCAGTAACGTTGCTAACTGATTATCGAAGAAGAGTCGGTTATTGAGGCCGGTTTTCATGTCCTGGGCGGCATAAGAGCGGATCAGCGTATCAAGACGGCTGTGTTGTTCGCGTGCGTTCTGAATTTCACGAAGCAGCGTATCCAGCGCACTGCTGATTCTGGGCGGCCATTCATAGATGGTTCCCAACACATTAGAGCCACGCTCACCGTTTAAGATACGAGTAGCCCGGGTTTCCAGCAATTCTTGCCCGGCAAGTTGCCGTTGTAACCAGCGTACCGCCAGGAAGAGCATAAGAATGATAAAGCCAATCGCCCCCGTGAGCGGCGCGGTGGTCATCAACGAATGGAAATAGTTGCCCATCGGATCCTGATAAACCAGACGCAGCGACATCCCCGGATGCTTTATCAACGGAACGCTCAGTTCGCGAAACAGATCGCTGGTGCCAACCGGACGATAACTACCATTTCTGGCGAGGGTATAAACCTGTTTATCACCATGCAGCAGGTCTACACGAACGATATCTGCTGACATCATTAATTCGGTAATTTGTGGCCTTAATGTGCTGAAGTCATTCGACACAAGATGGGTATCAATCGCCGTCGCCACCGCCTGAACGCGATGACTAAACTTATACTGAATGGCGTTGTAGAAACTTAGCGAACAGCCCAGCAAAGTCACAAAAATTGTTAACCCGGTGAGCAGCGTAACAAAGGCCGAAAATTTCGTCGTTAATCTCATCCTTGTGTTAACTCCGATAGTGAGGAAGCGGGCATACTAGCAAATCAGATTTATCTCGCAATTTATTGCGCTTCATCGGCTTTGCTTTTCCATTAGCGAGTATAGTCTTCAGAAATTATTTTCCAATCCATCATGCACATGAGGACCACTTATGCAGGCGTTACTTTTAGAACAGCAGGACGGCAAAACTCTCGCATCGGTAAAGACTCTGGACGAAAGTTGCCTGCCGGAGGGCGATGTCACGGTTGATGTTCACTGGTCGAGCCTGAACTACAAAGATGCGCTGGCGATTACCGGTAAGGGAAAAATCATCCGTAATTTTCCGATGATTCCTGGGATCGATTTTGCCGGAACTGTACGCACCAGCGAAGATCCGCGTTTTCATGCCGGTCAGGAGGTGTTACTCACTGGCTGGGGCGTTGGTGAAAACCACTGGGGGGGGCTGGCGGAGCAGGCGCGAGTGAAAGGTGACTGGCTGGTTGCCATGCCGCAAGGGCTGGACGCGCGTAAAGCAATGATTATCGGTACTGCCGGTTTTACCGCCATGCTGTGTGTGATGGCGCTGGAAGATGCCGGTGTTCGCCCGCAGGATGGGGAGATTGTCGTGACGGGTGCCAGTGGTGGCGTCGGCAGTACCGCCGTGGCGCTGCTGCATAAGTTGGGTTATCAGGTCGTTGCCGTTTCTGGTCGCGAAAGTACCCATGAATATCTGAAAAGTTTAGGAGCCAGCCGTATTCTCCCTCGCGATGAGTTTGCCGAATCCCGTCCTCTGGAAAAACAAGTCTGGGCTGGGGCAATTGACACCGTTGGCGACAAAGTGCTGGCAAAAGTGCTGGCGCAAATGAATTACGGCGGCTGCGTGGCGGCCTGTGGTCTGGCGGGTGGTTTCACTCTGCCGACCACGGTCATGCCATTTATTCTGCGTAATGTCCGTTTACAGGGGGTGGATTCAGTGATGACGCCACCAACACGCCGCGCACAAGCCTGGCAGCGATTGGTCGCCGATTTACCGGAATCATTCTATACCCAGGCGGCACAAGAGATATCTCTGGCAGAGGCACCGAAGTTTGCCGAGGCCATCATTAATAACCAGATCCAGGGTCGCACGCTGGTGAAGGTTAACTAACCATTTAGCAAGGATTAATAAGAGAGGGAACTCATTTTGAAATCATTATTCAATCGGTTAACGGGAAAAGCGGTTAGCCGGACAGCTTTCGTCGAACATCTTGGTCATGAAGTTGTACAACATCATCCAAACTGGAAAGTCATGATTTCGACTGACCATAAATTGATGCGCACTGTTACTCCACTAAACAGCCATTATTGATACGCCTCCGTCGCCTGTTAGGTTTATGGTGCTTTGCCTGGGCGACGCTACGCTTAACCTGTTACTGATTTCTGGTACCATGGGGTGAATAATCTGATTTTATTTGCCTACAAATTAACCACTCGAACGTATTTGATGCTGAGCATTGTCAGACGGTTGATTTTGCGTGCTTTAGCATTCACATCTATCCAGACGATACAGTGAAAATTGCGTAATCCTCAGCAACCGCTGCGTAATGTCGTCTATCTTGTCGCGATCCTGGCATCCCTACATTATTTGTGGTCTGTGAAGATTATCTCATTACAGCCCCTCATCTTCGCAGGGCTGGCTTTACAGCTTTTAGCCTTACGTTATAAGAAGTTCCGTCGATGATGGCGCTAATTTCGTGAATTGTGCGGCTTGTTGCAAATTACACGGTGTTGAAGGTTATTTACATGTTAGCTGTTGATTATCTTCCCTGATAAGACCAGTATTTAGCTGCCAATTGCTACGAAATCGTTATAATGTGCGACCTCGTCCTCCCTGACGCAGTTTTTGCGCTGCGGAAAAGGTGACATTGGCGCAACGAAGGTATATTTTGTTTTTTGCCGGAGGATAGCAGCAGATCGCTGCATAATGTCCGTCAAGTCTAACATTGACACTCTGGGGCAAAATAGACCGGCGTCCCGGCCTGCTGGAATTTATCGCTATGCATACAGCTGTCGGGGCATACGCTTTACAGACGGCGGTGAAACGCCTGTCACAATCACACTAAACAAAGAGTACGGAACCCACTCATGGATATTCGTAAGATTAAAAAACTGATCGAGCTGGTTGAAGAATCAGGCATCTCCGAACTGGAAATTTCTGAAGGCGAAGAGTCAGTACGCATTAGCCGTGCAGCTCCTGCCGCAAGTTTCCCTGTGATGCAACAAGCTTACGCTGCACCAATGATGCAGCAGCCAGCTCAATCTAACGCAGCCGCTCCGGCGACCGTTCCTTCCATGGAAGCGCCAGCAGCAGCGGAAATCAGTGGTCACATCGTACGTTCCCCGATGGTTGGTACTTTCTACCGCACCCCAAGCCCGGACGCGAAAGCGTTCATCGAAGTGGGTCAGAAAGTCAACGTGGGCGATACCCTGTGCATCGTTGAAGCCATGAAAATGATGAACCAGATCGAAGCGGACAAATCCGGTACCGTGAAAGCAATTCTGGTCGAAAGTGGACAACCGGTAGAATTTGACGAGCCGCTGGTCGTCATCGAGTAACGAGGCGAACATGCTGGATAAAATTGTTATTGCCAACCGCGGCGAGATTGCATTGCGTATTCTTCGTGCCTGTAAAGAACTGGGCATCAAGACTGTCGCTGTGCACTCCAGCGCGGATCGCGATCTAAAACACGTATTACTGGCAGATGAAACGGTCTGTATCGGCCCTGCTCCGTCAGTAAAAAGTTATCTGAACATCCCGGCAATCATCAGCGCCGCTGAAATCACCGGCGCAGTAGCAATCCATCCGGGCTACGGCTTCCTCTCCGAGAACGCCAACTTTGCCGAGCAGGTTGAGCGCTCCGGCTTTATCTTCATCGGCCCGAAAGCAGAAACCATTCGCCTGATGGGCGACAAAGTATCCGCAATCGCGGCGATGAAAAAAGCGGGCGTTCCTTGCGTACCGGGTTCTGACGGCCCGCTGGGCGACGATATGGATAAAAACCGCGCCATTGCTAAACGCATTGGTTATCCGGTAATTATCAAAGCCTCCGGCGGCGGCGGCGGTCGCGGTATGCGCGTAGTGCGCGGCGACGCTGAACTGGCACAATCCATCTCCATGACCCGTGCGGAAGCGAAAGCTGCTTTCAGCAACGATATGGTTTACATGGAGAAATACCTGGAAAATCCTCGCCACGTCGAGATTCAGGTACTGGCTGACGGTCAAGGCAACGCTATCTATCTGGCGGAACGTGACTGTTCCATGCAGCGCCGCCACCAGAAAGTGGTCGAAGAAGCACCAGCACCGGGCATTACCCCGGAACTGCGTCGCTACATCGGCGAACGTTGCGCTAAAGCATGTGTTGATATCGGCTATCGCGGTGCGGGTACTTTCGAGTTCCTGTTCGAAAACGGCGAGTTCTATTTCATCGAAATGAACACCCGTATTCAGGTAGAACACCCGGTTACTGAAATGATCACCGGCGTTGACCTGATCAAAGAACAGCTGCGTATCGCTGCCGGTCAACCGCTGTCGATCAAGCAAGAAGAAGTTCACGTTCGCGGCCATGCGGTGGAATGTCGTATCAACGCCGAAGATCCGAACACCTTCCTGCCAAGTCCGGGCAAAATTACCCGTTTCCACGCACCTGGCGGTTTTGGCGTACGTTGGGAGTCTCATATCTACGCGGGCTACACCGTACCGCCGTACTATGACTCAATGATCGGTAAGCTGATTTGCTACGGTGAAAACCGTGACGTGGCGATTGCCCGCATGAAGAATGCGCTGCAGGAGCTGATCATCGACGGTATCAAAACCAACGTTGATCTGCAGATCCGCATCATGAATGACGAGAACTTCCAGCATGGTGGCACTAATATCCACTATCTGGAGAAAAAACTCGGTCTTCAGGAAAAATAAGACTGCAAAAGCGTCAAAAGGCCGGATTTTCCGGCCTTTTTTATTACTGGGGATCGACAACCCCCATAAGGTACAATCCCCGCTTTCTTCACCCATCAGGGACAAAAAATGGACACTCGTTTTGTTCAGGCCCATAAAGAGGCGCGCTGGGCGCTGGGGCTGACCCTTTTGTATCTGGCGGTATGGTTAGTAGCCGCTTACTTACCTGGCGTTGCCCCCGGTTTTACCGGCTTTCCGCGCTGGTTTGAGATGGCCTGCATCCTGACGCCGCTGCTGTTTATTGGACTGTGCTGGGCGATGGTGAAATTTATCTATCGCGATATCCCACTGGAGGATGACGATGCAGCTTGAAGTGATTCTACCGCTGGTCGCCTATCTGGTGGTGGTGTTCGGTATCTCTGTTTATGCGATGCGTAAACGGAGCACAGGCACCTTCCTTAATGAGTATTTCCTCGGCAGCCGCTCTATGGGCGGTATTGTGCTGGCGATGACGCTCACCGCGACCTATATCAGTGCCAGTTCGTTTATCGGCGGGCCTGGCGCTGCTTATAAATACGGCCTGGGTTGGGTATTGCTGGCGATGATTCAGCTTCCTGCGGTCTGGCTTTCGCTCGGTATTCTCGGCAAGAAGTTCGCGATTCTTGCGCGCCGCTACAATGCGGTGACGCTGAACGATATGCTGTTTGCCCGCTACCAGAGTCGTCTGCTGGTGTGGCTGGCGAGTTTAAGTTTGCTGGTTGCGTTCGTTGGTGCGATGACCGTGCAGTTTATCGGCGGTGCGCGTCTGCTGGAAACTGCGGCGGGTATCCCTTATGAAACAGGTTTGCTGATTTTTGGCATCAGCATTGCGCTTTACACCGCCTTCGGCGGCTTTCGCGCCAGCGTGCTGAACGACACCATGCAAGGACTGGTGATGCTGATTGGCACCGTTGTGCTGCTTATTGGCGTGGTCCATGCTGCTGGCGGCTTAAGCAATGCGGTAGAGACGCTGCAAACCATCGATCCGCAACTGGTTACGCCACAAGGCGCTGACGATATTCTGTCGCCTGCGTTTATGACGTCGTTCTGGGTGCTGGTGTGTTTTGGCGTGATTGGCCTGCCACATACTGCGGTGCGCTGTATCTCTTATAAAGACAGCAAAGCCGTACATCGGGGGATCATCATCGGTACGATTGTGGTCGCAATCCTGATGTTCGGTATGCACCTGGCCGGAGCGTTAGGTCGGGCGGTGATCCCCGATCTCACCGTACCGGACCTGGTGATCCCGACGTTAATGGTAAAAGTGTTGCCACCGTTTGCTGCCGGGATCTTCCTGGCTGCACCTATGGCTGCGATCATGTCGACGATCAATGCCCAGTTGCTGCAAAGTTCCGCTACGATCATTAAAGATCTCTATTTGAATATCCGTCCGGATCAAATGCAAAACGAGACGCGTCTGAAGCGGATGTCGGCGGTAATTACGTTAGTTCTCGGTGCGTTGCTGCTGCTTGCCGCCTGGAAGCCGCCAGAAATGATCATCTGGCTGAATTTGCTGGCCTTCGGTGGGCTGGAAGCCGTTTTCCTGTGGCCGCTGGTACTGGGTCTTTACTGGGAACGCGCCAACGCCAAAGGCGCGCTAAGTGCGATGATTGTTGGCGGCGTACTGTATGCCGTACTCGCGACGCTGAATATTCAGTACCTGGGCTTCCACCCTATCGTGCCCTCGTTACTACTAAGTTTGCTGGCTTTCCTGGTCGGAAACCGTTTCGGTACATCCGTCCCGCAAGCTACCGTTTTGACTACTGATAAATAAAGAGTTTTGCCATGCCTTGGATCCAACTGAAACTGAACACTACCGGCGCGAACGCGGAAGATCTTAGCGATGCGCTGATGGAAGCGGGTGCCGTTTCTATCACTTTTCAGGATACCCACGATACGCCTGTATTTGAGCCGCTGCCGGGCGAAACGCGCCTGTGGGGCGACACCGATGTGATTGGTCTGTTCGACGCTGAAACCGATATGAACGACGTGGTGGCGATTCTGGAAAACCATCCGCTGCTCGGCGCGGGCTTCGCGCATAAAATCGAACAACTGGAAGATAAAGACTGGGAGCGCGAATGGATGGATAATTTCCACCCGATGCGCTTTGGTGAACGACTGTGGATCTGCCCAAGCTGGCGTGATGTGCCGGACGAAAACGCCGTCAACGTGATGTTAGACCCAGGGCTGGCGTTTGGTACGGGTACCCATCCAACTACCTCTCTGTGCCTGCAATGGCTCGACAGCCTCGATTTAACCGGTAAAACAGTCATCGACTTTGGCTGCGGTTCCGGCATTCTGGCTATCGCGGCGCTGAAACTGGGTGCAGCAAAAGCCATTGGTATTGATATTGATCCGCAGGCGATTCAGGCCAGCCGCGACAACGCGGAACGTAATGGCGTCTCTGACCGTCTGGAACTCTACTTACCGAAAGATCAGCCAGAAGAAATGAAAGCCGACGTGGTGGTCGCTAACATCCTTGCAGGCCCATTACGTGAACTGGCACCGTTAATCAGCGTCCTGCCAGTTTCAGGCGGTTTGCTGGGCCTTTCCGGTATTCTGGCAAGCCAGGCAGAGAGCGTTTGCGAAGCTTATGCCGACAGCTTCGCTCTGGACCCGGTCGTGGAAAAAGAAGAGTGGTGCCGCATTACCGGTCGTAAGAATTAACCTTCGCATCGCCGTAGGGTGACGCAGGGCGAAGTGCGAGCAAGGTCACAAAAGGCACGTGAATTTGCCGATTATTTACGCAAATTTGCGTGCCAAAATTTTCATTCATAAAGAAAAAGTGAGAACTTACTCAAATTTCTTTGAGTGTAAATTTTAGTCACTATTTTCTAATATGATGATTTTTATGAGTAATTATCGCGCTACGCTCATTTTAAATGCAATTCTTTGATCCATCTCAGAGGATTGGTCAAAGTTTGGCCTTTCATCTCGTGCAAAAAATGCGTAATATACGCCGCCTTGCAGTCACAGTATGGTCATTTCTTAACTCATGCGCATCGGACAATATCAGCTCAGAAATCGCCTGATCGCAGCGCCCATGGCTGGCATTACAGACAGACCTTTTCGGACGTTGTGCTACGAGATGGGAGCCGGATTGACAGTATCCGAGATGATGTCTTCTAACCCTCAGGTTTGGGAAAGCGACAAATCTCGTTTACGGATGGTGCACATTGATGAACCCGGTATTCGCACCGTGCAAATTGCTGGTAGCGATCCGAAAGAAATGGCAGATGCAGCACGTATTAACGTGGAAAGCGGTGCCCAGATTATTGATATCAATATGGGTTGCCCGGCTAAAAAAGTGAATCGCAAGCTCGCAGGTTCAGCCCTCTTGCAGTACCCGGATGTCGTTAAATCGATCCTTACCGAGGTCGTCAATGCAGTGGACGTTCCTGTTACCCTGAAAATTCGCACTGGCTGGGCACCGGAACACCGTAACTGCGAAGAGATTGCCCAACTGGCTGAAGACTGTGGCATTCAGGCTCTGACCATTCATGGCCGTACACGCGCCTGTTTGTTCAATGGAGAAGCTGAGTACGACAGTATTCGGGCAGTTAAGCAGAAAGTTTCCATTCCGGTTATCGCGAATGGCGACATTACTGACCCGCTTAAAGCCAGAGCTGTGCTCGACTATACAGGGGCGGATGCCCTGATGATAGGCCGCGCAGCTCAGGGAAGACCCTGGATCTTTCGGGAAATCCAGCATTATCTGGACACTGGGGAGTTGCTGCCCCCGCTGCCTTTGGCAGAGGTTAAGCGCTTGCTTTGCGCGCACGTTCGGGAACTGCATGACTTTTATGGTCCGGCAAAAGGGTACCGAATTGCACGTAAACACGTTTCCTGGTATCTCCAGGAACACGCTCCAAATGACCAGTTTCGGCGCACATTCAACGCCATTGAGGATGCCAGCGAACAGCTGGAGGCGTTGGAGGCATACTTCGAAAATTTTGCGTAAACAGAAATAAAGAGCTGACAGAACTATGTTCGAACAACGCGTAAATTCTGACGTACTGACCGTTTCTACCGTTAACTCTCAGGATCAGGTAACCCAAAAACCCCTGCGTGACTCGGTTAAACAGGCACTGAAGAACTATTTTGCTCAACTGAACGGTCAGGATGTGAATGACCTCTATGAGCTGGTACTGGCTGAAGTAGAACAGCCCCTGTTGGACATGGTGATGCAATACACCCGTGGTAACCAGACCCGTGCTGCGCTGATGATGGGCATCAACCGTGGTACGCTGCGTAAAAAATTGAAAAAATACGGCATGAACTAATTCAGGTTAGCTAAATGCTTGATTAAAAAGGCGCTACTCGGCATGGGGAAGCGCCTTTTTTATAGGTGTCACAAAGGGAGTGACCATGAGAACAGGATGTGAACCGACCCGATTTGGTAATGAAGCAAAGACCATCATCCAGGGTGATGCATTAACCGAACTTAAAAAGCTCCCCGCCGAAAGTGTCGATCTGATCTTTGCCGACCCACCGTATAACATCGGTAAAAATTTTGATGGTCTGATCGAAGCCTGGAAAGAAGATCTGTTTATCGACTGGCTGTTTGAAGTGATTGCAGAGTGCCATCGCGTTCTGAAAAAGCAGGGCAGCATGTACATCATGAATAGCACGGAAAACATGCCCTTTATCGATCTCCAGTGCCGCAAGCTTTTTACCATCAAAAGTCGCATCGTCTGGTCATATGACAGTTCTGGAGTGCAGGCGAAAAAACACTACGGCTCCATGTACGAACCCATCCTGATGATGGTGAAAGACGCAAAGAACTACACATTCAACGGTGATGCTATTCTGGTAGAAGCCAAAACCGGATCGCAGCGTGCGTTAATCGATTATCGCAAAAATCCTCCACAGCCTTACAATCATCAAAAAGTACCGGGTAACGTCTGGGATTTTCCGCGCGTGCGTTATTTAATGGATGAATATGAGAATCACCCGACGCAAAAACCGGAAGCCTTACTGAAACGCATTATTCTCGCCTCTTCCAACCCAGGCGATATCGTTCTCGACCCGTTTGCCGGTAGCTTTACTACCGGTGCCGTAGCCGTCGCCAGCGGGCGAAAATTCATTGGTATTGAGATCAACAGCGAGTACATCAAAATGGGGCTTCGACGGCTGGATGTCACGTCGCATTACTCTGCGGAAGAACTGGCGAAAGTGAAAAAAAGAAAGACCGGCAACCTGTCAAAACGAAGCAGGTTAAGCGAAGTTGACCCCGATCTCATTGCAAAGTAAAGGAAGTGTAAGCCTGGTTTTCAGATTATTCATTTCGTGTATATTTCCTGCCAGACTTGGTTAAACATGCACAGGCTCAGGTAATGATTCGCAAGTATTGGTGGCTCGTCGTTTTCGCTGTCTTCGTTTTTCTGTTTGATACTTTACTGATGCAGTGGATTGAACTGCTGGCAACAGAAACAGACAAATGCCGCAATATGAACTCAGTTAATCCACTAAAACTGGTTAACTGTGATGAACTGAATTTTCAGGACAGAATGTGAATTTATATGACACTTAATTCACTCGTTTGATGAATTAATTTCGTTATGTTTTCATCTGGCATGAACATTCTTAATACGTTATCGACCAGTGCGGGTGCTTGTTTATAAAGATCATAACCCGCCATATTCATTAACCAGTTTTGAACAATTCCGCTGAAGGCACCATCAATAATAATCATCACAACATCTAAATCGAGATTATTTGCTATACAACCTTGTTGCTGACATGCCTGCAATACTTCGCGGAGATTCTGCGGATTAAAGCCCATCTTTTCGCGTATCACTCCCTCGGCCAGCATCTCATCATTAAATTCACATTTGTGATATAAGATTTTCAGCAACGCCTGCTGGCGGGGAATTTTGGCAATATATTGCAAGCCGACAATCAATTTTTCACGCAATTGTTGAAACGGGTCATGCTCTAATCCAGCCGTCAAGTGTTCCTGGATTAACTCCCACAATGAAGGGTGTTGCAACCACATCTCATTAAACAGTTGAGTCTTGTTTTCGAAGTGCCAGTAGATAGCGCCACGCGTAACGTTAGCGGCGTCGGCAATGTCGTTGAGCGTCGTCTTGCTTACGCCATGCTGCGCAAACTGGGCGATGGCAGTTTCAATCAGTTCTTGCCGGGTCTTCAGGGCTTCAGCTTTGGTTCTTTTTGCCATGATTAATTATTCAGGAAATAAATATATTCGACACAGGATGAGAAAATAGCGAAGGTTAATCTATCACCTAATGTATATTTATACAAGAGGCTAATATTGAGTTGCTATAAATCGTCAAATAAATAACGTTTATTATTTACCTAAAATACATTCACTCTATCAATATATATTTCAATTTACGAGGATTTGATTCTACCTCTTTCAACCCGCGTCAAAATAAAACAGTAGAATATTAATCTTTTTTTGTGTTTATGTGCCTTGAGACGCCAGTATTCATAACTATTCCTTACATCGACGAATGATAATTTGTAGGATAGCGAACTGTATTTTTCTTTCTGCGAGTTAACGCGTTGCCTTTTTGGGTAAATAACGCGCTTTTGGTTTTTTGAGGAATAGTAATGACGAAACATGCCAGGTTTTTCCTCCTGCCCTCCTTTATTCTGATCTCCGCGGCTTTAATCGCCGGTTGTAACGATAAGGGAGAAGAGAAAGCTCACGTCGGTGAACCGCAGGTTACCGTTCATATTGTGAAAACGGCCCCGTTAGAAGTTAAGACTGAATTACCAGGCCGCACCAATGCTTACCGTATAGCCGAAGTTCGCCCACAGGTTAGCGGGATCGTACTGAATCGCAATTTCACTGAAGGCAGCGATGTGCAAGCAGGCCAGTCTCTGTACCAGATCGATCCCGCGACCTATCAGGCAAGTTATGACAGCACGAAAGGCGAACTGGCGAAAAGTGAAGCCGCCGCCGCCATCGCGCATTTGACGGTAAAACGTTACGTTCCGCTCGTGGGTACGAAATACATCAGCCAGCAGGAGTACGACCAGGCCATTGCTGATGCTCGCCAGGCCGATGCCGCCGTGATTGCCGCAAAAGCCACAGTCGAAAGCGCTCACATCAATCTTGCTTATACCAAAGTGACTGCGCCAATTAGCGGACGTATCGGCAAATCGACTGTGACCGAAGGCGCTCTTGTCACTAATGGGCAAACGACTGAACTGGCGACTGTCCAGCAGCTCGATCCTATCTACGTTGATGTGACCCAATCCAGCAACGATTTTATGAGGCTGAAGCAATCCGTAGAGCAAGGAAATTTGCATAAGGAAAACGCCACCAGCAACGTAGAGTTGGTCATGGAGAACGGTCAAACCTATCCCCTGAAAGGTACGCTGCAATTCTCCGATGTTACCGTTGATGAAAGCACCGGCTCCATAACCCTACGTGCTGTCTTCCCTAACCCGCAACATACGCTTTTACCTGGTATGTTTGTGCGCGCACGGATTGATGAAGGCGTCCAATCTGATGCCATTCTTATCCCGCAACAAGGCGTTAGCCGCACACCGCGTGGTGATGCAACCGTGCTGATTGTTAACGATAAAAGTCAGGTTGAAGCGCGCCCTGTCGTTGCCAGCCAGGCGATTGGCGATAAATGGTTGATTAGCGAAGGGCTGAAATCTGGCGATCAAGTCATTGTCAGCGGCCTGCAAAAAGCGCGTCCGGGAGAGCAGGTTAAAGCCACTACCGATACCCCCGCAGATTCTGCATCGAAGTAAGGCAATCTGACATGGCAAACTTTTTTATTCGACGACCGATATTTGCATGGGTGCTGGCCATTATTCTGATGATGGCGGGTGTACTGGCGATCCTACAATTGCCCGTCGCCCAATACCCAACCATTGCGCCGCCTGCAGTTTCTGTTTCGGCAAACTATCCGGGCGCTGATGCGCAGACCGTGCAGGATACGGTGACGCAGGTTATCGAACAGAATATGAATGGTATCGATAACCTGATGTATATGTCCTCCACCAGCGATTCTGCCGGTAGCGTGACAATTACCCTTACCTTCCAGTCCGGGACCGATCCAGATATCGCGCAAGTGCAGGTGCAGAACAAACTCCAGCTCGCCACGCCGTTGCTGCCGCAGGAAGTACAGCAGCAGGGGATCAGTGTTGAAAAGTCCAGTAGCAGCTATTTGATGGTGGCGGGCTTTGTCTCTGATAACCCAGGCACCACACAGGACGATATATCGGACTATGTGGCCTCTAACGTTAAAGATACGCTTAGCCGTCTGAATGGCGTCGGTGACGTACAGCTTTTCGGCGCACAGTATGCGATGCGTATCTGGTTGGACGCCGATCTGCTAAACAAATATAAACTGACGCCGGTTGATGTGATTAACCAGTTGAAGGTACAGAACGATCAGATCGCTGCCGGACAGTTGGGCGGAACGCCAGCGTTACCAGGGCAACAGTTGAACGCCTCGATTATTGCTCAGACGCGGTTAAAAAATCCGGAAGAATTCGGCAAAGTGACCTTGCGCGTAAACAGTGACGGCTCGGTGGTACGCCTGAAAGATGTCGCACGGGTTGAACTTGGCGGTGAAAACTATAACGTTATCGCTCGCATCAACGGTAAACCGGCGGCGGGCCTGGGTATTAAGCTGGCAACCGGCGCGAATGCTCTCGATACCGCGAAAGCCATTAAGGCAAAACTGGCGGAATTACAGCCATTCTTCCCGCAGGGAATGAAGGTTCTCTACCCTTATGACACCACACCATTCGTCCAGCTTTCTATTCACGAAGTGGTAAAAACGCTGTTCGAAGCTATTATGCTGGTGTTCCTGGTGATGTATCTATTCTTGCAGAATATGCGAGCAACGCTGATCCCCACCATTGCGGTACCCGTGGTGTTGTTAGGGACGTTTGCCATCCTCGCCGCTTTTGGTTACTCCATCAACACACTAACGATGTTCGGGATGGTGCTTGCCATCGGGCTGCTCGTCGATGATGCGATAGTGGTGGTGGAGAACGTCGAGCGCGTGATGATGGAGGATAAGCTCCCGCCAAAAGAAGCGACGGAAAAATCAATGTCGCAAATCCAGGGCGCACTGGTGGGTATCGCGATGGTGCTGTCAGCGGTATTTATTCCAATGGCATTCTTCGGCGGTTCTACTGGGGCAATTTACCGCCAGTTCTCTATCACCATCGTTTCGGCAATGGCGCTTTCTGTTCTGGTGGCATTGATTCTTACCCCAGCGTTATGTGCAACACTGCTCAAACCCGTCTCTGCTGAGCATCACGAAAATAAGGGCGGTTTCTTCGGCTGGTTTAATACCACCTTCGATCATAGCGTTAACCACTACACCAACAGCGTCGGCAAAATCCTCGGTTCCACAGGACGATATTTACTGATCTATGCACTAATTGTTGCTGGAATGGTGGTATTGTTTTTACGTCTTCCGTCTTCCTTCTTACCTGAAGAGGATCAGGGTGTCTTTCTGACTATGATTCAGTTACCCGCTGGCGCGACGCAAGAGCGAACGCAAAAAGTGTTGGATCAAGTGACGGATTACTATCTGAAGAACGAGAAAGCGAACGTAGAAAGTGTCTTTACGGTTAACGGCTTTAGCTTCAGCGGCCAGGCACAAAACGCCGGTATGGCTTTCGTCAGTCTGAAACCGTGGGAAGAGCGTAGTGGTGACGAAAACAGTGCGGAAGCGGTAATCCATCGTGCCAAAATGGAATTGGGCAAGATCCGCGACGGTTTTGTCATTCCATTCAATATGCCAGCCATTGTTGAACTGGGCACGGCAACGGGTTTCGACTTTGAGTTAATTGATCAGGCTGGGCTGGGTCATGATGCCCTGACCCAGGCCCGTAACCAGTTGCTTGGCATGGCGGCGCAACATCCTGCCAGCTTAGTCAGCGTGCGTCCTAATGGTCTGGAAGACACCGCGCAGTTTAAACTGGAAGTTGACCAGGAAAAGGCGCAAGCATTAGGTGTTTCACTTTCTGACATCAATCAGACCATTTCAACGGCGTTGGGTGGGACTTACGTTAACGACTTCATTGACCGTGGTCGCGTAAAAAAGGTGTATGTTCAGGCGGATGCCAAATTTCGTATGCTGCCAGAAGATGTCGATAAACTTTATGTCCGTAGCGCCAATGGCGAAATGGTGCCATTCTCTGCCTTTACCACTGCACATTGGGTGTATGGCTCTCCGCGACTGGAGCGCTACAACGGTCTGCCGTCAATGGAGATTCAGGGGGAAGCCGCGCCAGGAACCAGTTCCGGCGATGCCATGGCGTTGATGGAAAACCTTGCATCACAATTACCAGCTGGCATTGGTTATGACTGGACGGGTATGTCATATCAGGAACGCCTATCGGGAAACCAGGCTCCCGCTCTGGTAGCAATTTCCTTTGTGGTTGTTTTCCTGTGCCTTGCTGCACTCTATGAAAGCTGGTCAATTCCTGTCTCGGTTATGTTGGTCGTGCCGTTAGGGATTGTCGGCGTGCTACTGGCGGCGACACTCTTTAATCAAAAAAATGACGTCTACTTTATGGTGGGCTTGCTAACGACAATTGGCTTGTCGGCTAAAAACGCTATCTTGATTGTTGAGTTCGCTAAAGATCTCATGGAGAAAGAGGGTAAAGGTGTTGTTGAAGCGACACTAATGGCAGTACGTATGCGTCTGCGTCCTATCCTGATGACCTCTCTCGCCTTTATTCTCGGCGTATTACCGCTAGCTATCAGTAACGGTGCCGGCAGTGGCGCGCAGAACGCAGTGGGTATCGGGGTAATGGGCGGGATGGTTTCTGCAACGTTGCTGGCAATCTTCTTCGTGCCGGTGTTCTTTGTGGTGATCCGCCGTTGCTTTAAAGGATAAATCAGAAACATAAAGGCACTTTCGGGTGCCTTTATTATTTCCAGTGAAACCCATAAAAATTAATAAGATATTCCTCTACTCACTCTTTAAAAACTTTCTATAGTTCCCGTTCCCTTCACTATTTTTACAATTCACATAATTTGTCATTATTCATTCCGCAAGATTTATAACCTCCAGTGATAAAATGGCATTCAGCTCGTTAATAAGAGAGTTAACTTATTAAGCGTTAGCGTTTATTACTGAGGTAACACCATGAAAAGATTAATTCCTGTGGCATTGCTCACCGCATTGCTGGCGGGCTGTGCTCACGATTCGCCCTGCGTTCCGGTTTATGACGATCAGGGCCGACTGGTTCACACTAATACCTGTATGAAAGGCACGACTCAGGATAACTGGGAAACGGCTGGGGCTATTGCTGGCGGGGCTGCAGCTGTTGCTGGCCTGACGATGGGGATCATCGCTCTGTCGAAATAACTGCACAGGGCGCGGAGTACCGCGCTCTGTTTAACGATACAGTATCTCTCCATAAGATAAAATATTGCTATATTCTGCTGGGTAATTCCCTGCTGATTTAGCATGTTATATCGCGTTATTTCGCTGCTTTCGAAATAACGCATCAATTTAATTTTCACACTTCCTACCAGAAATATACTCACGCTAACAATCATTATTCTGCTTAGTAAAAATGCGTAAATATTTTGCGCCAAAATGTGGCGCATGTTTCATTTTCGCACCATTGCGGGGCGCTGTTTTTATTATTTCCTGTCTACACTCAGCTTATTGCGACGCGAAATCGTGCGCAAAAGCTGGCACTACTTTTGCTTATAAGAGGATGGCCACAGACAGGTAAAAGACGTTTCCCAAACGTCCTATAACGATAATTTTCGCCTCACAGGAAGCATTATGAAAAAGATGATGATAGCCACACTGGCTGCCGCCAGCGTGCTGCTTGCCGTTGCAAATCAGGCGCATGCTGGCGCGACGCTTGATGCCGTTCAGAAAAAAGGGTTTGTGCAATGCGGGATCAGTGATGGATTACCTGGGTTCTCTTATGCCGATGCTGACGGTAAGTTTTCAGGTATTGATGTAGATGTTTGTCGTGGTGTTGCGGCAGCTGTATTTGGTGACGACACGAAAGTGAAATATACCCCGCTCACTGCAAAAGAACGCTTCACGGCTTTACAGTCAGGGGAGGTGGATTTGCTCTCCCGTAATACGACCTGGACTTCATCACGCGACGCAGGAATGGGAATGGCATTTACTGGCGTCACTTATTACGACGGCATTGGCTTCCTGACGCACGATAAAGCGGGGCTAAAAAGCGCAAAAGAACTGGATGGTGCAACAGTCTGCATTCAGGCGGGTACTGATACCGAACTCAATGTTGCTGATTACTTCAAGGCAAACAATATGAAGTACACACCAGTGACTTTCGATCGCTCTGACGAATCAGCGAAGGCACTGGAATCTGGTCGCTGCGATACGTTGGCCTCGGATCAATCACAACTGTATGCCCTGCGCATCAAATTAAGCAACCCAGCTGAATGGATTGTCTTACCGGAAGTTATCTCTAAAGAACCGCTTGGGCCGGTAGTTCGTCGTGGCGATGATGAATGGTTCTCGATTGTACGCTGGACGCTTTTCGCCATGCTGAATGCTGAAGAGATGGGCGTTAACTCGCAAAACGTCGATGAAAAAGCGGCTAATCCAGCAACGCCTGATATGGCACATCTGCTGGGTAAAGAGGGCGATTACGGCAAGGATCTGAAGCTGGATAATAAATGGGCTTACAACATCATCAAACAGGTGGGTAACTACTCGGAAATTTTTGAGCGTAACGTAGGTTCAGAAAGCCCGCTGAAAATTAAACGTGGGCAAAATAATCTCTGGAATAACGGCGGTATTCAGTACGCGCCGCCCGTGCGTTAAGTCGGTGTGAGGTAACGAGCGTCGCTACGGCGGCGCTCTCTTCAGCGTTATGCTTTCCGAGGTTTCTATGTCTCATCGCCGCTCAACCGTTAAAGGCTCACTCTCCTTTGCCAACCCTACGGTTCGCGCCTGGTTATTCCAGATCCTTGCCGTTGTTGCTGTTGTCGGCATTGTTGGTTGGCTATTTCACAACACTGTGACGAATCTCAGTAATCGTGGCATTACTTCAGGTTTTGCCTTTCTGGATCGCGGCGCTGGCTTCGGTATTGTCCAGCATTTGATCGATTACCAGCAGGGTGATACCTACGGACGCGTTTTCATTGTTGGCTTACTCAATACGCTACTGGTTTCTGCATTGTGTATTATATTCGCTTCTGTTCTGGGCTTCTTTATCGGTCTGGCGCGACTTTCGGATAACTGGCTGCTACGAAAGCTTTCCACAATTTATATTGAGATCTTCCGTAATATTCCGCCGCTGCTGCAAATATTCTTCTGGTACTTTGCCGTGTTGCGCAATTTGCCCGGACCACGCCAGGCTGTGAGCGCGTTTGATCTGGCCTTTTTGAGCAATCGTGGGCTTTATATTCCGTCACCGCAGCTGGGAGACGGATTTATTGCGTTTATCCTGGCTGTTGTTATGGCTATAGTCCTTTCTGTTGGGCTATTCCGCTTTAATAAAACATACCAGATAAAGACCGGACAGCTGCGCCGCACCTGGCCGATCGCCGCAGTGTTGATCATTGGTTTGCCTTTACTGGCGCAATGGCTTTTTGGCGCAGCACTACACTGGGATGTTCCAGCCCTACGAGGCTTTAACTTCCGTGGCGGGATGGTTTTAATTCCTGAACTGGTAGCCTTAACGCTGGCGCTTTCGGTTTATACCTCTGCATTTATCGCCGAGATTATCCGCGCTGGGATCCAGGCAGTGCCTTATGGTCAACATGAAGCGGCACGGTCACTGGGATTACCCAACCCGGTTACGCTACGCCAGGTCATTATTCCCCAGGCACTGCGAGTGATTATTCCGCCGTTAACCAGCCAGTATCTCAACATCGTCAAAAACTCCTCTCTTGCCGCCGCTATTGGCTATCCGGATATGGTTTCGCTGTTTGCTGGCACCGTGCTAAACCAGACTGGGCAAGCCATCGAGACGATAGCCATGACCATGTCGGTCTATCTGATTATCAGCCTGACTATCTCGCTGCTGATGAATATCTATAACCGCCGCATCGCGATCGTTGAACGCTAAGGAGTCATGATGACAAAAGTATTGCTGTCTCATCCCCCGCGCCCGGCGAGCCATAACTCAAGCCGCGCGATGGTGTGGGTGCGAAAAAATCTGTTCTCCAGCTGGAGCAATAGCCTGCTGACTATTGGCTGCATATGGTTGATGTGGGAACTGATCCCACCGTTGCTGAACTGGGCATTTTTGCAGGCTAACTGGGTTGGCTCAACGCGTGCCGACTGCACAAAAGCCGGTGCCTGTTGGGTCTTCATCCACGAACGATTTGGTCAGTTTATGTATGGGCTTTACCCACACGACCAACGCTGGCGAATTAACCTGGCATTACTGATTGGGCTTGTGTCGATCGCACCAATGTTCTGGAAAATACTCCCGCATCGCGGTCGCTATATTGCGGTCTGGGCGGTGATGTACCCACTGATTGTCTGGTGGCTGATGTATGGCGGTTTTTTTGGTCTTGAGCGGGTTGAAACCCGGCAATGGGGCGGGCTGACGCTAACTTTAATTATTGCATCAGTTGGGATTGCGGGGGCGCTGCCGTGGGGGATCTTACTGGCGTTAGGTCGCCGCTCCCATATGCCGATTGTGCGTATCTTATCGGTCATTTTTATCGAGTTCTGGCGCGGTGTACCGCTGATTACCGTTCTGTTTATGTCTTCGGTCATGCTGCCGTTGTTTATGGCAGAAGGCACCAGTATCGACAAACTGATCCGCGCGCTGGTTGGCGTGATCCTGTTTCAGTCAGCATATGTTGCGGAAGTCGTGCGAGGCGGATTACAGGCGCTGCCTAAAGGGCAATATGAAGCGGCAGAGTCGCTGGCGTTGGGTTACTGGAAAACTCAGGGGCTGGTTATTCTGCCACAGGCGTTGAAGCTGGTAATTCCTGGGCTGGTAAATACCATCATCGCACTCTTCAAAGATACCAGCCTGGTGATCATCATCGGGTTGTTCGATCTTTTCAGTAGCGTTCAGCAGGCAACCGTTGATCCCGCCTGGTTGGGTATGTCGACGGAAGGGTATGTTTTCGCCGCACTGATCTACTGGATCTTCTGTTTCAGCATGTCACGTTATAGCCAACATCTGGAAAAACGTTTTAACACCGGGCGTACACCGCATTGAGGACACTATGAGCCAAATTTTACTGCAACCTGCTAACGCGATGATTACGCTGGAAAACGTCAATAAATGGTATGGGCAATTCCATGTTTTGAAAAATATAAATTTAACCGTGCAACCGGGAGAACGGATCGTTCTGTGTGGCCCTTCTGGTTCCGGTAAATCGACAACCATTCGTTGTATTAATCATCTGGAAGAACATCAACAGGGACGGATCGTGGTGGATGGCATCGAACTTAATGAAGATATCCGCAATATTGAGCGCGTCAGGCAGGAAGTGGGAATGGTCTTTCAGCATTTCAATCTCTTCCCTCATCTGACCGTTCTACAGAACTGTACCCTGGCACCGATTTGGGTACGCAAGATGCCTAAGAAAGAGGCTGAAGATCTGGCGTTGCATTACCTTGAGCGGGTGAGAATTGCCGAACATGCCCAGAAGTTTCCCGGACAGATTTCTGGTGGTCAGCAGCAACGCGTTGCCATAGCACGTTCACTTTGTATGAAACCAAAGATCATGCTATTTGATGAACCTACGTCAGCGCTCGATCCGGAGATGGTGAAAGAAGTGCTGGATACGATGATTGGGCTGGCGCAGTCGGGTATGACAATGTTGTGTGTAACACATGAGATGGGGTTTGCACGAACCGTCGCTGACAGGGTGATTTTTATGGATCGTGGGGAAATAGTGGAGCAAGCTGCACCTGATGAATTTTTTGCGCATCCTAAATCAGAGCGTACGAGGGCATTTTTATCGCAGGTAATCCATTAATTGAATGTTAGTTCGAAAAGCAAAAAGGCCATCCTTTCGGATGGCCTTTCGCTTGATTTGATGTCTGGCAGTTCCCTACTCTCGCATGGGGAGACCCCACACTACCATCGGCGCTACGGCGTTTCACTTCTGAGTTCGGCATGGGGTCAGGTGGGACCACCGCGCTACTGCCGCCAGACAAATTCTTTTCTAATCTGCCGAACTTTAACCTAAAGAGTGGTGCTGATACCCAGAGTCGAACTGGGGACCTCACCCTTACCAAGGGTGCGCTCTACCAACTGAGCCATATCAGCACGCTAAATTTGATGCCTGGCAGTTCCCTACTCTCGCATGGGGAGACCCCACACTACCATCGGCGCTACGGCGTTTCACTTCTGAGTTCGGCATGGGGTCAGGTGGGACCACCGCGCTAAGGCCGCCAGGCAAATTCTGTTTTATTAACCCGCTTACCGCCGGTTAATTTAATCTGTATCAGGCTGAAAATCTTTCTCTCATCCGCCAAAACATCTTCGGCGTTGTAAGGTTAAGCCTCACGGTTCATTAGTACCGGTTAGCTCAACGCATCGCTGCGCTTACACACCCGGCCTATCAACGTCG